>NZ_JBIBVX010000009.1:0-350765 GCF_043080745.1 Streptomyces sp. NPDC014995
CGATCCACGGCCGTGACTCCCTCTTCCCCACGACAAACCAACGAGCAACCAGGACGACAGTCACATGATCAACAGCTTCTGTTAGGACCTCTAAGTCATCGGTGGACGCTTCGAGGTGCTCCCCGTATCGGATCTCCCGCAGGCGTCCGTGCGTGCTACTCGTACCGATAGATCCGGCTGATGTCTTCCAGTTCCTCCGGGGTGACGTCCCACGGCGGCATCCTCTCGTGCCGCGCGATGACCTGGCCTCTTTGGGCGTCTCCCGGGGCGGGCTGCTTCGCGGGGAGATAGCGGGCGTCCCGGTGCCGCCGCTGCCAGCGGGACCACACCAGGTCGACGAAGGCGTGGTGCATCCAGAAGACGGGGTCGTTGACGGAGGCGCCGCCCATCATGTGGCCGCCGACCCATCGATGGACGCGGTTGTGGTTGCGCCACGACACGGCACCGCGCCCCGACCCCCACCCCTCCAGCTTGTTGCGGAACCCTCTGGTGGACGTGGAGTTCCAGGGGGCCGTGTCGTAGACCGGATCGGCGAGGGTCTCCTTCAGATCCCCGGCTGTGGGCAGCGCGATCGGGTCCCTGGAGCGGCCCAGGTCACGCATGAGGTACTCGGCGTCGGTGATTGCCTCTTTGATGGTCCACTGGCCGTAGCGATAGGCGAAGGGGCCGGTCATGACCTGGCGGTCGGAACGCCGCCCGGTGCCGCCGAGCAGGTCGTCGGTCCACGGTACGGCCGTCGGCGTGCGGTTGCGCGTCCAGTCCCAATACGGCAGGGTCACCGACTCGTCCACGCGGCGTAGCCTGCTCTCCAGGTCCAGCAGGAACCTGCGGTGCCAGGGCAGGAAGGAAGGCGCCATGTGGGCTACGCGCAGCCCGCGCTCGCCGTCGGGGGCGTAGTACTCGATGTGCGTGCGCACGAACTCGTCGTACTCGCCCCGGCGTTTGACCTCCAGCAGCGCGTTGACGAAGCGGCGCCGTTCGGAAGGCGTGAGTGTGCTGACGTCCTTACGGGTGTACACCATGTCGATGCTCCCTCTCGGTTCCCCTCGCCCCACTCGGCGTACGACTGTCCTCCGCGCGACTGCTCCTGTCACCCGGCGCACCCAGCCGTGCGACGGGGCCGAGTTCATCGACGGCCGCACGTGCGGCGGCGAGTGGGGTCGCATACGACTGATAGTGGTCGACCATGCTCATCCAGCTGCCGTCCGCCCGGCGCATCAAATGCAGTTGCCGCCCGTCCACGGTGACGTGCCACGCGCTCGGGCCGTCCTCCACGGGCCGCTCGGCGTCATACCTGACACCGACGATGAGGTGGCCGCGATACGTCTCGTCGAACCGTTCGTCGTCTCCGGCCGGGCCCGGCGCCTTCCCCGCCGGTCCCGACGCTCTTGGGGCCGCACCCGAAGCCACCAGGCTCGGGGCGAGAGCCACTGCGGACGCCGATGCCAACAGCCCCCGCAGCACCCGGCGTCGCGCCGTGGCTCCGGGGGGGTGGGCGGTGGGCGACTTCGCTGCAGGGCGCGCGGAGCCGACCGCGGAGTCGGCAGCCGCGGGTGGGGCCGTCGTGGGTGCCGCGGGGCGCACTGGTGGTGGCTGCGGTGGTTTGCCGGTCGGCAATGCCTGTCTCCTCCTCGCCCTGAGGGGCGGTCTACGTGATACGCGCTCGACAGGCCGATTCCATGTGCGGTGGGATCGGCCCGGGGATACCGCTCAGCCCTGCGCCTACAGTTCGGGGGCCAGCATCTTCGCCTTCTTGAGAGTGCTGGCAGGAAACCCTTGTTCTCCGTGTCGAGCACCTCCGGCTGATAGTCCGCCAGCCGCTGGTCGACACGCTTCGTGACCTTGAAGTCACCTCTCCGGTGAGGCCAACGGCCTTGACCTTCGGTGCATCGAGAGCGGCGGCACCGGCCACGACCAGGCACTCGACAACGACGGCGCCATCGTGTTCCTTTCTGCGGCGACTCGAAAGTCATCAGGGGGAATCACTTCACCACCTTCAACGAGCCGCGGACTGAGCGGAAACCCCGTACGCAGAAAATCGCAGCGACTCACCCGGAGGATCACCCGAACGAAGGGCATGTCTCATCCGCCCTTCTCATCCTTGCGTGAGCAAGGCAAAGACCTGGTCCGGCCGTCGAAAAGAGAGCCGTCGTACCGGCCCGCCGCGGGGCCGTACGAGATCCAGGGCCGTGCGCCTCCCTCGCCTCAGACACACCTGCCCGTACTCAGGAAGGCAGCGGGCTCGGCAGGCCGGACACAACGGGACCCGGCAGGTCGCCCAGGTTGCGGAGACGGTGGCAACCACCCCCTGCGCCAAGGCCGCCATCGCGCGCGACGCCGGCCGGGTTGCCGGACGCGGCGGCCCTGATCAGGGCATCCACGTTCGTCGCCGGCCCAGACGTGCCGCAGGGACGCCCCCTCCACATTCGACACAAAGCCTGCATTCCCCGCCTCGTCCCGCACCCGGAGGGCGGCCCGACGAAGGAGCCGACGGCGACATCAGGGCGGACCCTTCGCGAGAAGCAGCAGGGGAAGCGTTCCCGACCGGGACCAACCACAGCCGGAAGGTGCGCCTGATGCGAGGTGATGACACCTCAACACCCATGCCCTTCTTGTCCCATATGCCCGTAATGCCAGGATAGGGTGACGTGTCAAACCAACCGACAACCTGATGTTTCCGTGAAGGAGCAATGCCGGCCATGCGTCACTCCCGAGGTTTTTCCACCACGACGCCCAGGGGGATCCTCCTGCCTGGCGGTGCGTCAGATCCTGACGGGCCCCTTCCAGGCCATCTCGCACGGTGATGACCAGCTGGTCTTCCGGACCGTCGTACGGCGCGACGCGACGCGGGGCCGCGCCGCGCGTCCTCCACGTCACCCAGCCGGTGGACGGCGGCGTCGCCCGCGTGGTCACCGACCTGGTGCGTGCGCAGCACGCGGCCGGTTTCGACGTCACGGTCGCGTGTCCCGACAGCGGCCTGGGGCAGGTACTGCGGGAGCTCGGCGCGTATGTACGGCACTGGCCCGCCACACGGTCGCCGGGTCCGTCGCTTCCCGGTGAGATCCGCCGGCTCGCGCACGTCGTCAAGGCGGTCCGGCCCGACGTTGTGCACGCGCACAGCGCCAAGGCCGGGCTCGCCGCCCGGCTGGCGGTGCGGGGGCGGATCCCGACGGTGTTCCAGCCGCACGCCTGGTCGTTCGAGGCGGTCCACGGCGTTACCGCGGCGGTCGCCACGGCGTGGGAACGGTGGGCGGCGCGCTGGACCAGCCGCGTGGTGTGCGTCAGCAGGGCCGAGCAGGCGCGAGGCCAGGGCGCTGGAGTGCGCGCCCACTGGCGGGTGATCCCCAACGGCATCGATCCGGTGCGTTTCCACCCCACCGCCGTCGCCGCCGTACGCCCGGACCTGGCCCCGCTCGCCGACCTTGATCCGGCCGCTTTGCTGGTGGTCTGCGTGGGGCGGCTGTGCCGGCAGAAAGGGCAGGACGTGCTGCTCGAGGCGTGGCCCTCGGTGTTGCGACGGGTGCCCGGAGCCCGGCTGGCGCTCGTCGGGGACGGGCCGCAGGAGCGGCCGCTACGGCACCGCGCGCCCGAGGGCGTGCTGTTCACCGGGGCCGTCACCGATGTCGTCCCCTGGTACCAAGCCGCCGACCTGGTGGTGCTGCCGTCCCGTTGGGAAGGCATGGCGCTCGCCCCTCTGGAGGCGATGGCGTGCGAGCGTCCCGTGGTGGTCACGGACGTGGCCGGTGCACGCGAGAGCCTGCCGCCCGGTCACACAACGCACTGTCTGGTGCCCCCGGGCCGACCGGGCCCGCTGGCCGACGCGCTCACCAGGATGCTGCTCGACCCGCTGCTGCGCGAGTCGATCGGAGCCCAGGGGCGCCGCCACGTATCGGCCGCGCACGACGTGCGGCGCTCGGCCGAGGCGGTCGCGGACCTCTACCGCGAACTGCTCGGCGCCCGGCGCACGGTGGCCCACCGCGCGGAACCCACCGAGTGCAGGGAGTCGATCCGCTCGTGACCGCCGAACGTACCGTCCCTCCCCCCGGTGGCCTGCCACCGGAGCAGGGATTCCCGCCCGTCTCGGTCATCCACCCGCGCGGCGCCGCCGGCGGCTTGCGGCTCCCCGCCGGGCGGCGGACCGCCAGGCGGCGCACTGTCGTGCTGCCCCTGCTCGCCGCGGACGCGGCCGCCGCGCTCACCGCCGCCCCCGCACTCCCGCATCCCCTGGTGACCGCGCCCCTGCTGCTCGCCGTCCTCTGTCTGAACGCCCGGGCGGCTTTGTACCGCCCCGCCGCCGTACCCGCCGTCCTCGACGAACTCCCCGCCGTCTGCACACGGATCGCGGTGAGCTGGTGCGCGCTCGCGGCCATGGTCGCGGCGCTCTCCCCCGCACACGCCCTGTCCGTCCGTACGCTGCTGACCGGCTGCGTCCTGCAGTCGGCGGCGAGCTGGGCGGGCCGCGGCGCGGTGCACTGGCACCGCCGCCGGACGCTGGCCCGCCGTCCCGCCGCGGCCCTCGTCGTCGGCCCGGCCGCCATCGCCCCGCGAGTGGCCGCCGCCTTCCTGCGCCACCCAGGGTGCGGCCTCAGGCCGGTCGGCGTCCTGTCCGACGGCGGGGCCGACGGCGAGGGGCTGCCGGTGCTCAGCACGGACGAGGAGGCGCAGCGGGCCGTCATCCAGAACAACGTGCGGGCCGTGCTCACCGTGGGCCCCGCAGGCGAACACGCCGCGCTGCTGCGTAAGTTGGTCGAGGCGGGCTGCGTGCTCTGGGAGGTCGACGCGGACGTACCGGCGTGCGACCGGGCCGGGGACCCGGCGTACGACGAGGTCGGACGGACGCCCCGCCGCCGGTCCCGGCACGAGCGGATCGCGGGCTTCTCCTGCCGTCGCCTGGATGTCGGGCGACGCCCCGACAGCCCCGCCAAGCGAGTCCTCGACTTCCTCGTCTCCGGGATCCTGCTCGTCCTCGCCGGCCCGGTGCTGCTGGTCTGCGCGGTCGTGCTGCGGGTCAGCGACGGGCCCGAGGTCGTCTTCCGCCAGAAGCGCGTCGGCAGGGACGGCCGCCCCTTCACGCTGCTGAAGTTCCGCACCCATCGTCCGGCCGACCCGCACGAGGCGGCGACCCGCTGGAGCGTGGCGGACGAGCGGAACATGAGCCGCTTCTGCCGCTTCCTGCGCCGCACCTCGCTCGACGAGCTGCCCCAGCTGTGGAATGTCTTCCGGGGCGATATGACCCTGGTCGGGCCGCGCCCCGAACGGCCCTACTTCGTCGCCGTGTTCAGCCGAACCTACCCCGGTTACGCCGCCCGCCACCGCATGCGGACCGGTCTCACCGGGCTCGCCCAGATCCACGGGCTGCGCGGCGACACCTCCATCGAGGACCGCGCCCGGTTCGACAACGCGTACATCGACGACTGGTCGCTGTGGCAGGACGTCTGCATCCTGCTGCGCACCGCCGCCGCGCTGGTCCGGCCGACGGGGAGCTGAACACCGGTGAGCCACGCACGCACCCTGACCGCCACGCGCGCGCTGACCCCCGTCCTGCCGGTGGTCGCGGTGATCGTCCTGCTGGCGCTGCCCGACGCGCCTGGCCACGAAGGCGGCGCGACCCTCGCCGACGCCGCCTCCGGTGCTGTCGTACTGTGTTGCGCCGTACGTCTTCTGTACCACCGGCGACGCCCCCTGTCGCCCACCGCCGCCGTGGTCCTGGGCATGCCCGTGGTGGGCATCGCGGTCGCGGCGGCGGGAGCCGAAGTGCCGGGCACGGCGGTCGCGGGCTTCTCGCGCTATCTGCAGATCTTCGTGCTCGTCCCGGCCGCCGTCCTGCTGCTCGTCCGCGACCGGCGCGATGTCCGGCTGCTGGCCTGGTCGGTGGTGGGGCTCGCGGTGTGGCAGGGGGCTGTGGGGGTGCACCAGTACGCGACCGGGACCGGCGCCTCGTACATGGGCCGGGAGATCCGCGCCGTCGGCACCTACGGCCCCGACGACATCATGGCGATGGTGACCGTGGTCGCCTTCGGGCTGGTGTGCGCGGTGGGGCTGGCGCTGGGCTCCGCACCGGTACGGCAACGGGTGTGGGCCCTGGTGTGCGCGCTGCTGCTGGTGGTGCCGCTGGCGGTGTCCTTCAGCCGGGGCGCGTGGATCGCGACGGTCCTCGCCTGTACGGCGCAACTGGTGCTGGCGGGCCTGCGACGTGCGGTCAGGGTGGGCGCGGTCGTGGCCGCCGTCACCGTGATCCTCATGGGCCAGTTCGGTGTCGGCTCCGCGCTGCTCCAGGAACGGCTCAGCAGCATCGGGCAGGTCGCCCACGCCCCGGACCAGTCGGTCGCCGACCGGTACGCCCTGTGGGCGGCGGCCGCCGACATGTGGCGCGAGCGACCTCTGACGGGCGTCGGTCTCAAGGGCTTCCCCGAGCACCGCGACGGGCACGCCTCGCTGACGCTGTCGTCGGGCAGCGACACGGAGGGCGCGGGCGCGGCGTACCGGAAGCAGCCGCTGCTGTCACCGCACAGCATGTACCTGCTGGTGCTGGGCGAGCAGGGGCTGATCGGGCTGCTGACGCTGGCGGGGAGCTGGCTGGCGCTGCTGGTGCTGGGGTTGCGCAGGCTGGCCCGGGCCCGGCGAGCGGGGGATCCCGGGCTCGACTGCGCGCTCATCGCCTGCGGCCTGCTGGTCTGGCATCTGGTCAGCTTCGCCTACGCCGACATCGGCGGACCCTCGACCGTCCTCTTCGCCGTCTGCCTCGGGCTGTCGGCGTGGTGGGCGCTGGCACGTCCCGACCCGACCTTCCCCGAGGAGGCTGCGGCACGATGACGATCATCCGACCACGGGCCGGGGACGCCACCGTTCCCCCGGCGCGTGCCGGCACCGGCCGCCCGGACACCAGTGGCGCCAGGCCCGTCTCACAGGGCTTCCTCGCCAGGGCCGCCTTCGTCACGATCGCCCTCTCCCTGGCCGGAGCCGTGCTGGGCCTGGGCCGGGACCAGGTACTGGCCCGCCTCTTCGGGGCCGGGAGCGAGACGGACGCCTTCCTGGTCGCCTGGACCGTGCCGGAGTTCGCGGCGACGCTGCTGATCGAGGACGGGCTGGCCTTCGCGCTCGTACCGGCGTTCAGTGCGGCCCTGGCCCGCCGTGCCCGGGACGGCGCGGGCGACCCGGTGCGTGCCCTGGTCCGCGCCACGCTGCCCCGCCTGTCGCTGGCGTTCGCCGCCGTTTCGGTGCTGCTCGTCTGCGCGGCGCCATACCTGGTGGAGGCTCTGGCACCGGGGCTGACGGACCCGCGATTCGCGGTGGACTGCACCCGGCTCACCGCCACATGCGTCCTGACGTTCGGCCTGGCCGGCTACTGCAGCGCGGCCCTGCGCGCGCACCGCCGGTTCGTCGCACCCGCGGCCATCTACGTCGCCTACAACACCGCCATCATCACGGCGATGTCCCTCCTCGGCGCGCGCTGGGGCGTACGGGCGGCGGCGGTCGGTGTCGCGGTGGGCGGCGCGCTCATGGTCGTCATCCAGCTTCCCTCACTGGTACGGCAGTTGAGCCGCAAGGCAACGGCCCCGGGGACCGCCGCGACAGCCGAAGAGGCGTCCCGGCGCGCCATGGGCCTCGCCCTCGTCGGCGCTGTCGTGCTCTTCGCCCTGTGCCGCCAGTCCCAGGTCCTCATCGAGCGGTTCCTGGCCTCCACACTCCCCTCCGGAGCCATCTCGCACCTGAACTACGCCCAGAAGGTGGCCCAGATGCCGATGGTGCTCGCCCTGATGCTGTGCACGGTCACCTTTCCGGTCGTGGCGCGGGCGCTGGCCGAGGGCGACACCGAACGGGCCCGCGACCGCGTTGAGCGCGATCTGAAGGTGGTCTCCCGCGTGGTGCTGCTCGGCGCCGCGGCCGTCGTCGCGTGTGGCCCGCAACTCGTCCATCTGCTGTTCGAGCGGGGCGCGTTCACGACGCAGGACACCTCGGCCACCGCCGCGGTCATGCGTGTGTACGCGCTCGGGCTGCTCGGCCATGCCCTGGTGGGCGCGCTCGTCCGGTCGTACTTCTCCGCAGGGCGGCCCACCTGGTACCCGGTGGCCGCCATGACCGCGGGAGTCGCCGTCACGTCGTGGACCGGCGCGGCGGCGGTCGGCTCGTGGGGCGTGCTGGGGATTGCGGCGGCCAACGCGGCCGGCATCACCCTCACCGCTCTGCTCCTGCTGCACGGCATGGAGACGCGCAGCGTGCCGATCCGCACTCGGCGGGTGCTGGCAGGGATGGGCAGGCCGCTGTGCGCGGCAGTGGTCGCCTGTGGCGCCGGCTGGTTGTGCACCAACCGCATCGGCTCCCCCGGCCTCGGGCTCGTGGCCGGTAGCGCGGCCGTGACCGTCGTCTTCCTTCTACTGGCCCGTGCTCCGGGCGAGCAGGGCCTCGTCTCCGTACTCCGTACCGTCTCTTGGAGGCTTCCGCATGCCCGTGTCCGCTGAGCCCGCGCTCCTCCCCGGCAGGCCCCTGTGCAGCCCCGGCCCATCTCCGTGGGTGGTGATGTACCACTCCGTGGGCGACTGTTCCCACGACCCGTACCGCATCACCGTCTCGCCCCGGCGCCTGGACCGGCAGCTCCGCTGGCTGCGCCGTCGAGGCCTGCGCGGCGTCGGCGTGCGGGAGTTGCTCACCTCGCGCGCCCGGGGTGCGGGCCAGGACCTGGTGGGCCTGACCTTCGACGACGGGTACGCCGACTTCGTCTTGCACGCTCTGCCGCTGCTACGCCGCCACGGCTGCGGCGCCACCTTGTTCGTGCTGCCAGGCAGGCTCGGCGGCGACAACGCCTGGGATCCACTGGGCCCGCGCAAGCCGCTGCTGTCGGCGGAGGGCATCCGGCACGCCGCCGCCGAGGGCATCGAGATCGGCTCGCACGGCCTCACTCACGTCGACCTGACCCGGGTCGACGACGCGCTGCTCCAGGCTGAGGTGAGGGACAGCAGAACCCTGCTCTCCGAAGTGACCGGTGCTGACGTCCACGGCTTCTGCTACCCGTACGGGAGGCTCCATCGCCGCGCGGTCGACGCCGTACGGGCAGCCGGCTACACCTACGCCTGCGCCACCGACCCCGGCCACCTGACCGGCCTCCTCGCCCTCCCCCGCGTCCATTTCGGTGAGAACGACACGGCCTGGCGGCTGTACCTCAAGCACCGGCTGCGCCGCCGCCCCGTCGAGGGGGTGTGACCCTTGGCGACGCCCGAGTTGAAGGCCCTGCACGTCATCACCGGACTCGGCGTCGGCGGGGCCGAACAGCAACTCCGGCTGCTGCTGCGCCACCTGCCCGCCGACTGCGACGTCGTGACGCTCACCAACCCGGGCCCGGTCGCCGAGGGCCTGGCGGCGGATGGTGTCCGCGTCGTCCACCTGGGCATGACCGGTAACCGCGACCTGTCCGCCCTGGCCCGCCTGGTCCGTCTGATCCGGTCCGGCCGCTACGACCTCGTACACACCCATCTCTACCGGGCCTGCGTGTACGGCAGGGTCGCCGCGCGCCTGGCGGGCGTGCGAGCCGTGGTGGCCACCGAACACTCCCTCGGCCGAACGCAGATGGAGGGCCGCTCCCTGAGCCCCGGCGTGCGCGCGCTGTACCTGGCCGGCGAGCGGCTGGGACACGTCACGGTCGCGGTTTCCGCTGCGGTGGCCGACCGGCTCAGGCGCTGGGGCGTACCCGAACCGCGTATGAGGATCGTGCCCAACGGCATCGACGTGGCCCGCTTCCGCTTCGACCCGGCCGTCCGTGAACGCACCCGCCGCCAACTCAGGTTGCCACAGGGCGCGTACGTCGTCGGCGGCATCGGCCGGCTGACCGAGGGCAAGCGGTTCGGCGTGCTGATCGGCGCCCTCGCTCAACTGCCCGTCGACTGCTGGTTGCTGCTGGTCGGCGGCGGCCCGCAGGAGAGCCTCCTGCGGGCCGCCGCCCAGCGGGCCGGAGTGGCCGACCGGGTGCTGCTCACGGGCGAGCGGCCGTACGTGCCCGACGGCTCCCCCGGTCCCGATCTGCCGGCGCTGACCTCCGCGATGGACGTACTGGCCTCACCGAGCCCCGAGGAGGCGTTCGGGCTCGCCGTCGTGGAGGGCCTGGCGGCGGGACTGCCGGTGCTGTACGCATCCTGCCCGGCCGTTGAGGACCTACCGCCCCGCCTTGCCACCGAGGCCCGCCGGGTGCGGGGCGGCGCGGACGCGTTCGCCCGCGCTCTGACCGAGACCCGCGCCCTGCCCGAGGCCGGGCGGCCTCGCCCGCAGAACCGCCCTGCCTCCGCCACCGCCCGCCACTACTGCATCACACGCACCACCGCACAGCTGATGGACGTGTACGCGGCCACCGTCTCCGCTCATCCCCGTCCCCTTGGGAAGTGACCACCTCATGACCTCCACGACCTCCACAACGGAATCCTCGCCACACCCGGCACCCGTGGCCCGGACGCGTCCGGTGTTCCCACGCCTGAGGAGGCTTCCGGCGTGGTCCCTGCTCGCGGCCGGCACCCTCGCCGGAGGTGCCACCGGCGGCGCGTACGGCGCCCTCACGGCGCCCGCATACTCGGCCACGGCCTACGTCGTCGCCGTACCGACCGAGAAGTCGGACCCGCAGGCAGCGCTCGGCTTCGCCCAGGTGTACGGCCGGGTCGCCACGCAGCTCGCTGTGCTCGGGGACGCCCAGGTGTGGGCGGGCGTACCGGTGAGGACGCTGCGCGAGAGCGTGCGGTCGGCGACCTCCCCGGACGCTCCGATGGTCGCCGTGACAGCCACCGCCCGCCGCCCCGATCTCGCCGTCGATATGGCCAACGCGGTCACCCGTGCGCTGACGCGGCACGCCAATCACGCCAAGAACGCCACGCAAGTCGAACTCCAGCAGTTCTCCCGAGCCGTCAAGCCCGCCGAACCGTCCTCGGCGCCCCCCGTGCTGACCGGCCTGGTAGGCGCGAGCGCGGGCGGCCTGCTGGGCGGCCTCGCGCTGCTGGTCCGCCCGCGCCGCCCCGCCGCCGACGGCGAACGCCCAGCCGTCGTGCCCGGTCCGGCCACCGCCGGCGACGCGCACGAGCAGCCGTGAGCGGGCTGCTGCAGGCCCGCGGTGGCACCCTGCGGGTCGAACTGTGCACCGACGACCGGCAATTCGCGGCACTGGGCCCGGCCTGGGACCGGCTGTACCGCAGGTGCGGTGCGGCGACCCCCTTCCAGAGCCACGCCTGGCTGCACTCGTGGTGGACGTCGTACGGCAGGCCCGGCCGGCTGCGGCTGGTGCTGGTGCGCGACGGCGGGGCCCCCGGTGAACAGGGGGAACTCCGTGCGGCCGCACCGCTGATGCGGGTCGGACAACCGCTGCCCCGGCTCGTCCCGCTGGGTGGCGCCATCTCCGACTTCGGGGACGTGCTGCTCGACGATGAGCACGCCGGCCCGGCGGCGGCCGCGCTCGCCGAGGCACTGTCGGTGGCCGCCCGCACCGCGCTGATCGACTTCCGTGAGGTACGGCCGGGCAGCGCGGTCGAGCGCGTCTACGAGCTCTGGCGAGGACCGCGCCGCCGGGTCCGCGACTCGGTCTGCCTGGAACTGCCCGCCGTACCGATGGAGGAGTTGGTGGCCCGGCTGTCCGGGGCGAAGGCCCGACGGGCGCGGTACCAGTTGCGCAAACTGACCGCGATGGGCGTGACACGCCGGACCGTGCCCCCCGATGAGGTGGACGCCGCGCTGCGGCGGCTCCTCACGCTGCACCGGCTGCAGTGGCAGAACCGCGGGGTGACGCCGGAGCATCTTCGGAAGCGGTTTGCCACGCACCTTGTCCGCGCGGTGGGGCCGTTGGTGCGCTCGGGCGACGCCGTGGTCACCGAGTTCCTGCTGGACGGCGAGGTGGTGGCCGTCGACCTGACGCTGCTGGCTCCGCTTCTGGCGGGCTGCTATCTGTACGGCGTCCATCCGCTGCTGCGCGAGCGGAAGGCGAACATCGCCGTGATGCTGCTGGACACGTGTGCCCGGCACACCGGCACCGGTGAGCGCCGCACACTGAGCCTGCTGCGCGGCGACGAGCCGTACAAGTACCACTGGCGCCCCGAGCCCGTGGTCAACCAGCGCTTGCTGCTGGCCCGGCGGCGCACCGCCCCGCTGCTGTCGGTGGTCGTCTGCGAGGTCGCCGCGCGCAGCCGGGCCAGGGAACTGGTGCGCGGGTGGAAGGAACGGGGCGACGGCAGGACCTGAGCCTCCCGCCGCCTCGAATCGTGGGGGTCACCGGACGCGGGACCCCCAGTCGAAGCGGATGCAGAACCGTCTGCCGAGCCAGTACTCGGCCCAGTCGCCCAGGTCCAGCGGTGAGCACTCCGGACGGGGCAGCGGCACCGGTGTGTGCTGCGGTAGCGGTACAGGGCTGGGCACGGGCATCGGCCCGGGCTCGGTACGGTCGAAGAGCTCGGACCGGTACACCTCGGCCGCCCTCGGGTTCCGCCCGCACCGCCACACGCCGTGCGGGCAGTAGTCGGTGAGCGTGTTGTACAGCGGCTTGTGTTGGTCGATCCAGGCGAGCATGCGCCGCATGTACTCCGCGTTGTCGCCGTTGCGGAACAGACCCCACTCCGGATACGAAACGGGTTTGCCGTGTTCCCTGGCGAAGTCCACGTGTTTCTGCAGCCCGTACGGCTCTGACACCTGCTCGTCGAATGACATTCCCTGTGGCTGGTCGTACGCGTCCATGCCGATGATGTCGACCGTGTCGTCCCCCGGATAGCACTCCGTCCAGGGAATGGCGTCGCGCCCGCGGCTCGGCGCGAAGTCGAACCGGAACTTCTGGCCCGCGACGGAGCGCATGGTGGTGACGATCCTGTTCCAGTACGTCTTCCAGGCCTGCGGGTCCGGCCCGCACCGATGGGAGTACGTGGTGCCGTTCATCTCCCAGCCGAGCACGAGCACGGTGTCCGGCACCCTCAACTCGACCAGCCGCTCGGCCAGGCGGCGGTAGTGCGCGTCGAACGCCCCGGCCGCGCCCCGGCCCAGCAGTTCACGCACCTCGGCATCGGAGACGTCCTCCTCATTGCGTTCCAGCATGGGCACGTTGAGGACAAGGATCCTGTCGGCCCTCTCCCGACGCCAGGCCGACCAGTAGTCCAGGAAGCGGGGGGCACCCTCGATGTTGCTCCAGCGGTCACCCGGCAGATACGTGCGCCCCACGCGCAGGTCGGCGCCGCCCAGCCACCGGCTGAGCCGCCCCATCAGGGCCACGCCCCGGGGTGAGTAGTCGAGGTAGGCACCGTAGGCAGGAAGCGGGGCGGATGGTGCCGGAGATGCGGGCAGCACGGGCGGTTCGCCAGTAACCGTCGCCGTCGGCACAGGTGTCCTGGCGGCCTCTCCCACCCCGGCGCTCAGGGCGGGTCCCGGTCCCGGCACCAGGGCGGTCGACGCGGTAATGCCGACCGCTACATACGTGGGCCATCTTCTGTGCCGTCGTTGCTGTGCGGCCATGGCTGCTCCTGTCTCCGCTCATCGGCAGCAGTCACAGCGCGTACGCTGCCGCCTGCCTTTCCGTATCCCCTCCACGCGGGGTGAGCCATGACCTAGCCGGGCGTGATCACGGCCGAGAACGAGTCCGGGTGCCGGACACGATGCGTCCGGCACCCGAGGGGGCGCTACCGAGTGGAGCCTGCCTACCGAAGGGACACGGCTCGGCCTCGTCGGTACAGGATGACGCCGCTCGTCAGCAGCAGCGCGGCGAGCCCCGAAGCCACGAGCATCTCCTGTTCACTGCCGGTCTCAGCGAGCGAGGAAGGCTGCGTCGGGAGCTTGGCGGTCGAGGTGGCCGCCTGCGGCGACGTGGGCGCCTTTGTCGCCGCTGGAACGGTGCTGGTCGATGATGCCGACGGCTCCGTGGGCAGTGTGGGCGAGTCGTCGCCGTCGCCAACGCCGTCGCCATCGCCGCTGTCGTCCCCGTAGCCGGCGCCGTCACCGCCACCGCTGTCATCGCCGTGGCCGGCGCCGTCACCACCACCGCTGTCGTCCCCGTAGCCGGCGCCGTCACCGCCACCGCTGTCATCGCCGTGGCCGGCGCCGTCACCACCACCGCTGTCATCCCCGTAGCCGGCGTCATGGCCATGCCTGACGTCGCCGAAACCACTGTTGTGGCCTTGATCGCCGTGCTGCCGGTCGGCGTCGGGGGAAGCCCCGTTCGACCCGCGCGAGTTCGGGCCGCTGGCCCAGGTGTACCGAAGGGACGGGTTGCCCTCGGCGCGCACGTTGGTGGAGCTGCCCTCGGTGTTCGCGGCGGTGTCCGCCGGAGCCTCGGCGGTGTGGCCCGACCGTGAGCTGGGCGATACCCCGGAAGTCCCCTCGGAGCGCGAGTCCGCGGACGCTGGGGTTCCGTACAGGGACAAAATACTTGTCGCGGCGGCGGCCACGACCATTCCCCTGCTCAGGTTCTGTCGCAATCTGGTCGTCTTCCTGCTCGAATAGGTGGGAAAGTCGGCCTCAGAACCCGAAGGAACAGGTCCAGGGCCTGCCCGTACCGCAGCCGTTCGGCTGGTGTTCCCTCAACGGCCCACAGTTGCCGACCATCCGGTGCTCTGCGGATCCTGTACGTGGTGTTGTGTTGATTCGGTTCCGCGCACGGAGAAACGAAAGGAATTCCCCTTTCGTCAGTTACTGCCCCTCTTCTTTCGGCTGCGCCGGGGAGCGGCTTCACGCCTGCCGTAGTTTCGTCGCCACTCGATTTTCCGACTGGTCAGATGATGGGACCCGGTGAAATGCCAGTACCGGCAGCCGGGGCAGCGATAGATCCGGTCCGGAATCTTCTGGATCAGTGGCTGCCTGATGAGCCAGGCACGAGCCTCACTCTCGGCCCGGAATGACGCCTTCCCCGTTTCCGGGCAACGCGGCAGGATGACCATGTCACTCATGTCCCCTCCGAACTGCGCTACGTTGTGCGTCGCCTACGGCGTGGCGGTTCTTCGTTGATGAGCACCCTCGGAAATGGAAAGCGCCTCTCCCTCGGTGGATGACGATGTCACCTCATCCGCCCGTCAGGGAAAGACGCTTTCAGGTCGGGCCACGACCCCCACGGGAATCGACGAGAAAGGCCCTGACCGCCGAACTGAGGTCGAACGGTCAAAACCCGGGCCCGAAAGGCCTCACATCGTTCAGAGTCCCAGGAGGTCCGTGGCGATCGTGACCGTAGCCGTGGCGGTGTTGGTGTTGGTGTTGGTGTTGCTGTTGTTGTTCTCGTTGACGATGACAATGCCGCCGTCGTTTTCGCGCCCCTCGTTCTCGTCACAGGCGCTGGCAGCCGAGGCGGAACCCGCGAGAAGAGCCACCGCCGCGAGGGTCGAGGCAGCGCCCACCTTCATGGTCTTGCGCATTTGATATCTCCGTTCTGTTTCTTCCCCGCTGGAAGAACGGAACCGATATTGCCCGGACAGGCAAGGCCACACAACTTGAAAGGCCCCCAGGCTTGGAACTTCATCCACATGGCCCTACACTGCAGCTGATATTAATTACCGAGTGCGCAGACTGCTCCGGGCCGGCCACCTGATGGAGCGATGACTGACGGGCTGGGAAACGGATCGAATCAGCGTTCACTTCGAACTCCAGCCCCAACACGTAGGCCGACAGGGCACTGCCAGCCCTCTGGACGCCGACGTCAGGCGAAGGTCTGCCGTGGAGCGGCCCGAGACGGCCGGGCGGCGACGAGCGACGAGGAGACCAGCAGCACGGCGGCCACCGGATCATACGATGAGACATCCGTCCCCCTGGATATCACTAGGGGCCGACCGCCATAGGCGATCGGCCCCTAGTTTCTGGCACCTAAATGTTTCTTAGATACCTATCGGGAAGATGTGATCAAGGGCTGCAGACCCCGCAACACGGGTGCGCTGCCCAGTTGAATCACCGACCGAGCAGCGATATGCGCGACCCGATGCAGCGCATTCGCCGTAGGTTTACGGCCGTTCGAGCGGAGCGCCTCTTCCTCGGCGGATGAGGATGTCACCTCATCCGCCCGCCAGGGAAAGACGCCTTCAGGTCGGGCCACGGTCCCCAAGAGAATCGGGTGACCGCCGAACTGGCCTCGAACGATCACAAGCCGGCTCCATAGGGCTCAGCCCAGTGTCACAGCGCCTACACCAGGCCCAGGACGGAAAGGAGGCTAACGCCACCGGACTGCTGGCCGGCAGCCGCCGCAGCCGGAGCGGGGGCGGGGGCCGCGACCGGGGCCGGGAGGGTGACCGTGGCGGTGGCGGTCGCGGTGTTCTCGTTGGTGTTGGCGTTCGTGTTCGTGTTCTCGTTGACGATGGAAATGCCCGGCTCGTCGCCCCCGAACCGGTGGTCGCCCTCGGTGGCGCTGGCGGCCGAGGCGGAACCCGCGAGGAGAGCCACCGCCGCGAGGGTCGACGCAGCCCCCACCTTCATGGTCTTGCGCATTTGATATCTCCGTTCTGTTTCTTCCCGGTTGGAAGAACGGAACCGATATTGCCTCAACGCCGAAGCAGGCACCACTTGGAAGCCCTGTGCCCCCGGAACTTCATCCACATGGCCCTCTGGGGCAGGTAATAGGAAGGATAAAACCCCCAGGTCACGCCGCATCCATCACCCAATGGAGTAATGACACACCGGCTGCTCAAACAGAGTTCAATCACCGTTCTATTTCGAACCACCGACCGAATGCGCGCCCGATGGGGGGATTCGGTCGGTCGTGGTCCCGACAGCGGGCGAGGCGCCTCGAGTTGCTACCGAATCGCCGCCGACAACGGCAACGATCTCTGGTACTCCGGCAAGGCCAAACACTCCACCGACAACGGCAGTTGGGGACCACCGAGGCTGTCATGCCGTGTTCAGCCGCATGAGGTAGCTCTCGCACATCATGCTGGTTCCTTCAGTCGAGGATCTCGAAGATCTGGCAGCAGACGTTGGGCTTCAGGCATCGCCGTAGGTTGCGGGGGCTCTTGCCCTCGCCGATACGGCGGGCGGCGTACGTCTTCATGGGCAGGACCGGAGCAGCATCCTGATCACGGTGATCGTGTGCATCGCCCGGTTCAGCCGGCCGTCGCCGCCCCGGTTCATCCGGTGTCTGTCGGTCGGGCTCGAGGAGGCCGGGATCGGCGCGCCGCCGGCGAAGCAGGGGAAGGCGGCCTCTGAACGGAACCGGGCCGGATGCGACCAACTGACCAGGATCCACGCTGCGGTGATCGGCCCAACACCGAGCAAGACCAAGAACTCAGGGGTCAGTTGGGCGATGGGTTGGAGGAGTTCGTTCTCTCACTCGAGGGCCTCGGCCTGGAGGTGCCGGATGCGCTGGGCAGTAGAACGCAGAGCGCGGATGGTCATGCGACGCTCGGCGGACAGCACGGGGCGGTCGCGGAGGCCGGCACAGGCGGGACCTGCTGCGGTCGGCTGAGGCGCCGCAGCTCGGCACGGAGGCCATCCGGCGCGGAGACGATCAGTGCCTTGAGCTGGTTGACGGTTGCGAGGGAGGCGCGCACAGCGCCCTGCCGGGTGGCCGACAGCGCGCGCCTCGCGTTCCCGGTGACTTCGGGGCCGGATGACGTGCGCGGTGGCAAGGGCCGCGCCGCGCGGATGGCTCAAACAGGTCCGTCTTACGGCCTCCACGGACCGGCGGACGCCGGGGCGACGGACCTCGACGACGGGTTCACCAGCGTCTTCCGCGGCGGCGAGACCGACGCTGTAGCTGCACTAACCGCCTTGCCCGACGCAGCAGTTCAGCGTAGCCGACGGCCGTGGCCGGGAACGATGCCGTGACCACCGGGAGGCCGACAGCGGTGACGATGGCGGCGACGTGGATGTCTTTGTTTGAACCGTGAGCGTGCCTGTCGCCAGGTTCCCATCTGGACACGTCCGCGCCGGTCCGACGGCAGCGGCCGCAGCTCCGGCCCCGTGGTCGACAGATCAAAACTCAAGGCAGCAAGGCCAGTCAGGGAATGAGTCAGGCCACCGACCGGAGCAGCGCAGCCTCATCCTCACAGTTCGGGAAGTGCCCGCGGGCTTGACCGCCCGGCGGATCGGGGCGTTCACCGAGTCGATCGCGTTCGTGGTGCAGACCATGCGGCGGCCTGCCATGCGGCCATGCTGTCGA
Organism: Streptomyces sp. NPDC014995; assembly: GCF_043080745.1. Classification (NCBI taxonomy): domain Bacteria; kingdom Bacillati; phylum Actinomycetota; class Actinomycetes; order Kitasatosporales; family Streptomycetaceae; genus Streptomyces; species Streptomyces sp. NPDC014995. The sequence continues at coordinate 18,071 of NZ_JBIBVX010000009.1, forward strand.
GGACCTTGTCGGTGATGGTCGAGATGGTCTGCCGGGACACGTCGGCTGTAGAGACCGGCCAGGTGGGCCCGGCCTCACCGGTCGTCAGGCCGGTGACTGCGAGCGAGATCACCATCTTGTCGACGCCCGCAAGCCACCTCTGCCGCTTCTTGACGATCTTCGGTTCGAAGATGCCGTCGCGGTGCGAGGCGCGGCCATCCCCACAGGCCCGACGTCGGTCAGTACGGTCCGCGGCGGACGGCAGTGGGCGACCGGTTGCTCGACGAGTTGGCGACCCGAGCTCAGGCTGAGGGTTTATGGCCAGTCATGACGTGACGAAGCCCACTCGGTCCGCTGCTGACCGGCGCGGGACGAGGAGGGGACCGGTCGAGATGGTGCCGCCGAACGTGTACGACAGGGGCGTGTACGGCAGCGGAGACGGCGCCGTGCTGTCGTAGCTCTTCGGACTCGACACGCCCTACTCCGAGAAGGCGGAGCGGAAGCACAGCAGTTCGTCCCGCTGGAGAGAGGAGGGTGCTGCGGGGGGGCGCCCGGATCGACGAGTGGCCGTGCGGCTGCGTGACCGGAGGGACGACGGGCACCCGTCGTTATCAGAGTCCAGCGGGTCGCTTTGTCCCGGCAGAGCAAGACACAACACGGCGCCACGCACGCAGCGTGCTGAGCGAGACCCTGGCCGAGACGGCGCCGGGCATGCACCTGCCCGCATGCCGTGTGCACCAGTCACCGGAAGCGTGACGCCTTCGCTCGGGTCGGGTGAGCAAATTCCCGCGGCCGCCGGGGACGAGGCTATGTGCGAGGTCTTCGGCCTCAACCGCGGGGTGACGGTCCGGGGAGCCGGAGACGCTGCGGCTGGGGCGACTTCGTGGCTGATCGGCTTGTGGACCGCGGAGTCCGACTCCGCTTCCAGGTCGATGCCCATGCCGGGGCGTGCCCGACTACGTGCCGACGGCCGCCGTCCACCCAGACCTGCGGATCGCGGAATGGGCGGCGGCGGCCGTGTCCATCAGACCGGTACCGGCGAGGAAATACCGTCAGCAGTTGCCGATCTGGGTGGTCGCACCGTCGGTCTCCAGCGCAGCGCAGATCTCCCGGGTCCGGGGCAGGGTGACGGTGAAGCTCTCCTGGACACCGGCCTCAACGGTCCTCTGGGCGCTCGCGAGCACGGTGCCGTCGCCCCCGGCGATCTGCACACCGACGGTCCGCTCCTCGTCGCAGACAACGCCGACGCTGACCGTAGTGATCACGTTGTTGCTGACCGTGTTGAGGCTGACGTCGCAGGGGAAGTCCTGCTGGGGAGCGGCCTGCGCGGGCGCGGCGGCGACGAGCGGTGCGGAAGCCAGCAGCACGGTGGCCGCCGAACGGAGGATGCGATGAGGCATTGGTTCTCCAGGTGTCAATCGGGCCGACCGCCCTAGGCGGCCAGCCTCTCAATCGTGGCGCCCAAATGTTCCTTAAGCGCCTTTCGGGGAAGATGTGACCACGTTCGTACCAAGCCCCGCAACGTGGCGCGCTGCCCCGCTGACGGCTGGATCCGCCACTCGGGTGACCGACGTTCGCCGCTTCCCGTGCCTGCCTGCGCGGGAGATCAGCTTCCGCGCGGCGCATCAATTTCGGCCGCGTACGCCGCCGTTACCTCCCTGCGTCCACCATCCGGAACTCGCGGGAGGGGCTCGGCGTGGGAGACGCCAGGTTGGCGCAGTCCACGGCCACCTGGACCTCGGCACGCATGTTGTCGTAAGTCCTTTCGAAGGGGTACGGGATCGCCGCCGAGGAAGGTGAGGCCGGGACTGCTGAGGCCGGGCGAAGTTCGTCGGGTTTGACGCTCGGGGAGTACCGACCAGGATGTGGGCGAGCGGGAAGAAGAGGAGTGTGCAGGCGGTCTGGCGCGTGACCTCTTCGAAGATGGGCAGACGGTCGCGGTCGTGTCGGGGACAAGGGCCGTGACCGGTGGCGTAGGTGTGGGCGGTCCGGCCGTCGGCGGCCCCAGATCGCGACGTCGAGGACCGTCCACTCGGGAGCGGATGCGGGACATCACGCCAACACGGCCACCCGGTCAAGCCCGGCGACAATCAGACGTCTGCGATCCGCTGCATCGTCAGCTCCCACAGACAGGCGACCTGGCAGATCGCGGTCCGGAGCCACCGCCAGGGGAGGAACGACCGCCGGTCCGGGCGGGCTGGTCCACCACGAGCACGCGGTGTTCATCTGCCTGCCGGGTGCGACCGCGGTCTTTCAAGGGACGATCTCCACAGTGATCGTTCCCGGATCGGGCTTTGGGGCCAGCCCCTTGAGATGCCCTGCACAGAGTTCACCCCATTCATGGTGACTACTAGTCATACAGGGTGAAAATAACCAAGAGGGCATTTTAGTGATGAACCGTCTGGTCATCCTATGACCAGCAGCTTCAGCGAGCACGTCAGATGTCCCCCGAGGAAGGCTCTTCAGGATGCGAAGGATGTTCACCGCCCGACGGCGGATCGCCGCGGCGATCGCCGCGGCGGCCGCGGCCGCCGCCATCGGGTGCGGTACCGCCCTGCCCGCCAAAGCCAGCCCGGCCGACGGAAAGATTCTGCACGAAAATGCCGTCAACTCCGTCGGCAACAGCTACATCGTCGTACTGAAGAAGTCCGCCGGGTTCAAGGCGAAATCGCCGGAAGGTAAACGACTGGCGGCCAAGTACGGCGCCAAGGTGGGGTTGACCTACGACGCCGCACTCAATGGCTACGCCGTCCGTGTCGGCGCCTCAGGGGCGAGGAGCCTGGCGGAGGACCCGGCCGTCGCGTTCGTCGAGCAGGACCAGAAGGTCCACGTCGACGCAACCCAGATCTTGCCACCATGGGGCCTGGACCGGATCGACCAGGCCCGCCTTCCGCTCAGCCAGACGTACACCTATCCGGATTCGGCGGGCAAATCCGCGACCGTGTACGTGATCGACACGGGAGTGCGCATCACTCACACGGAGATCGCCGGGCGCGCCAGGTACGGCTACGACTTCGTCGGCCGGGATTTCGTCGCCTCCGACGGCAACGGCCACGGAACGCACGTCGCCACCACGGTCGCCGGCAGGACGTACGGCGTGGCGAAACTCACCAGGATCGTGTCGGTACGGGTGCTGAACAACAGCGGGGCCGGCACCCTCTCCAACGTCATCGCGGGCGTCGACTGGGTCACTTCGCGCCGCGTCGGGCCCGCGGTCGCCAACATGTCGCTGGGCGCCAGCGCCAGCACGGCGCTGGACACCGCGGTGAGGAACTCCATCGCCTCCGGTGTCACCTATGCGGTGGCCGCCGGCAACTCGAACGTGAACGCCGCCTACTCCTCGCCCGCCCGAGTGAGTTCTGCCCTCACCGTGGGGGCCAGCACCTTGATCGACTCCAGATCCAGTTTCTCCAACTACGGTTCTCTGCTTGACATGTTCGCCCCCGGCTCGGCGATCACCGCCGGCTGGCACACCAGCGACACGGCGACGGCCACGCTCTCCGGAACCTCCATGGCGGCCCCCCATGTCGCGGGAGCCGCGGCCGTCTACCTCACCTCGCACCCCACCGCCGGTCCGACGACCGTACGCAGCGCTCTCGTCAACGGGGCCACGACCGGAGTCCTGCGCAACATCGGTACCGGTTCACCCAACAGGCTCCTCAGACTCGTACCCTAGAAGATCACTGAAAAGGTTGCGGGTTCTGGCCCCGGCCCGGCAGGGCTGGGGCCCGTCTTGTAGGCATGCGGGGGGTGGGAGACCTGTCGGGAGTTGATCCCGGTTCGCTTTTTTGGCCGAGTACCGGGGGGCACTGTTCCCGCCGTCGATGTTCGCCGACACGTATCCCTGCGAGTGCGCCGGGCATAGCCGTAGGACGACGTGGAGGGCGAAGGTGAGATGTCGCCCTGCGTTGGCTGCCGCGAAGGGTACTTACGGTCGCGGTCGAGCCCCCTGTCTCGGATGGGGCGTGCGTGCGAGCGGCGCGCCGCGCAGCCGTCATGTCCGGTACGGCTCGTATCGCTCCATCGTCCGTGTGATCCTCCGTTCGACCTACGACACCACGTCCTTGCGGGCGAAACCCCGGAAGGCCAGGGCGAACAGCACCAGCGCGTAGGTGACCGACACGGCGGTGCCCTGGATCATGCCGGACCACTCCGGGGTGGGCTGAACGGCGTCGGCCCAGGCGAACTGCCAGTGCGCGGGCAGGAAGTCGCGCCAGTCGCCGAGGGCCGTGACGGCGTCGAGGACATTGCCGACGATGGTCAGGCCGACCGCGCCGCCGACCGCGCCGAGCGGGGCGTCCGTCTTCGTCGACAGCCAGAACGCCAGCCCGGCGGTGACCAGTTGGGAGACGAAGATGTACGCCACGACTACGACGAGCCGTTGGGCGGCGGTGCCCGAGTCGAGCGCGCCGCCGGTGGGGAGCTGGAGCGGGCCCCAGCCGTAGGCAGCGGTGCCGACGGCGAGGGCGACGACCGGCAGCAGGACCATCGCGGCCAGGCTGAGGCCGAGTCCGACGACGAGCTTGGACCACAGCAGCCGGGCCCGGGGCACGGGCGCGGCGAGGAGGTAGCGCAGGGAGGACCAGCCGGCCTCCGAGGCCACCGTGTCCCCGCAGAACAGGGCGACCGGGATCACCAGCAGGAAGCCGGCCGAGACGAACAGGTTGACCGCGGCGAAGTTGGCGCCCGAGGCGGTCGCCGTGTCCATCAGCGTCACCCGGTCGTTGCGGCCGCCCGGCTCGCCGCCGATCGCGAAGGCGACGACCAGGACGAACGGCAGGGCGGCGAGGATGCCGGCCATGACCAGGGTGCGGCGGCGCTTGAGCTGGCGGACCAGCTCGACGCGCAGCGGCAGGGTGTGGGACGGCCGGTAGCCGGAGGCGGTCTCGACGGGCTCGGCGTGCGCGGTGTGCTCGGTGCGCGTGCTCATGCGGAGCCTCCGATCAGGGTGAGGAAGGCGTCTTCCAGACGGCGGTGGGGGCCCACCGCCTGGACGGGCACGTCGAGTCGGATCAGGTCCGCGATCAGGCGTTGGGCGGTGCCGTCGGTGTCCAGGCGGACCAGGAGGCCGTCCTCGGTGCGGATCGCCGAGGCGACGCCCGGCAGCGCGGCCACCTTCTCGGCGACCGGCCCCTCCACCGGCGTGGCGGTGCCGACGAGGAGGGTGTCGCCGGAGCCGACGATCTCGCCGACCGGGCCCGCCTGCACCAGCCGGCCGCGGTCCATGACCACGAGGTGGGTGCAGGACTGCTCGACCTCCGCGAGCAGGTGGCTGGAGACGATCACCGTGCGGCCGGCGGCCGCGTACCGGATCATCACCTCGCGCATCTCGCGGATCTGGGGCGGGTCCAGGCCGTTGGTCGGCTCGTCGAGGATGAGCAGGTCCGGCAGGCCGAGCATGGCCTGGGCGATGGCGAGGCGCTGGCGCATGCCCTGCGAGTAGGTGCGCACCGCGCGGGCGAGGGCGTCGCCGAGGCCGGCGATCTCCAGCGCCTCGTCGAGGTGGGCGTCCTCGGGCGGGCGGCCGGTGGCCCGCCAGTACAGCTCCAGGTTGTCCCGGCCGGAGAGGTGCGGCAGGAAGCCGGCGCCCTCGACGAAGGCGCCGACCCGGGAGAGGACGGGTGCGCCGGGGCGGATGGCGTGGCCGAAGACGCGGATCTCGCCGCCGTCGGGCCTGATGAGGCCCATCAGCATGCGGAGGGTCGTCGTCTTGCCCGCGCCGTTCGGGCCGAGGAGGCCCAGTACCTGGCCCTTCTCCACGCGGAAGGAGAGTTCCTTGACGGCGTACCGGTCGGCGGACCCGGCGTACCGCTTGCTCAGGTCGGTGATCTGGAGCGGGACGTCGGCCAGTGCCGGGTCGGGGGCGGGCGTGGCGGTGCGGCGGCGGGCCGTGGCCAGCAGGGCCAGGGCGATCAGCGCGCCGGTGAGGGGCAGCCACCACACCCAGGACGGCAGCGGCGCGGCCGCGGTGCTCACGCCGGGGGCGGTGGGCACCGTCAGGTCGCCCTTGAGGGAGACGGTGTACGTCGCCGGGGCGGCCGGGGAGGCGTAGCCGAGGTCGGTGGAGGCGAGGACCAGTCGCAGGCGGTGGCCCTCGTCGACCTCGTGGTCGATCGCCGGGAGCGTGATCGTCACGTCCTTGCCGGCCTGGGCGCCCTCGACGCGGATCGGGGCGACGAGCTGGGAGGGCAGCACCTGCTGGGTGCCGTCCGGGCCGACGTCGTAGACCTTGCCGAAGAGGACGGCGTCGTCGCTCGTCGACTTCACGTGGACGGTGGCGGTCGGGGAGCCGGTGATCCGCAGGTCGTCGGTGACCGGCGCCGACTGGAACGCGGCGAACTGGCCGGGGAAGTCGAGGGAGACGCCGACGCCGAGGGAGGACAGCTGGGCGAGGCCGCCGGCGCCGCCGAGGCCGGGCAGGGCGGAGACGGCGGGCGGGGTGGCGCCGGGCGGGTTGGTGACGGTCTGTTCGCGGCCGGTCAGGGCGATCGAGCGGTCGCCGCTGTCCAGGCCCGGGTAGGTGTCGTCGCTCGCGCCGCGCAGTTGGGCGGCCCCGTCGGTGGAGTCGACGCCTCCGGTGCGGGTGACCCGGAAGGCCGGCCCGGTGTCGGCGGCCTTGTCGTCCTTGAGGTAGCGGTCGAACCAGGAGGTCACGCGGGCCTGGACACGGCCGGTCTCCATGTCGCCGCCGTCGTGGCCGCCCGCGATCCAGTCGACGTCGACGGGGGCGCCGTTGGCGCGGATCGCCTTCTCGGCCGCGTCGGACTGGGCGAGGGTGAAGAGGGAGTCGCTCTGGCCCTGCACGAGCAGGGTGGGCACCTTGATGCGGTCGGCGACGGCGGACGGCGAGCGCTCTTCCAGCAGCTCGCGGGCGGCGGCGTCGGGTGTGCCGGATGCGGCGACCCGCTCGTACATCGCGCACAGCGTCGGCTCGAACTTGGCGCAGCCGCCACCGGTGTTGAAGAAGATGCCGGTCCACAGCTTCTTGAAGACGCCGTCGGGGAAGAGGGCGTCCGCGAGGTTCCAGTACGTGATCGCCGGGGCGATGGCGTCGACCCGGTCGTCGTGGCCCGCGCCGAGCAGGGAGATCGCGCCGCCGTAGGAGGCGCCGGCCATGCCCACGCGCGGGTCGCCCGCCTTGTCCAGCTGGACCTGGGGCTGCTTCGCCAGCCAGTCGATGAGCTGCGAGACGTCGGCGACCTCGCCCTTCGGGTCGTTGATTCCGATCTTCCCGGTCGACCTGCCGAAGCCGCGCGCCGACCAGGTCAGCACCGCGTATCCGTCGCGGGCCAGGTCCTCGGCCTGTTGCCGGACGTCGTTCTTGGAGCCGCCGAAGCCGTGGGCCAGGAGGACGGCGGGGCGGCGGCCGTCCGAGCCGGAGGTGAAGTACGAGGTGTCCAGGCGCACCCCGTCCACGGCCATGACCCGGTCGGCGCGGTGCACCGGGGCCGGCTCGTCGGAGGCGACGGCCGTCCATGTCCCCGCGCCGGCGAGCACGGCGACGGCGGCCACGGCGGCCATGATCCGTCGCGGCCGCCGCAGTCCGGGCAGTCGAAGATCCATGCGTCAACGGTACGGGGTCAACCTGTCGTGAAGATGTCGACCGGAGACCGAGCTGTCCGACCTCCCCGGGGCGTACGGGGCCGTGGTCGTGTACCGCGGACGCGGTACGTCAGGCGCGCGCGTCCTCCGGGATCGACACCAGCCAGCGGGTGGCGCGGCGGGGGCGGAGGTAGAGCAGCCAGTAGAGGGTGGCAGCGGCGGTGATGCCGCCGGTCCACAGCAGGTGGCCGGTCTCCTGCTGGGTGAGGATGTAGGCGAGGACCGCGATCAGGAGGACGGGGAACGCGGGCCACAGCGGCATGCGCCAGGCGGGGGTGTGGCGGTGGGTGCCGCGGCGGGAGAGCAGGGCGGCGACCGCGACGAGCAGGTACATGCCGGTCACGGAGACGCCCGTCACGCCGTAGAGGGTGTCGAGGTCGACGAAGCACAGGGCCGCGCCGGGGACTCCGACGGCGAGGGTGGCGACCCAGGGGGAGCCGAAGCGGCCGAGCCTGGCGAAGGCCGCGTTGACCGGCTCGGGCCAGGCCTTGTCGCGGGCCGAGGCGAACAGGACGCGGGAGTTCTGGATGACCATGACGATGCCGGCGTTGATGATCGCGAGGGCCACGCAGAGGCTGACGAAGGTACCGACGGCGGTGTTCGACCAGGCGATGACCATGGTGCCGATGTCGCCGCCGGTCAGTTCGGCGAGGTCGGAGGCTCCGAGGGTGATGGCGATGACCGGGACCAGGATGATCACGGCGGAGATGGCGAGGGTGGTGAGGACGGTGCGGGCGACGTTGCGGCGGGGGTTCTCCATCTCCTCCGAGAGGTAGACGGCGGTGGAGAAGCCCTGGGTGACGAAGAGGGCGATGGCGAGGCCGGAGACGATCAGCAGGGCGGTGACGGTGTCCGCGTGGCCGTCGGCGCCGGCGACCTCCATCGACAGCAGGCTGCCGGGGCCGCGTTCGGCGTGTGCGAAGCCGAGCACCGCGACGACGGCCGCGGCGACGACTTCCAGGACCAGGAAGACGCCGGTGATCCAGGCGTTGGCCCGCAGGTCGAGCAGGCCGGCGAGGGTGGCCAGCAGCATGACGCCGGCGCCGGCGACCGACGGGTCGAGGTGGACGATCGGGGCCAGGTAGTCGGCCGTGCCCATCGCGATCACCGGCGGGACGATCATCACGACCAGGAGCGAGAGGACGAAGACCAGCCAGCCCGCGAGGCGTCCGGCCATCGTCGACACCATGGCGTACTCACCGCCCGCGCTGGGGATGAGGGTGCCCAGCTCGGAGTAGCAGAAGGCCACGGCGATACAGAGGAGGGAGCCGACGGCGATCGTGAGGGCGGTCGCGGTGCCGAGCGAGCCGAACAGGTCGGGGACGACCACGAAGAGCGTGGAGGCGGGGGTCACGCACGAGAGGGTGAGGAGGGTGCCGCCGACGACACCGATGGAGCGCTTCAGCTTCTGGGGGCTGTCGGGCGGCTGGGGGAGGGCGGTCTCGACAGGGCGGAGCGTGTCGGTCATGCGGCGGTTCCGATCGACTCGTGCGGCAGAGGGTGAGGTCGGGAGCGCTATCGCCTCCGGCGGTTCGCGGTACGGTCTCTTCGTCCGCTCCCGGCGCTGCATGGAACCCCGACGAAAAGCAGCACGTCAATAGGTGTTTCACTACGGAATCCGTAGGTAAGAGGCGCCCGGAGTGACGTTTACAGCAGTTTTCCGTAGGCGGTTCCGCTTCGTTGGGGCGTGCGGGAACCGCAGGGCGGGCGCAGGAAAAACGTGAGGCCGTTCGCCATGCGGACGTGTCGGTGCCGGTCGCCAGGTTCGGCCGCACCGGCGATTCACAGCAAGGGGCGGGAACGGGTGAAGCCGAGGTACACCGCTGCCTGTGTGGGGTCCACTCCCTCACCATGGACGGCACGTACTCCTGGGGGACGGCGCCCACTACAGGGTCTGGAGTACGCCGGCTCAAGGAGGCCGGCGCTCAGTGGACAGGGCGGCGCCCCGCTCTTCCCCAAGGGTGAGCGGGGCGCCGTACGGGGGGGTCGCTCAGTGGTTGCGCGGGAAGCCCAGGTCGACGCCTGCCGGGGCGTCGGCCGGGTCGGGCCAGCGGGTGGTGACGACCTTGCCGCGGGTGTAGAAGTGCGTGCCGTCGTTGCCGTAGATGTGGTGGTCGCCGAAGAGGGAGTCCTTCCAGCCGCCGAAGCTGTGGTAGCCGACGGGGACCGGGATCGGGACGTTCACGCCGACCATGCCGGCCTCGATCTCCAGCTGGAAGCGGCGGGCGGCGCCGCCGTCCCGGGTGAAGATCGCGGTGCCGTTGCCGAAGGGCGAGCTGTTGATCAGCGCCACGCCTTCGTCGTACGTGTCCACGCGGAGCACGCACAGGACCGGGCCGAAGATCTCGTCCTGGTAGGCCTTCGCCGACGTGGGCACCTTGTCGAGGAGCGAGATGCCGATCCAGTGGCCGTCCTCGAAGCCCTCCACCGTGTAGCCGGTGCCGTCCAGGACGACCTCGCAGCCCTCGGCCGCCGCGCCCTCGACGTAGGACGCCACCTTGTCGCGGTGGACCTTCGTGATCAGCGGGCCCATCTCGGACGTCGGGTCGTTGCCGGGGCCGATCTTGATCTTCTCGGCGCGCTCGCGGATCTTCTCCACCAGCTCGTCGCCGACGGCGCCGACCGCCACGACGGCCGAGATGGCCATGCAGCGCTCGCCCGCCGAGCCGTAGGCGGCGGACACCGCGGCGTCCGCGGCCGCGTCCAGGTCGGCGTCCGGCAGGACCAGCATGTGGTTCTTGGCGCCGCCCAGGGCCTGCACGCGCTTGCCGTTGGCGGAGGCGGTGGTGTGGATGTAGCGGGCGATCGGGGTCGAGCCGACGAAGGAGACGGCCTTGACGTCCGGGTGCTCCAGCAGGCGGTCGACGGCCACCTTGTCGCCGTGGACGACGTTGAAGACGCCGTCCGGCAGACCGGCCTCGGCCAGCAGCTCGGCGAGCTTCAGCGAGGCCGACGGGTCCTTCTCGGACGGCTTCAGCACGAAGGTGTTGCCGCAGGCGATGGCCATCGGGAACATCCACATCGGCACCATCGCCGGGAAGTTGAACGGCGTGATGCCGGCGACGACGCCCAGCGGCTGCCGGATCGACGACACGTCCACCCGGCTCGCGACCTGCGTCGACAGCTCGCCCTTCAGCTGCACGTTGATGCCGCAGGCCAGGTCGACGATCTCCAGGCCGCGCGCGACCTCGCCGAGCGCGTCCGAGTGCACCTTGCCGTGCTCGGCGGTGATCAGCTCGGCGATCTCGTCGCGGTGGGCGTCCAGCAGCGCGCGGAACCTGAAGAGGATCGAGGTGCGCTGGGCCAGCGAGGACTGGCCCCAGGTGGCGTAGGCGTCCTTGGCGGCGGCGACCGCGGCGTCGACCTCGTCGACCGTCGCGAACGCGACCTTCGTGGTGACCGCGCCGGTCGCCGGGTCGGTGACCGGCCCGAACGTGCCCGACGCGCCTTCGACGGCCTTGCCGCCGATCCAGTGGTTGACGATCTTCGTCATGACCGAGTGCTCCTTCACAGATGGCGGCGTCGGGTGGAGACGTGCCGTTCGTACAGCTCACGGGCCTTGACCGCCGACGGACGGGTCGCGGTCTCGGCCACGGGTACATCCCACCAGGCCTGCGCCGGAGGCGGGCCCGACACTGTGTCTGCCGTTTGGGTCTCGACGTAGACACATGTGGGAGTGTCGGCGGCCCGGGCCTCGGCGAGGGCCGCGCGCAGGTCGCGGACGGTCTTCGCGCGCAGCACGCGCATACCGAGGCTCGCCGCGTTGGCGGCCAGGTCGACGGGGAGCGGGGCGCCGGTGAACGTGCCGTCGTCGGACCGGTAGCGGTAGGCGGTGCCGTACCGCTCACCACCGGTCTCCTCCGACAGCCCGCCGATGGACGCGTACCCGTGGTTCTGCACCAGCAGGATCTTGATCGCGACGCCCTCCTGCACGGCGGTCACGATCTCCGTCGGCATCATCAGGTAGGTGCCGTCGCCGACCAGCGCCCACACGGGCCGGTCGGGCGCCGCCAGCTTCACGCCGAGCGCGGCCGGGATCTCGTAGCCCATGCAGGAGTAGCCGTACTCCAGGTGGTACTGGTCCCGCGAGCGCGCCCGCCAGAGCTTGTGCAGGTCGCCGGGGAGCGAGCCGGCCGCGTTGATGATCACGTCCGTCTCGTCGACGATCGCGTCCAGCGCGCCCAGCACCTGCGGCTGCGTGGGACGTAGGTCGGGCTCGTCGGCCTCGTAGCAGGCGTCGACGCGCTGCTCCCAGCGCTCCTTGTCCTCGGAGTACTCGGTGACGTACTGGTCCGCGACCCGGTGGCCGTGGAGTTCCAGGGCCTGGGTCAGTTCCGTCAGGCCGCTGCGGGCGTCCGCGACGAGCGGGAGGCCGGCGAGCTTGTGGCCGTCGAAGGCGGCGATGTTGAGGTTGAGGAAGCGGACGCCCTCTCCCGCGAACAGGGTGTTCGAGGCCGTCGTGAAGTCGGTGTACCGCGTCCCCACGCCGATCACCAGGTCGGCGGTGCGGGCCAGTTCGTCGGCCGTCGCCGTGCCGGTGTGGCCGACGCCGCCGACGTCCTGGGGGTGGTCGTAGCGCAGGGAGCCCTTGCCGGCCTGGGTGGAGGCGACCGGGATGCCGGTGGCCTCGGCGAACTCGGCGAGGGCCTCCTCGGCGCGGCTGTGGTGGACACCGCCGCCCGCGACGACCAGCGGGCGCCTGGCGGCCCGGATCGCGCGGACCGCCTCGGTGAGTTCGGTCGGGTCGGCGCCCGGGCGGCGTACCACCCAGGTGCGCTCGGCGAAGAACTCGTCCGGCCAGTCGTGGGCCTCGGCCTGGACGTCCTGGGGCAGGGCGAGGGTGACCGCGCCCGTCTCCACCGGGTCCGTCAGCACGCGCATCGCCTGGAGGGCGGCCGGGACGAGGGCCTCCGGGCGGGTGACGCGGTCGAAGTACCTCGACACCGGGCGCAGGCAGTCGTTGACGGACACGTCGCCCGCGTAGGGGACTTCGAGCTGCTGGAGGACCGGGTCCGCCGGGCGGGTGGCGAAGATGTCGCCGGGCAGGAGGAGGACCGGGAGGTGGTTGATCGTGGCGAGGGCCGCGCCGGTGACCAGGTTCGTCGCGCCGGGGCCGATCGACGTCGTCACCGCGTGGGTGGACAGGCGGTTGGACTGGCGGGCGTAGCCGACGGCCGCGTGGACCATCGACTGCTCGTTGCGGCCCTGGTGGTACGGCATCACGTCGGCGTACTCGACGAGCGCCTGGCCGAGGCCGGCGACGTTGCCGTGGCCGAAGATGCCCCAGGTGGCGCCGATCAGCCGCTGCCGTACGCCGTCGCGTTCGGTGTACTGGGCGGCGAGGAAGCGGACCAGCGCCTGTGCGACCGTCAGCCTCGTCGTTGAGGTCATCGGTACCCCTCCGTGTGCTCTGGGTGGAAGCAGATCCGCCATTCCCGCGTCTCGCCCGGACCGGCCATGACGTTCAGGTAGTACATGGCGTGGCCGGGCTGGGCGATCGACGGGCCGTGCCAGCCGTCGGGGACGAGCACGGCGTCGCCGGAACGGACCTCGGCGAGGACGTCGGATCCGCCCTCGCGCGAAGGGGATACGCGCTGGTACCCGAAACCGTTCGGTCCGTCGATCTCGAAGTAGTAGATCTCCTCCAGCTCCGCCTCCTCGCCGGGCCGGTGCTCGTCGTGCTTGTGCGGCGGGTACGAGGACCAGTTGCCGCCGGGGGTGATCACCTCGACGGCGATCAGCTTGTCGCAGTCGAAGGCGTCGGCGGAGGCGAAGTTGCGGACCAGGCGGGCGCAGCCGCCGCTGCCGCGTTCCTCGACGGGGACCTCCGGCGCGGGGCCGTAGCGGGCGGGGAGTCGTCGCTCGCACTTCGCTCCTGCCAGGGCGAAGCGGCCTCCCGCGCCGGAGGCGATCTGTGCCCGGGCGTCCCGGGGAACGTACGCGAAGTCGGTGACCGACGCGAAAACGCTGTCCCTGCCCAGGAGTTGGAACTCTTCATCCGCTGTTTGCACGGTACATCCGCCTTCCAGCGGAAGCACGATCCATTCGCTGTCCCCGGTGGTGAAGGCATGCGTGCCACCGGGTGCCAGCTCGACGATCCGCAGACTGCTGTGGGTCCAGCCGGCCCGCTCGGGGTCGATGGCGAGCACGTGGTCGGCGTCGGCGGTGGTACCGCGCGGGATGTACAGGTCGTTGCTCATGCGGCCCTCACAGCAGTCCTACGGCGGTGTCCACGGCGGCGGTCACGTCCCCGTCCGCCGGGTACAGCAGCGAACGGCCGACCACCAGTCCGCGCACGGTGGGCAGTTGCAGCGCGCCCCGCCACTTCTCGTACGCCCCGTCCTGGTCGTCGCCGACCTCCCCGCCGAGCAGCACGGCAGGGAGCGTGGAGGTCTCCATGACCTGGGCCATGTCGTCGGGGTTGGCGGTGACCGGCACCTTCAGCCAGGTGTAGGCCGAACTGCCGCCCAGTCCGGAGGCGATGGCGATGGACCGGGTGACGGCCTCGGCGGACAGGTCGTTGATCACCTTGCCCCCGTCCGTACGGCGGGAGATGAACGGCTCGACGAAGACGGGGAGCCGACGCGCGGCCATGTCGTCGATCGCGCGGGCGGTGGACTCCAGCGTGGTGAGGGAGCCCGGGTCGTCGTAGTCGATGCGGAGGAGCAGCTTGCCCGCGTCGAAACCGAGGCGCTCGATGTCCTGGGCGCGGTGGCCGGTGAAGCGGTCGTCGAGTTCGAAGCTGGCGCCCTGGAGGCCGCCGCGGTTCATGGAGCCCATGACGACCTTGCCGTCGAGGGCGCCGAGCAGGAGGAGGTCGTCGAGGATGTCGGCGGTCGCGAGGACACCGTCGACGCCGGGCCGGGACAGCGCCAGGCAGAGGCGTTCGAGCAGGTCGGCGCGGTTGGCCATGGCCAGTTTGCGGTCGCCGACGCCGAGCGCGCCACGGGCCGGGTGGTCGGCCGCGACGATCATCAGCCGGCCGCTCGCGCCCAGCAGGGGCCGGCGGGCGCGGCGGGCGGCGGCCTCGGCGATCGCCTCGGGGTGGTGGGTGCGGGTGTGCACGAGTTCCGCGATGTCGACGGTCACCGGACGGCTCCTGCCGTGAGTGCCGCCTCGACCTCGTCCGGGGTCGGCATGGCCGAGGAGCACTCCAGGCGGGAGGCGACGATGGCGCCGGCGGCGTTGGCGTGGCGCATGGTCCTCTCCAGGTCCCAGCCCGCGAGCAGGCCGTGGCAGAGGGAGCCGCCGAAGGCGTCTCCGGCGCCGAGGCCGTTGAGGACGGTCACCGGGAGCGGGGGGACCTCGGCCGACTCGCCGTTGGCGTGGACGGCCAGCACCCCCTTGGGGCCCTGCTTGACGACGGCGAGTTCGACCCCGGCGGCGAGGAGGGCGCGGGCGGCGGCGTGCGGCTCGCGCACTCCGGTGGCGACCTCCACCTCGTCGAGGTTGCCCACCGCGACGGTGGTGTGCTTCAGCGCCTCGGCGTAGAAGGGGCGGGCCGCGTCCGGGTCGGTCCAGAACATGGGGCGCCAGTCGAGGTCGAAGACGGTGGTGCCGGCCCTGGCGCGGTGGGCGAGGGCCGCCAGCGTCGCCGTACGGCTCGGCTCCTCGCTCAGGCCGGTGCCGGTGACCCAGAAGACGCGGGTCTCGCGGATGGCGTCGAGGTCGAGGTCGTGGGCGTCGATCTCCAGGTCGGGCGCCTTGGGCTGCCGGTAGAAGTACAGCGGGAAGTCGTCCGGCGGGAAGACCTCGCAGAAGGTGACGGGGGTCGGCAGGCCCGGGACCGGGGTCACCCAGCGGTCGTCGACGCCGAAGCCGCGCAGGGCCTCGTGCAGATAGGTGCCGAAGGGGTCGTCGCCGGTGCGGGTGATCACCGCGGTGTGCCGGCCGAGGCGGGCCGCGGCGACGGCCACGTTGGTCGCGGAGCCTCCCAGGAACTTCCCGAAGGACGTGACCTGCGGGAGCGGCACGCCCGTCTGCAGCGGATAGAGGTCCACTCCGATCCGCCCCATGGTGATCAGGTCGTACGCCATCGAGTTCCCTTCGTGTCGGCTCGTCCCGTGAACGGCCCGTGGACGTCCCCGTATCGGCTCTCCACGGCTTTGTAGTCCCGAGCGGCGGGCCCTGTCAATGTTTTGTCCAGACATTCGGACCAGCCCTTGACACGCCTCCCGGGAGCCCGCACGCTGACGCCCATGACGTCGTTGTCACCTGAGTCCTCACTCTCCCGGATCCGGATCGGCTCGGCCCCCGACAGCTGGGGCGTCTGGTTTCCGGACGACCCGCAGCAGGTGCCGTGGCAGCGCTTCCTCGACGAGGTGGCGCTCTCCGGCTACGAGTGGATCGAGCTCGGTCCCTACGGGTACCTGCCGACCGACCCGGCCGTCCTCACCGAGGAGACGGCGAAACGGGGCCTGAAGGTGTCGGCGGGCACGGTCTTCACGGGGCTGCACCACGGTGCGGCGGTCTGGGAGAAGACCTGGGCGCACGTCGCGGACAACGCGGCGCTGGCGCAGGCGATGGGCGCCCGCCATCTGGTGGTCATCCCGTCCTTCTGGCGGGACGACAAGACCGGCGAGGTGCTCGAGCCGGACACGCTCACCCCCGGGCAGTGGCGCGATCTCACCTCGCTCACCGAGCGGCTGGGGCGGGAGGTGCGCGAGCGGTACGGCCTGCGGATCGTCGTCCACCCGCATGCCGACACCCACATCGACAGCGAGGAGAACGTCGCCCGCTTCCTGGACGGCACGGACTCCGACCTGGTGTCGCTGTGCCTGGACACCGGGCACTACGCGTACTGCGGCGGCGACAGCGTCAAGCTGATCGAGACGTACGGGGAGCGGATCGGGTACCTGCACCTCAAGCAGGTGGACCCTGAGATCCTCGCGGACGTGCGGGCGAACGGGACCCCGTTCGGGCCGGCGGTCGCCCAGGGCGTGATGTGCGAGCCGCCGTCCGGGGTGCCGGAGCTGGGGCCCGTGCTGGAGGCCGCGCAGAAGCTGGACGTCGACCTGTTCGCGATCGTGGAGCAGGACATGTACCCGTGCGAGCCGGACAAGCCGCTGCCGATCGCTCGGCGGACCCGGGCGTTCCTGCGGTCCTGCGGGGCGTAGCCCCGCGGGGGTGGGGCGGGACGCCTGCGGAACCGCCGGGTACCTGATCTTTCAACGGGTGTGGCGAGTGGGCGGCTGACGGCCTCTGTCAACTCGCCCCACCCACCGGCCCGCGGTCGTCTCTGCGTCACCTCTGTCACAAACGATCCCCTCCTGTCACCCATGTCGCGGGAACCCGGTTCCCGCGTCACACCCGTTCCACAGCCGCTGTCGCATGGCCACCTCGCGACGTTGACGGGGCACTGCTGGGTGATCACCAGCGCTGCGCCGGGTCCCCGGGCGGCTTCCCGGCCGCCGCCCGCGCGCACAGGGAGGCGGACTCATGACCGACCGAAGGCTGTGGTCCTACAACGAGATCGCGGCACACATCAAGGTGCAGCCGGACACCGTGCGGTCCTACCGCAAGCACGGGCTGCTGCCTCCACCCGACCGCGTCGAGGGCGGCAGACGCTTCTGGTACGCCGACACCGTCCGCGCCTGGGTGGCGTGCCGGCCGGGCAACCGCGGCCGCAGACCCGACTGACCCCCGGGTGGGCCGCCCTCACGCCCACGGCTCGATGACCGTCACCCCCGTCCCCGGCGCCGTCCCCATCGCCGCCAGCGCGTCCGGTACCGCGTCGAGCCCGATCGTCGACGTCACCAGCAGGTCGGGGCGCAGCACGCCCGCCCGGACCAGCTCCAGCATCTCGGGGTAGGTGTGGGCCGCCATGCCGTGGCTGCCGAGGAGTTCGAGTTCCAGGGCGATGGCGCGGGCCAGCGGGACGGGGGTGGTGCCGTCCGCCGAGGGCAGCAGGCCGACCTGGACGTGCCGGCCGCGGCGACGCAGGCCGTTCACCGAGGCGGCGCAGGTGGCGGGCGAGCCGAGGGCGTCGAGGGAGAGGTGGGCGCCGCCGCCGGTCAGGTCGCGGACCGCCGCCGCGGTGTCGGGGGTGTTCCGCGCGTCCACGCCCTCCGCGGCGCCGAACGTCCGCGCCAGCTCCAGGGCGCGCGGCGACACGTCGACGGCGACGACCCGCGCTCCCGAGGCGGCCGCGATCATCACCGCCGACAGGCCCACCCCGCCGCAGCCGTGCACCGCCACCCACTCCCCCGCCGCGACCCGGCCCTGCTGCACGACCGCCCGGAACGCCGTGGCGAACCGGCAGCCGAGGGAGGCGGCGGTGGCGCCGGAGAGGTCGTCGGGGATCGCGACCAGGTTCACGTCGGCGTGGTCCAGCGCCACGTACTGGGCGAAGGAACCCCAGTGCGTGAAGCCGGGCTGGGTCTGCCGCTCGCACACCTGGTGGTGGCCGGCCGCGCAGGACGGGCAGCTGCCGCAGCCGCACACGAAGGGCACGGTGACCCGGTCGCCCTGCTTCCAGCGGGTGACCCGGCCGCCCGTCTCCTCCACCACTCCGGCGAGTTCGTGGCCGGGGACGTGCGGCAGGGTGATGTCCGGGTCGTGGCCCATCCAGCCGTGCCAGTCGCTGCGGCACAGGCCGGTGGCCTCGACGCGCACCACCACCCCGTGCTCCGCGGGCCGCGGGTCCGCCACCTCCCGCACCTCGGCCGGCTCCCCGTACCGCTCGAACACCACAGCACGCATGTGCCTTCGCCCTCCCCTTCGTCCACCGCGGATCACAGGTCATCGGCGATCGCGGATGTCACCGGCGATGCCCAGGACCACCGCGAACGCTAGCTCCGCGCCCCCACCGTGTCGCGCTCGCGTCCCGGTTCGCCGGCCGGGGCCGGCCGCTCCGCCTCGCTGAGGCCGAAGCGGGCGTGGAACCTGCGCAGGGGCGCCGGCGCCCACCAGGTGGCCCTCCCGGTGAGCCGCATGATCGCCGGGACCAGGAGGCTGCGGACCACCATCGCGTCCATCAGGACCGCCAGCGCGATGCCCAGGCCGAGCATCTTGGTGTTGGTCACGCGGGAGGTGCCTATCGCGACCATCACCACGGCCAGGATGACGGCCGCCGCGGTGATCAGACCGCCCGTGCGCTGCAGGCCGAGGCGCACCGCCCGTTCGTGGTCGTCGTCCCCCACCGCCTCGAGGGCGTGGGAAGCACTCCCGCGGTCGTACTCCTCCTTGATGCGGGAGAGCAGGAACACGCCGTAGTCCATGGAGAGGCCGAAGGCCACGCAGAACATCAGGACCGGCAGGGTCGTCTCGATGGAGCCGGTGCTGGTGAAGCCGAGCAGGCCGGAGAGGTGGCCGTCCTGGAAGACCCAGACGACCGCGCCGAACATCGCCGTCAGACTGAGCGCGTTGAGCAGCACCGCCTGGATCGGTATCAGCACGCTCCCGGTCAGGAGGAAGACCAGGAACAGCGTGACGATCGCGATGAAGGCGGCCGCCCACGGGAGTTGTGCGGCGATCGCGTCCTTGGAGTCGACCAGGACGGCCGCCGCGCCGGTCACCTTGGTGTCGAAGGGTGCCTCGGTGGCACGCAGGTCGCCGACCAGGCGCTGGGCGGCGTCGTCGACGGGCTCGCCCTTGGGCAGCACCGTGAAGTACGCCGCGTCGCCCTTCACCAGCGGGCCGTCGACCCGGACCACTTCGGGCAGGGCGGCGACGCGCTCCTTGTAGGCGGCGTACTGCGCCGGGGTCGCCCTCCCCTCGGCGAGGACCTCGAGGCCGCCGCCCAGGCTGCCCGGGAAGCCGTCCCTGATGTGCTGCTGCACGACGTGGGACTCGGCCGAGGAGGGCAGCTGACGGTCGTCGGCGGTGCCGAACCTCACGCCCAGGAAGGGCAGTCCGAGGAGGACGAGGACGGCCGTCGTCCCGAGGGCGAAGAAGGGCGCCCGGCGCATCACCAGGGTCGCCGTGCGCGCCCAGGCGGTTCCCGCCTCCTTCGTCGGCCGGCTCCCGCGGAACAGGCGGCGCAGATCGAGGGCGTCGACCCGGTGCCCGAGCAGGATCAGGGCCGCCGGGAGCAGGATGAGCGCGGCCGCGGCGGCCAGCAGGACCACCGCTATGCCGGCGTAGGCGAAGGACCGCAGGAAGTACTGGGGGAAGAGGAGCATCGCCGCCAGGGACACCGCCACCGTCAGCGCGGAGAACAGCACCGTACGGCCCGCCGTGCGCAGGGTGGTGGCGATGGCGGTCAACGGCTCGGCTCCGCCGGTGAGTTCCTCGCGGAAGCGGCGGACGATGAACAGGGCGTAGTCGATGGCCAGACCGAGGCCCAGGGCCGTGGTGAGGTTCATCGCGAAGATGGAGACGTCGGTGAACTCGGCGAGACCGCGGAGGACCGCGTTCGTGCCCAGGATGGCGACGATGCCGATGCCGAGCGGCAGCAGGGCGGCGACCGCGCTGCCGAAGACCATCACCAGCAGCACCAGGGTGACCGGCAGGGCGATGATCTCGGCGCGGGTGAGGTCCTCCTGGATGGTCGTCTGCATCTCGTGCCGCACGGCGACGATGCCGCCGACCCTGACCTCCACCGGGCCGTGGGTGCCCCGGTAGGAGGGGGCGATGCGGTCGAGGGTCTCGCCCATCGTCTTCTCGTCGCCCGTGATGCGGGCGGCTATCAGCGCCTCGTGACCGTCCTCGGCGCGCAGGGCGGGTGCCTTGGACCGCCAGTAGGACCCGACGCCGACGACGCCCTTCTCGCCGGCCAGACGCTCGGCGAGGCGGGAGGCCTCGGCGGCGACCGCGGGGTCGTCGACCGAGGCGCGGCCGGAGCCGACGAGCAGCAGCAGATTCGGCTGGGAGTCGGGGAACTCTCGCTCCAGGGCCTTGGTCGCATAGGTGGACTGGGCGTCCGGGTCCTCCCAGCCGCCGCTGCCCAGCCGGTCGGCGACCCCGCTGCCGGCCAGCACCGCGAGCACGGTGAGCACCAGGGCCGCGAGCAGCGACAGCCGGGGGCGGGCGGTGACGAAGCGGGTCCAGCCTCGGACGCGCGGCGGGCTGCTGACCTCGGTCATGTGCGGTGTCCCCTTCACCTGATGCGCCGTGGCCCATGCCGTCGTGGACAGGCAGCATGGGTGTGCCATTGCCATAGACTGGCAAACACGAGACATCGCTCGCGTTTCACTGATCCAGAATGCGAGCGACCTCTCGCGTTTGTCAATCGCGTTCGGAGAGCTGGGGATAACGCGTGCCCGAGACCATCGAGAACCAGGAGAGGGAACAGCCGCGCCGCCGCCAGGCCCGCGGCGAGCGCCGTATCGCGCAGCTCCTCGAAGCCGCCGCGTCCGTGTTCTGCGCCACCGGCTACACCGCCGCCAGCACGAACGCCATCGCCCGCGAGGCCGGCGTCTCCCCGGGCACGCTCTACCAGTTCTTCCCGAACAAGGAAGCGATCGCGATCGAGCTGGGCGACCGCCTCATGCACGAGATGCGCGAGACCTACGGCGAGGCCCTCGCCCCGGTCGACCCCGCGACCCCGCTGAAGGAGGCGGTCGGCGCCGCCGTGGACCGGTTCATCGCCTTCAACTGCGAGCACCCGGTGTTCTTCGCCCTGATGCACGGCCCCGACATCCCCGGCCGCATCACCGAGGAGCACGACGCGCTGCACGCCACGTTGCACGCCCGGATCGAGGGTCTGCTCTCCTCGTTCCTGCCCGAGGCGCCGCCCGCCGACCTGGCCCGCACCGCGCACATGTGCCTCGGCATGTACAAGGCGGGCCTGGAACTGGTCCTCGCCCACGAGGGCACCGAGCGCGACGCGTACGTCCAGGAGCTGAAGAACGTCCTGATCCGCTACCTGGAGCCGCTGGTGGGCGACCGCCTCGGCCACGGCGGGGACGCTTGGAGAAGTACCCCCTAGGGGTATAGCCTGGGTGGAGTGGAGGCCCCTCTCGGACCCCCAGCCCCACACGCCTCGACGAGGAGTAACGACATGACCGCCCACACCGACACCCACGGCTCCGTCACCACCGTCTACAAGGTGAGCGGCATGAGCTGCGGCCACTGCGAGGGGGCCGTCTCCGGCGAGATCTCCGGGCTGCCCGGCGTCAGCTCGGTGAAGGCCGTCGCCGCCACCGGCGAGGTCACCGTCGTCTCCGCCGCGGCCCTCGACGAGGAGGCCGTGCGCGCCGCCGTCGACGAGGCCGGCTTCGAACTGGCCGGCCGCGCCTGAGCCACCCCCACCCCTCGGCACCGGGCCGCACCGACCGGGTGACACTGGTCGGACGCGGCCCGTTTCGCTCCCTGGAGTACGGACATGCCCAGCACCACCGCCACGACGCCGACAACCGCCGGGACCACCCCGACTGCCGAGGTCGAGCTGCTCATCGGCGGCATGACCTGCGCGTCCTGCGCGGCCCGGGTGGAGAAGAAGCTCAACCGCATGGACGGCGTGACCGCCACCGTCAACTACGCGACGGAGAAGGCGCGGATCACCCACCCCGCGGGGATCGAGGTCGCCGACCTGATCGCGACGGTCGTCAAGACCGGCTACACGGCCGAGGAGCCCGCGCCCCCGGCGCGGCAGGAGGCGACGCCGGCCGACGCCGACCCCGAGCTGTCGGCACTCCGGCACCGCCTGCTCGTCTCCGTCCTGCTCGCGACGCCCGTCGTGCTGCTCGCGATGGTCCCGGCCCTGCAGTTCGACAACTGGCAGTGGCTGTCGCTGACCCTCGCCGCGCCCGTCGTCGTCTGGGGCGCCCTGCCCTTCCACCGGTCGGCCTGGACGAACCTGCGGCACGGCGCCTCCACCATGGACACCCTCGTCTCGGTCGGCACGCTCGCCGCGTTCGGCTGGTCGCTGTGGGCGCTCTTCTTCGGCGACGCGGGCATGCCCGGCATGCGGCACCCCTTCGCACTGACGGTCTCGCGTACGGACGGCTCCTCCGCGATCTACCTGGAGGTCGCCGCGGGGGTCACCGCCTTCATCCTGCTCGGCCGCTACCTGGAGGCCCGTTCCAAGCGGCGCGCGGGTGCCGCGCTGCGCGCGCTGATGGAGCTGGGCGCGAAGGACGTGGCCGTCCTGCGCGACGGCCGTGAGGTGCGGATCCCGGTGGACCGGCTGGCGGTCGGGGACCGGTTCGTCGTACGGCCCGGGGAGAAGATCGCCACCGACGGGACCGTCGTCGAGGGCGTCTGCGCCGTGGACGTCTCGATGCTGACCGGCGAGTCGGTGCCGGTGGACGTCGGCCCGGGCGACTCCGTCACGGGCGCGACCGTGAACGCCGGCGGCCGGCTCGTCGTCGAGGTCACCCGGATCGGCGCGGACACCCGGCTCGCCCGTATGGCGAAGCTGGTGGAGGACGCGCAGAACGGCAAGGCCGAGGTGCAGCGACTGGCCGACCGGGTCGCGGCGGTCTTCGTCCCCGTCGTGCTGCTGATCGCGTCCGCGACCTTCGGCGCCTGGCTCGGACTCACCGGTGACACCGTCGCCGCGTTCACGGCGGCCGTCGCGGTCCTGATCATCGCCTGCCCGTGCGCCCTCGGCCTCGCCACCCCGACCGCGCTGCTGGTCGGCACGGGTCGCGGCGCGCAGCTCGGCATCCTCATCAAGGGCCCCGAGGTGCTGGAGAACACCCGCCGCGTCGACACCGTCGTCCTCGACAAGACCGGCACGGTCACCACCGGCCGCATGACCCTCCAGGAGGTGTACGTCACCGAGGGCACCGACGAGAAGCAGCTGCTGCGGCTCGCGGGCGCCCTGGAGCGCGCCTCCGAGCACCCGGTCGCCCGCGCGGTGGCCGCCGGCGCCGAGGAGCGGACCGGGGAGCTGCCGGTGGCCGAGCACTTCGAGAACGTGCCCGGGCGGGGCGTACGCGGGCGCGTG
Source organism: Streptomyces sp. NPDC014995 (assembly GCF_043080745.1). NCBI lineage: Bacteria > Bacillati > Actinomycetota > Actinomycetes > Kitasatosporales > Streptomycetaceae > Streptomyces > Streptomyces sp. NPDC014995. The sequence goes on from NZ_JBIBVX010000009.1 coordinate 41,487, forward strand.
GAGGGCCGGGACGTGGCCGTCGGGCGGCTCTTCGACGTCCTCCCCGAGGAGGTGGCCCGCGCCAGGGACGAGGCCGAGCGGGGCGGTCGCACGGCTGTCGTCGTCGGGTGGGACGGGGCGGTGCGCGGGGTGCTGGCCGTCGCCGACGCGGTCAAGGAGACCAGCGCCGAGGCGGTGCGGGAGCTGCGCGCGCTGGGGCTCACCCCGGTGCTGCTGACCGGGGACAACCGGGCGGTGGCCGAGGCGGTGGCGGCGGAGGTCGGCATCGACGAGGTGGTGGCCGGGGTGCTGCCCGAGGACAAGGTCGACGCCGTCGGGCGCCTCCAGGCCGAGGGGCGGGTCGTCGCCATGGTCGGCGACGGCGTCAACGACGCGGCGGCGCTCGCCACCGCCGACCTGGGCCTGGCGATGGGGACGGGGACCGACGCGGCGATCGAGGCGGGCGACCTGACGCTCGTGCGCGGGGACCTGCGGGTCGCCGCGGACGCCATCCGGCTGTCCCGGCGGACCCTGGCCACGATCAAGGGCAACCTCGTGTGGGCCTTCGGATACAACGTGGCGGCACTGCCGTTGGCCGCCGCCGGGCTGTTGAACCCGATGCTCGCCGGGGCGGCGATGGCCTTCTCGTCGGTCTTCGTGGTGACGAACAGTCTGCGGTTGCGGACGTTCCGCTGACCGGGAGTGAAGTGCCCCGAAGTTACCGATGGTTAGGTGAGGTCGAAAACGACAACCCCCCTGGAGTCCGGCGCGCGCCTCACATAAGCTCTTCACAAGGCTCGCGCATCATCCTTACGCTTGGGCCTTGATCGCTGTATCCGGGCACTTGCGTATCTAACGGGACATATGCAAGAGACACAGATCACAGTGATGTGAACGTAACCATCGAAGGGCTTCGACGGTCTAAGTTGACGATGTCAGCGAGCGTCTTGGGGGGCGCGAACTGGCATCTGGGGATGTCTTGGGGGACTTTCCCAGAGATGCGTTGCCGGGGCACGTACACCGGGAAGCTTTGAGCGGCCCTCCCGGCGTGCGTTGTCCCGGCAGATCGCACAGGGGCGGGAGTGCGGCGAGTTCTGCTCGTTCTGCTCACCTCCCGCCGACTCGACAACCGCATATGGCATCAGCGATTCAGGCGCTGTGTCCTCACAAGCGCCCGGCCGGATCCCGTGGGGGGAATCCGCACCGGGACACGGGAAGGCGCCCTGGTCGTCGGCCCGTGGGGGGACCGGCGCACCAGGGCGCCTTCTGCTGCGCCCGTCGCCTCGGCCCGGCCGTCGCCGCGCCGCGGGGCCGCCCTCGCGGACAGCACCGTCATGGGGCCGCCCTCGCGGACAGCCCCTCGGACACCACGGCGCTCGTGGACCGCCCGCCGAAGGGGCACCCGCGAAGGGCACCCCTCACCCGCAGGTCTCAGCGCTCCTCGACCGGGACGAAGTCGCGCTCGACCACGCCGGTGTAGATCTGGCGCGGGCGGCCGATGCGGGAGCCCGGCTCCTTGATCATCTCGTGCCACTGGGCGATCCAGCCCGGCAGACGGCCGAGGGCGAACAGGACCGTGAACATCTCGGTCGGGAAGCCCATGGCCCGGTAGATCAGGCCGGTGTAGAAGTCGACGTTCGGGTAGAGGCTGCGCGAGACGAAGTAGTCGTCGGAGAGCGCGTGCTCCTCCAGCTTCAGCGCGATGTCCAGCAGCTCGTCGGACTTGCCGAGGGCGGACAGCACGTCGTGCGCGGCGGCCTTGATGATCTTGGCGCGCGGGTCGAAGTTCTTGTAGACCCGGTGGCCGAAGCCCATCAGGCGGACGCCGTCCTCCTTGTTCTTCACCTTGCGGATGAAGGAGTCGACATCGCCGCCGGCGTCGCGGATGCCCTCGAGCATCTCCAGGACGGACTGGTTGGCGCCGCCGTGCAGCGGGCCCCACAGGGCGTTGATGCCGGCGGAGATCGAGGCGAACATGTTCGCCTGCGAGGAGCCCACCAGGCGGACCGTGGAGGTCGAACAGTTCTGCTCGTGGTCGGCGTGCAGGATGAGCAGCTTGTCGAGGGCGGAGACGACGGTCGGGTCGAGCTCGTACTCCTGGGCGGGGACCGAGAAGGTCATGCGCAGGAAGTTCTCGACGTAGCCGAGGTCGTTGCGCGGGTAGACGAACGGGTGGCCGATCGACTTCTTGTACGCGTACGCCGCGATCGTCGGAAGCTTGGCGAGCAGCCGGATCGTGGAGAGGTTGCGCTGGCGCTCGTCGAACGGGTTGTGGCTGTCCTGGTAGAAGGTGGACAGCGCGGAGACGACCGAGGACAGCATGGCCATCGGGTGGGCGTCGCGCGGGAAGCCCTTGTAGAAGTTCTTGACGTCCTCGTGCAGCAGGGTGTGCTGCGTGATGTCGTTCTTGAAGGAGGACAGCTCGTCGACGGTCGGCAGCTCGCCGTTGATCAGCAGGTAGGCGACCTCCAGGAAGGTGGAGCGCTCGGCCAGCTGCTCGATCGGGTAGCCGCGGTACCGCAGGATGCCCGCTTCGCCGTCCAGGTAGGTGATGGCGGATTTATAGGCGGCGGTGTTGCCGTATCCGCTGTCCAGGGTCACGAGACCGGTCTGGGCGCGGAGCTTCCCGATGTCGAAGCCCTTGTCACCGACAGTGCTGTCGATCACCGGGTAGGTGTACTCGCCGTCGCCGTACCGCAGTACTACAGAGTTGTCGCTCACGTCATCCCTCACCGACGTTGTGCCTCTTCTTCGAGGTTGCCCTGACTGTCTCTACCATCCCCCATTTGGCGCAGGAGAGTGCACTCGGGGTCGACCATTGGGCTTATCGACGGCACTCAGTGCCGCCAACTTGCTCATCCTGCCGCCTTCGTTGCGCTTCCGGAAGTGCTCTGTGACCTTCACGACTCATTTGATCGATCATTTTTTGTGATGCCTCGGCGCCCGGGGATCGAGCCCCCAGGTCAGAAGCCGGAGAGCCGGAAGTCGAGGGCCGTGCAGCGCCGGCCGGCCGACACCGTGCGCACCGCCTGTCCGATCGCCTTGCGGGAGCCGACGAGGACGACCAGCTTCTTCGCCCGGGTCACCGCCGTGTACAGGAGATTGCGCTGGAGCATCATCCATGCCCCGGTGGTGACGGGGATCACCACGGCGGGATATTCACTTCCCTGTGAACGGTGGATGGTCACCGCGTACGCGTGGGCCAGTTCGTCCAGTTCGTCGAATTCGTAGGGCACCTCCTCGTCCTCGTCCGTGAGCACCGTGAGGCGCTGGTCGACCGGATCGAGCGAAGTGACCACGCCCACGGTGCCGTTGAAGACCCCGTTCTCCCCCTTCTCGTAATTGTTGCGGATCTGGGTGACCTTGTCGCCGACCCGGAAGACGCGACCGCCGAACCGCTTCTCGGGCAGGTCGGGGCGGCCGGGGGTGATGGCCTGCTGGAGCAGCCCGTTGAGGGTGCCGGCGCCGGCCGGGCCGCGGTGCATGGGGGCGAGGACCTGGACGTCCCGGCGTGGGTCCAGGCCGAATCGGGCCGGAACGCGCCGGGCGGCCACGTCCACGGTGAGCCGGCCGGCCGCCTCCGTGTCGTCCTCGACGAAGAGGAAGAAGTCCTTCATGCCGTCGGTGAGCGGGTGCTGCCCGGCGTTGATCCGGTGGGCGTTCGTCACCACGCCGGACTGCTGGGCCTGGCGGAAGACGCGCGTGAGGCGGACCGCGGGGACGGGACTTCCCTCGGCGAGCAGGTCGCGCAGGACCTCGCCCGCGCCGACGCTCGGCAGCTGGTCCACGTCTCCGACGAAGAGGAGATGGGCGCCCGGGGGCACGGCCTTGGCGAGCTTGTTCGCCAGCAGCAGGTCCAGCATGGACGCCTCGTCCACGACGACCAGGTCGGCGTCGAGCGGGCGGTCGCGGTCGTAGGCCGCGTCGCCGCCGGGCTTGAGCTCCAGCAGCCGGTGGACGGTGGAGGCCTCGGCGCCGGTCAGCTCGGCCAGCCGCTTGGCGGCGCGGCCGGTGGGAGCGGCCAGGACGACCCTGGCCTTCTTGGCGCGGGCCAGCTCCACGATCGAGCGGACCGTGAAGGACTTGCCGCAGCCCGGGCCTCCGGTGAGCACGGCGACCTTCTCGGTCAGCGCCAGCCTGACCGCGGCCTCCTGCTCGGGCGCCAGCTCGGCCCCGGTACGGCCCTTCAGCCAGGCCAGCGCCTTGTCCCAGGCCACGTCGCGGAAGGCGGGCATACGGTCCTGGTCGGTGCGCAGGAGGCGCGACAGCTGGGCGGACAGGGAGAGTTCGGCGCGGTGGAAGGGGACCAGGTAGACGGCCGTGACGGGTTCCCCGCCGTCGGGCCCCGGCACCTTCTCCCGTACGACGCCGGGGTCCTCCCCCTCCTCAGGGGGCGCCGCGAGGTCCGCGAGGCACTCGATGACGAGCCCGGTGTCGACCTGGAGGAGCTTGACCGCGTCGGCGATCAGCCGCTCCTCGGGCAGATAGCAGTGGCCCTGGTCGGTGGACTGGGACAGGGCGTACTGAAGGCCCGCCTTGACGCGCTCCGGGCTGTCGTGGGGGATGCCGACGGACTGGGCGATCTTGTCGGCGGTGAGGAAGCCGATGCCCCAGACGTCGGCGGCCAGCCGGTAGGGCTGGTTCTTCACCACCGAGATCGAGGCGTCCCCGTACTTCTTGTAGATGCGGACCGCGATCGACGTGGAGACCTCGACGGTCTGGAGGAAGAGCATGACCTCCTTGATCGCCTTCTGTTCCTCCCAGGCGTCGGCGATCTTCCTGGTGCGCTTGGGGCCGAGGCCGGGCACCTCGATGAGCCGCTTGGGCTCCTCCTCGATGATCCTCAGGGTGTCCAGCCCGAAGTGCTGGGTGATGCGGTCGGCGAAGACCGGGCCGATGCCCTTGACCAGGCCCGAGCCGAGGTAGCGGCGGATGCCCTGGACGGTGGCCGGCAGGACCGTCGTGTAGTTCTCCACCGTGAACTGCTTGCCGTACTGGGGGTGCGAGCCCCAGCGGCCCTCCATCCGCAGCGACTCGCCGACCTGGGCGCCGAGCAGCGCGCCGACGACCGTGAGGAGGTCGCCGCCGCCCCGGCCGGTGTCGACGCGCGCGACCGTGTAGCCGTTCTCCTCGTTGGCGTACGTGATGCGCTCCAGGACGCCTTCGAGGACGGCGAGACGCCGCTCCCCGCTCCCCGTGCTGCTCCCCGCTGGTTGGGCCATGATCCGACGGTACCGCCCGGCTCCGACAACGCCGGTGGGCTGTGGACGGACCGGATCCGTCACCCGTCCCCGTCAGCCGGCCTGCGCGACCACGTGGTCGATCACCCGCTGGAACTCCTCGGTCGGCGAGAACTCCACGAACTCGCAGTCCTCCAGGGCGACGGGGACGTGGCCGGGCGCCCAGTAGTACGCCTGCCCCGCCTCGTAGACCTGCTCGCCCTCGGCCGTGAGCATCCGTAGCCGGCCCTTCAACAGGTAGCCCCAGTGCGGGCAGGGGCAGGCGTCGTCGGGCATGCCCTTCAGGGCCGGTCCCATGTCGGTGCCCTGCGGGAGGGTGACGTAGCCGACGGACATGCCGCCGCCGATCGGCTGCACGCGCAGTTCCACTCCGCCGCCTTCGAGTGCGACGGGGACCTCGTTCCGAGTGGCGGACGTCATGGCTCCTCCGCTTCCGGTCCGTGCGGGCCTCCGAGCGACCGGTCCGTGGGACCGGCCCGTACTTCCAGCGTGAAGCCGCGCGTCCCCGGCCCGCGACCGCGCGGCGGGCCGGCGGTGAGCCCCCGCCCGAGCGACCGCATCGCCGCCGGGCGCACTTCATCACGGTTCGGTTTCGGCCACGCCGGGGGCTTGATTAACCCCCGTGTAATCGATTCCAATCCTCCCTACGCGTCGATGTAATCGATTCCAGGAGCCTTCGCGGCTCCCCGAGCCCCACAAGGAGGTGGACCGGCGATGGCGAGCATCAAGGACGTCGCCGCGGAGGCGGGCGTGTCCGTCGCCACGGTCTCGCGCGTCCTGAACGACCACCCGTCGGTCAGCGCCGACGCCCGCACGCGCGTGCTGGCCGCCGTGGAGACGCTGGGCTACCGCCCGAACGCCGTCGCCCGGTCCCTGCGCACCGACCAGACCCGCACCCTCGGCCTGGTCATCAGCGACGTGATGAACCCGTACTTCACCGAACTGGCCCGCTCCGTCGAGGAGGAGGCGCGCACGCTCGGCTACAGCGTCATCATCGGCAACGCCGACGAGCGGCCCGACCTCCAGGACCACCACGTACGGACCCTGCTGGACCGCCGTATCGACGGCCTGCTCGTCTCCCCCACCGACGGCGGCTCGCCGCTGATGCTGGACGCCGCGCGCGGTGGGACGCCGATGGTGTTCGTCGACCGGTGGATCCCGGGCGTGGACGTGCCGGTGGTCCGGGCGGACGGACGGGCGGCCGTACGGGACCTGGTGGCGCATCTGCACGGGCTGGGGCACCGCAGGCTCGCCATCATCGCGGGCCCGGCCGCCACCACCACCGGCAGCGAGCGCGTCGAGGCCTTCCGGGCCGCCATGGCCGAATACGGACTCCCGCTGCCCGACGCCTACACCGGGCAGGGCGACTTCCAGGCCGAGAGCGGGCGGCGGGTCACCGAGGGCTTCCTCGACCTGCCCGAACCACCCGAGGTCGTGTTCGCCGCCGACAACCTGATGGCGCTGGGCGCGCTGGACGCCGTACGCGCGCGTGGGCTGCGCGTTCCCGACGACATCGCGCTGGCCGCGTTCGACGACATCCGCTGGTTCGTGCACACCGATCCGCCGATCACGGCGATCGCTCAGCCGACGGGCGAGCTGGGGCGCGCGGCCGTGCGCGCGCTCGTCGACCGCATCGAGGGACGGCCCCCCGAGTCCGTCACCCTCACCGCCCGTCTCGTCGTACGCCGCTCGTGCGGCGAGCCGGCCCCTGCGCAGTCCCCCGCTGCGCAGCCCCCCGCGAGGAACAGGAGCCAGTCGTGAGCAACGCGGACGAGTTGCTGCGCATCGAAGGCATACGCAAGACCTTCCCCGGTGTGGTCGCGCTCGACGGCGTCGACTTCGATCTGCGCCGGGGCGAGGTGCACGTACTGCTCGGTGAGAACGGCGCGGGCAAGAGCACCCTCATCAAGATGCTCTCCGGCGCCTACCGCCCCGATGCCGGGCGGATCCTGGCCGGCGGTGAGGAGGTGCGCATCCAGGGTGCGCAGGACTCCGAGCGCCTCGGGATCGCCACCATCTACCAGGAGTTCAACCTGGTACCCGATCTGACGGTCGCCGAGAACATCTTCCTGGGGCGCCAGCCGCGCCGCTTCGGGATGATCGACCGGAAGCGGATGGAGGCCGAGGCCGCCGTTCTGCTGGAGCGGGTGGGCGTGCGCGTCTCGCCCCGCGCGCGGGTGCGGGAACTCGGCATCGCCCGCCTCCAGATGGTCGAGATCGCGAAGGCGCTGAGCCTGGACGCGCGCGTACTGATCATGGACGAGCCGACCGCCGTGCTCACCTCGGAGGAGGTCGAGAAGCTCTTCGCGATCGTGCGCCGGCTGCGCGAGGACGGCGTCGGGATCGTCTTCATCACGCACCACCTGGAGGAGATCGCCGCCCTCGGCGACCGCGTCACCGTCATCCGCGACGGACGCAGCGTCGGCCAGGTGCCGGCCTCGACGCCCCGGGACGAGCTGGTCCGGCTCATGGTGGGCCGCTCGATCGAGCAGCAGTACCCGCGCGAGCGCGCCGGCGCCGGGCCCGCCCTGCTCTCCGTCGAGGGGCTCACCCGGGACGGCGTCTTCCACGACGTCAGCTTCGAGGTGCACGCCGGTGAGGTCGTCGGTGTCGCCGGGCTCGTCGGCGCCGGCCGGACCGAGGTCGTCCGGGCGGTGTTCGGGGCGGACCCGTACGACCGAGGAGCGGTGCGGGTCGACGGCGCCCGGCTGCCCCGCCACGACGTCAACGCGGCCATGGCGGCCGGGATCGGGCTCGTGCCGGAGGACCGCAAGGGCCAGGGGCTGGTGCTCGACGCCTCCGTCGAGGAGAACCTCGGGCTGGTGACCATGCGGTCGGCCACCCGGGCCGGGCTCGTCGACCTCAGGGGGCAGCACGAGGCCGCCGGCCGGATCGCGGGGCAGCTGGGAGTGCGGATGGCCGGACTCGGCCAGCACGTACGGACGTTGTCCGGCGGCAACCAGCAGAAGGTCGTCATCGGCAAGTGGCTCCTCGCGAACACCAGGGTGCTGATCCTCGACGAGCCGACGCGCGGTATCGACGTCGGCGCCAAGGTCGAGATCTACCAGCTCGTCAACGAACTGACGGCCGCCGGTGCCGCCGTCCTGATGATCTCCAGCGACCTGCCCGAGGTGCTCGGCATGAGCGACCGGGTGCTGGTGATGGCCCAGGGCCGGATCGCCGGTGAGCTCCCGGCCGAGGAGGCCACCCAGGACGCCGTGATGGCGCTCGCCGTCAGTACCCCCACCACCACCGCTACTACCGATTCGGAGGCCGGCCGTGGCCGCTGACACGCTCAAGAGCACAACGGGCGCCGGTGGCGCCGCGGCGGTCCGCCGCCTGCTCCTCGACAACGGCGCGCTCACCGCGCTCATCGTCCTCGTCGTCGCCATGTCGGCGCTGTCGGGCGACTTCCTGACCACCGACAACCTGCTCAACGTGGGCGTCCAGGCCGCCGTGACCGCCATCCTCGCCTTCGGCGTGACCTTCGTGATCGTCTCGGCGGGCATCGACCTGTCGGTCGGCTCGGTGGCGGCCCTGTCGGCCACCGTGCTGGCGTGGAGCGCCACCCAGCAGGGCGTCCCGGTCGTCATGGCGGTCGCCCTGGCCGTCGTCACCGGCATCGTGTGCGGCCTGGTGAACGGTTTCCTCATCGCGTACGGCAAACTGCCGCCGTTCATCGCGACGCTGGCCATGCTGTCGGTGGGCCGCGGTCTGTCGCTGGTGATCTCCGAGGGCTCCCCGATCGCCTTCCCCGACTCCGTCTCGCACCTGGGCGACACGCTGGGCGGCTGGCTGCCCGTCCCCGTGCTGGTGATGATCGTCATGGGTCTGGTCGCGGCGTTCGTGCTCGGCCGGACGTACATCGGCCGCTCGATGTACGCCATCGGCGGCAACGAGGAGGCCGCGCGCCTGTCCGGTCTGCGCGTGAAGAGGCAGAAGCTCGCCGTCTACGCCCTGTCCGGCGTGTTCGCCGCCACCGCGGGCGTCGTCCTCGCCGCCCGGCTCTCCTCCGCGCAGCCGCAGGCCGCCGACGGCTACGAGCTGGACGCGATCGCCGCGGTCGTCATCGGCGGCGCCTCGCTCGCCGGCGGCACGGGCAAGGCGTCCGGCACGCTGATCGGCGCGCTGATCCTCGCGGTCCTGCGCAACGGCCTCAACCTGCTGTCCGTCTCCGCCTTCTGGCAGCAGGTCGTCATCGGTGTGGTCATCGCGCTGGCCGTGCTGCTGGACACCCTGCGCCGCAAGGCCGGGGCGACCCCGGTCGCGGCCGGCACCGGCGGCGGCAAGGGCAGGCAGGCGACGACGTACGCGCTGGCGGCCGTGGTCACCGTGGCGATCGTCGGCGCGACCTCCTTCCTGCACGGCGGTACCTCGTCGGCCTCGAACCCGAAGGTCGGTCTGGCGCTGTCGACGCTCAACAACCCGTTCTTCGTGCAGATCCAGTCCGGGGCGAAGGCCGAGGCGAAGAGGCTGGGCGTGGACCTGACGGTCACCGACGCGCAGAACGACGCCTCGCAACAGGCCAACCAGCTCCAGAACTTCACCAGTTCCGGCTACGACTCGATCATCGTCAACCCGGTGGACTCCGACGCGGCCGGTCCCGCCGTGCGCGCCGCCGACAAGGCGGGGATCCCGGTCATCGCCGTCGACCGCGGCGTCAACAAGGCGACGACGGACGCGCTCGTGGCCTCCGACAACGTCGCCGGCGGCGAGCTGGCGGCGAAGACCGTCGCCGAGAAGCTCGGCGGCACCGGCAAGATCGTGATCCTTCAGGGCCAGGCGGGCACGTCCGCCGCCCGTGAGCGCGCCGAGGGCTTCGCCAGGGGGCTGAAGGCCTACCCCGGTATCCAGGTCGTGGCCCAGCAGCCGGCCGACTTCGACCGCACCAAGGGCCTCGACGTGATGTCGAACCTGCTCCAGGCCCACCCGGACGTCCAGGGCGTCATCGCCGCCAACGACGAGATGGCGCTCGGCGCGATCAAGGCGCTGGGGGCGAAGGCCGGCAAGTCGGTCCAGGTCGTCGGCTTCGACGGCACCCCGGACGGCCTGAACGCGGTCAAGAACGGCACGCTGTACGCGTCCGTCGCGCAGCAGCCGTCGCAGCTGGGCAGGATCGCCGTGGACAACGCGCTGAAGGCGCTGCGGGGCGAGAAGGTCGAGCAGACGGTGAAGGTGCCGGTGAAGGTGGTCACGAAGGAGAACGTGGCCGGCTTCAGCGGCTGAGGTCCCGAACGCGGCCGGGTGGCTCACATCGAGCCGCCCGGCCGCTTCACCCGTTTCCTTGGGGAGTCAACTCATGTACGACTACGACCTCCTGGTCGTGGGGTCGGCCAACGCCGACCTGGTGATCGGCGTCGAACGACGGCCCGCGGCCGGGGAAACGGTCCTCGGCTCCGACCTGGCCGTCCACCCCGGCGGCAAGGGCGCGAACCAGGCGGTCGCGGCGGCGCGCCTCGGTGCCCGTACGGCCCTGCTGGCCAGGGTCGGTGACGACGCCCACGGCCGTCTGCTCCTCGACTCGCAGCGGGCGGCGGGAGTCGACACGGTGGGCGTGCTGGTGGGCGGGGCGCCGACCGGGGTCGCGCTGATCACGGTGGACCCGTCGGGCGACAACAGCATCGTCGTCTCACCGGGCGCGAACGCCCGGCTGACCCCCGAGGACGTACGGGCCGCCGCCTGCCTCCTCCACACCTCGCGGGTGGTGTCGGCGCAGCTGGAGATCCCGCTGGAGACGGTCGTGGAGGTCGTCCGCGGCCTGGCGCCCGGCAGCCGCTTCGTCCTCAACCCCTCGCCTCCCCGCCCGCTGCCCGCCGAGGTGCTGGCGGCCTGCGATCCGCTGATCGTCAACGAGCACGAGGCGAAGGTGATCCTCGGGGACGCGGGGGCCGGCGAGGATCCCGAGGACTGGGCGCGGATCCTGCTCGCGAGGGGTCCCGGGTCGGTGGTGGTGACCCTGGGACCGGAGGGCGCCCTGGTGGCGTCCCCGGAGGGGATCGCGCGGGTGGCGTCGGTGAGGGTGGACGCCGTGGACACGACGGGCGCGGGCGACTCCTTCACCGCGGCCCTGGCCTGGAAGCTGGGCGCGGGTTCGTCGCTCGCGGAGGCCGCGGCGTACGCGGCGCGGGTCGGTGCGGTCGCGGTCACCCGGCGGGGCGCGCAGGAGTCGTTCCCGACGGCGGAGGAGGTCGACGCGCTGTGAAGAGGGCGGGGATCCTCAATCGCCATCTGTCCGGCGCGCTCGCCGAGCTGGGGCACGGGGACGGGGTGCTGGTGTGCGACGCCGGCATGCCGATTCCCGACGGGCCGCGGGTGGTGGACCTCGCCTTCCGGGCGGGCGTGCCGTCGTTCGCGGAGGTCCTGGACGGCCTGCTCGCCGAGCTGGTGGTGGAGGGGGCGACGGCGGCGCAGGAGGTGCGGGCCGCGAACCCGCCGGCGTCGGCGCTGCTGGACGGCCACTTTCCCGAGCTGGCACTGGTCCCGCACGAGGAGCTGAAGGAGCGGTCGGCGGGCGCGCGGCTGGTCGTACGGACGGGCGAGGCGCGGCCGTACGCGAACGTGCTGCTGCGGTGCGGGGTGTTCTTCTGAGCCGCTGACCCGCGAAGACGCGTCGAGGGGCCCGGTCCGTCGACCGGGCCCCTCGGCCTGCCCCTCCGCGTATCAGAACCCCCGCGATCCCCCCGGATCCCCCTCCAGAAGTCCTGATGCCCTGTACGACACGGGGAGGGCGGGGAGGGTTGCACGGCCTCCGGGTGATTTCTGCCCGGCCTTCGCCTAGGCGGGAGACGCGGGGGTTTCCGGGGTGGGCGGAAGGGGGTCGGAGACGAACGAGCCTCGGGCGCGTACGGTCACCACCAATCCCCTGTCCCGGAGGATGTCCAGAGCGCGGCGGACGGTACCCGGGCCGACTTTGTACTCATGCGTCATGGTCAGTTCGCCCGGCAGTCGGGTGCCCGGCGGGTACTCACCGGAACGGATCTTCCGTTCGATGATCGCGGCCAGCTGTTCGTACACGTACTGCGGCGAGTCGGGGCTGATCCTGTCCACCCTTTGACCGTATGCCGCCACTCTCTACCGTGCATTACCCACTACTACTACCAACCACTACTACCCACTACTACTACCAACCACTACCCATCACTACCGCCTCCCAGGTAGAGTCCGGACACGAAAACGCCCCGGCGGGAAGATGAGAGCTTCCGCGCCGGGGCTCAGCCGACTTGCAAGGAGTCGACCTATGCGCAGCCTACTGGCCGCGATCCTGAGCCTTTTCCTGCCTCCCCGCGGAGCGCACCGCGCGATCCCCGCGCCCTCCGTGCCGGCCTCGGCTCCGCCCGCCCCCGTTCACCGGCCCGCCCACATGGACACCATCCCGGCCGACGGCCTGCCCCTGGTCCGGCCGTACCTCGCCGTGTGGGAGCGCGAGCGTGACGAACGGGACCGCGGGCATCGGCAGCGGGAGCGCCGCCGCGCGGCCGTTCTCGCGACGCTCGGCCAGGACTACGTCCCGTCGGAGGCCGCCGCATGAGCACGAGGCGTTTCCGCGGCGCCGGCGTCGATCCCGCCACCGGCGAAGAGGCGTTCGCGGGGGCTCGCCCCCGCGCCGTCCTCGACGAGGCGGCCGACGCTCACGCCCTGAAGGCCGCCGCCGTCCTGGTGACGGTCGTCGGTGCGGTACTGGAGGGAGGCAACTCGTCGGACACCGAACTCGCCGCCTTCGTACCGTCACTGCACGCGGCGCTCGAGGAATGCGTCGGCATCATGGCGGCGGACAGAGAACGATGACGTGCACGAGCCGCCGGGCGCCCCTGGGCGGCCGGTGTGCCGGGGCCCGGGGAGCGTCGGTCACAGGTTCATGTTCTGCACGAACCTCTGTGCGGTCTCCGCGAGCACCTCCCGTCCGTCCCGCGCCCACAACTCGTCGTTGAACAGCTCGACCTCGATGGCGCCGGTGTACCCGGCCGCCTCCACATGGCCCTGCCACTCGCGCATGTCGATCGCGCCGTCGCCGATCTGGCCGCGCCCGTTGAGCACGCCCTCCGGCAGCGGGGTCGTCCAGTCGGCGAGCTGGAAGGTGTGGATGCGGCCGCCCGCGCCCGCCCGGGCGATCTGGGCGGGGGCGTTGTCGTCCCACCAGACGTGGTAGGTGTCCACCGTGACGCCGACCTGGTGGGCGGGGAAGCGTTCGGCGAGGTCCAGGGCCTGGGTGAGCGTCGAGACCACGCAGCGGTCGGAGGCGTACATCGGGTGGAGCGGCTCGATGGCGAGCCGCACGCCGTGCTCCTCGGCGTACGGGCCCAGTACCGCCAGCGCGTCGGCGATGCGCTCGCGGGCGGCGCGCAGGTCCTTCGAACCGGCGGGCAGGCCGCCCGAGACCAGGACAAGGGTGTCCGTGCCGAGGGTGGCCGCCTCGTCGACGGCGCGGCGGTTGTCGGCGAGGGCGGCGGCCCGTTCCTCCGGGTCGATCGCCGTGAAGAAGCCGCCGCGGCACAGCGTGGTCACGGTCAGGCCGGCGTCACGGACCAGCTTCGCGGTCTCCTCCACGCCGTACGCGTGCACCGGCTCGCGCCACAGGCCGACGTTGCCGACGCCCAGGTCGCGGCAGGCGTCGACGAGTTCGGGCATCGACAACTGCTTCACCGTCATCTGGTTGATGGAGAAGCGGGTCAGGTCCGGGGCGCTCACTGGGTGACTCCGTACAGGGCGAGCAGGTTCTTCATCCGCTCCTCGGCCAGCTTCGGGTCGGGGAACAGGCCCAGGCCGTCGGCGAGTTCGTAGGCGCGGGCGAAGTGCGGGAGGGAGCGGGCCGACTGCAGGCCGCCGACCATCGTGAAGTGCGACTGGTGGCCCGCCAGCCAGGCCAGGAACACCACGCCCGTCTTATAGAAGCGGGTGGGGGCCCGGAAGAGGTGGCGGGACAGCTCGACGGTGGGGTCGAGGAGGGTGCGGAAACCCGCCGTGTCGCCCGTGTCCAGGACGCGGACGGCTTCGGCCGCCAGGGGACCCAGCGGGTCGAAGATGCCGAGCAGGGCGTGGCTGAAGCCCTGCTCGTCGCCCGCGATCAGCTCGGGGTAGTTGAAGTCGTCGCCCGTGTAGCAGCGGACCCCGTCGGGCAGGCGGCGGCGCAGGTCGATCTCGCGCTGGGCGTCCAGCAACGACACCTTGATGCCGTCGATCCTGTCCGGGTGCGCGGCGATGACCTCCAGGAACACGTCCGTCGCCGCGTCCAGGTCGGACGAGCCCCAGTAGCCCTCCAGCGCCGGGTCGAACATCGGGCCCAGCCAGTGCAGGACCACCGGGTCGGAGGCCTGGCGCAGGAGGTGGCCGTAGACCTCCAGGTAGTCCTCGGGGCCGGTCGCGGCGGCGGCCAGCGCGCGGGAGGCCATCAGGATGGCCTGGGCGCCGGAGGCCTCGACGAGGGCGAGCTGCTCCTCGTAGGCCGCCCGGACCTCGGCCAGGGTGCCGGAGGTGATCTGGTCGGTGCCGACGCCGCAGGCGATCCGGCCGCCCACCGCCTTCGCCTCGGCGGCACTGCGGCGGATCAGCTCCGCCGCGCCCGCCCAGTCCAGGCCCATGCCGCGCTGGGCGGTGTCCATCGCCTCGGCGACGCCCAGCCCGTGCGACCACAGGTGGCGGCGGAAGGCGAGGGTGGCGTCCCAGTCGACGGCCGCGGGCGAGTCGGGGGTGACGTCGGCGTACGGGTCGGCGACGACGTGCGCGGCCGAGAAGACCGTGCGGGAGGTGAAGGCGGCGCCGGGGGTGAGGGCGAGGGGTTCCGTGCGGGGCTCGTACGTCCGCAGGGCCCCCGTGGAGTCCGGGAGTTGGATGGTCACAGCGCGATCTCCGGTACGTCGAGGCGGCGGCCCTCCGCCGAGGACTTCAGGCCCAGCTCGGCGAGCTGGACGCCGCGGGCGCCGGCCAGCAGGTCCCAGTGGTAGGGGGCGTCGGCGTAGACGTGCCTGAGGAACAGCTCCCACTGGGCCTTGAAGCCGTTGTCGAAGTCCTGGTTGTCGGGGACCTCCTGCCACTGGTCGCGGAAGACCTCGGTGGCGGGGATGTCCGGGTTCCAGACCGGCTTGGGGGTGGCGGAGCGGTGCTGGACACGGCAGTTGCGCAGACCGGCGACGGCGGACCCCTCCGTGCCGTCGACCTGGAACTCGACCAGTTCGTCGCGGTTGACGCGGACCGTCCAGGAGGAGTTGATCTGGGCGATGGCGCCGCCCTCGAGCTCGAAGATGCCGTAGGCGGCGTCGTCGGCGGTGGCGTCGTAGGGCTTGCCGTTCTCGTCCCAGCGCTGCGGGATGTGGGTGGTGGCGATGGCCTGGACGGACTTCACGCGGCCGAACAGCTCGTGCAGCACGTACTCCCAGTGCGGGAACATGTCGACGACGATGCCGCCGCCGTCCTCGGCGCGGTAGTTCCAGGAGGGGCGCTGGGCGCCCTGCCAGTCGCCCTCGAAGACCCAGTAGCCGAACTCGCCGCGGACGGAGAGGATCCGGCCGAAGAAGCCGCCGTCGATGAGGCGCTTCAGCTTCATCAGGCCGGGGAGGAAGAGCTTGTCCTGGACGACGCCGTGCTTGACACCGGCCTCGTTGGCCAGCCGGGCCAGCTCCAGGGCGCCCTCCAGGCCGGTGGCCGTCGGCTTCTCCGTGTAGATGTGCTTGCCGGCCGCGACGGCCTTCCTGATCGCCTCCTCGCGGGCCGAGGTGACCTGGGCGTCGAAGTAGATCTCGACGGCCGGGTCGGCGAGGACCGCGTCCACGTCGGTCGAGACGTGCTCCAGGCCGTGCTGCTCGGCGAGCGCCTTCAGCACGTGCTCGCGGCGGCCGACCAGGATCGGCTCCGGCCACAGCACGGTGCCGTCGCCGAGGTCGAGGCCGCCCTGTTCGCGGATGGCCAGGATGGAGCGCACCAGGTGCTGGCGGTAGCCCATGCGCCCAGTGACGCCGTTCATGGCGATATGCACCGTCTTGCGTGTCACCGTCGGTCCCTTCGTAGGCGTCGTACGCAGCGTCGTACGCGAATCTGCGCGCCGCGTACGCCTCTTCCTGATCAGCGTCACAGCAAGCGCTTTCTATCTAGGGAGAAGCTAGCCTCTGACCAGCGGTATGGACAAGACCGTGTCCATCCCGAGTTGTTCGAGGGGGCGAACAACTCGGGCGTTGGGCCGTAAGGTCTGCTCGGCACGCCCGGAACCATGCCCCGGGCACGGCTGTCTAGGTGGGCGTACGACGACGTACGACGAGATGCGCGACCGGAGGACGACGAGATGACGGTGACCCTGGCGGACGTGGCGGCCCGCGCGCAGGTCTCCCCCGCGACGGTGTCGCGCGTACTGAACGGGAACTACCCCGTGGCCGCATCCACCCGGGAGCGGGTGCTGCGGGCGGTGGACGAGCTGGACTACGTGCTGAACGGCCCCGCGAGCGCGCTGGCGGCGGCCACCTCTGACCTGGTCGGCATCCTGGTCAACGACATCGCCGACCCCTTCTTCGGCATCATGGCGAGCGCGATCCAGGCGGAGATCGGGGGGCCGGGCGGGAGAGCCGGCGGCGAGCGGCTGGCGGTGGTGTGCAACACCGGGGGCTCGCCGGAGCGCGAACTGACGTACCTGACCCTGTTGCAGCGGCAACGTGCCGCGGCCGTCGTGCTGACCGGCGGCGCCATGGAGAACGAGCCGCACGCGGCGGCGGTCGCCTCGAAGCTGCGGAAACTGGCCGAGGCCGGGACGCGGGTGGTCCTGTGCGGACGTCCGCCCGCGCCGGACACCGGCGCGATCGCGCTGACCTTCGACAACCGGGGCGGGGGCCGGGAACTCACCGAGCACCTCATCGGGCTCGGGCACCGGCGGCTCGGTTACATCGCGGGCCCGGAGGAGCGCACGACCACCCGACACCGGCTGGAGGGCCACCGGGCGGCGCTCGCGGCCGCCGGCATCGAGGAGGACCCGCGCTGGACGGTCCACGGACGGTACGACCGGCGGGCCGGCTACGAGGCGACGCTGGAGCTGCTGCGCCGGGACCCGTCCCTGACGGCGGTCGTCGCGGCGAACGACTCGGTCGCCCTGGGCGCCTGCGCGGCCCTGCGGGAGTCCGGCCTGCGCATCCCGGAGGACGTGTCGGTGGCGGGCTTCGACGACCTGCCCTTCAGCATCGACGCGGTGCCCGCCCTCACGACGGTGAGACTGCCGCTGGCCGAGGCGGGGGCGCGGGCGGGACGCATCGCGATGGGCCGGGAGGAGCCGCCGCCCGGGGGGATCGCCACGGTGCGGGGGGAGTTGATGGTGCGGGGGTCTTCGGGGGTGCCGCGGGGGTGAAGGGGTTTTCGGGAGTGCTGCGGGGGTGAGGCGCCCAGCGGCGGTCGGCGTGGGGCCTCGGGGTGCCGTGGGGGTGAGGCGCCCCGCGGAGGTCGGCGTGGCATAGCGGGGCCTCGGGGGGCCGTGGGAGTGAGGCGCCCGCGCCGTCGGGCCGGCGCAGCGGGACGTCGGGGTGCCACAGGGGCAGGGTCTTCGGGGTGCCCGCGGGCGGAGTCAGGCGGCTTCCGGGGTGCCGTGGGCTGGGCGAGGGGTTCGTCCCTCGACGAGCTGGTGCTCGTACGGAGCCCTGGTCCTCAGTGGGGGGCGAGTCGATCTCCCCGGGTGGACCGGCGGCGTGCTCCCCGTCGCCCACCGCGTCCACCGGGCGGCACGGCCTCGTCCACGCCGACCTGCCCGGCGGCACGGCCTCGTCCACGCCGTCCCGGAGACCGCACCGCTCCCGCCGGCAGGGCCTGGTCGGCCGGGACCGGTGACTGGACCGCACGGCACACCCGCGTCACAGTAAGGACCATGAAGCTCGCCTTCTCCACCCTCGGTGTTCCCGGCCTGCCCCTCGCCGACGTGCTGCGGCTCGCATCCGCGCACGGTTACCACGGTGTCGAACTGCGCACCCACCCCGAGGAGCCGGTCCACCTCGGTCTGGGCCCGGACGAACGGGCCGAGGCGGCCGCCGCGTTCAAGGAGGCGGGCGTCGAGATCCTGGGGCTCGCGGGGTACGCGCGCGTGGCCGCGCCGGGTGACGACCAGCCCGTGATCGAGGAGATGCGCGGGCTCATCGGCCTCGCCCACGACCTCGGCGCGCCCTTCGTCCGCGTCTTCCCCGGCGGTTCCGACGCGCAGTCCCCCGCCGAGGCGGACGCCGTCGCCGCCCGGCGGCTCGGGGCCGCCGCCCGGTACGCCGCCGACCTCGGCGTCCGCGTCCTGCTGGAGACTCACGACTCCCACCGCACCGGCGCCGCCGCGATGCGCGTCCTCGGCCTGGTCGGACACCGGCAGGTGGGCGCGCTGTGGGACGTGATGCACACCTGGCTGGGCGGCGAGCAGCCGCAGGAGACGTACGCGGCGCTCTCGCCGTATCTCGGATACGTGCAGGTCAAGGACATCGCGTCGGCCGAGGACACCACCCCGCTGGCGCTGGGCGCGGGGGTGCTGCCGCTCGCCGAGTGCGTGGAGGTCCTCTCGCGGCACGGGTGGGACGGCTGGCTGTGCTGGGAGTACGAGAAGCGGTGGTACGAGGCCGCCGAGCCGTTGGACGGGCTGCTGGGCCCGGGGCGCGGGCATCTCGCCCGGCTGCTCAACGACTCCGCGTGATCCGGTCGCCGAGGTGCGCCCGGCGCGCGACGGCGCACGGCCGTGAACGGGACGGCCGGTCACCGTCAGGTGCCGAGGTGCGGCCAGCTGGGGACTCGCCCCACAGCGCGGTCGGGAGCGGGCCGGCCGGACCGGTACGGGCGCTGCCGGTGATCCGCTTCGGGCTGCCGGACGGCGACCGCACCGCACCGCGAGCAGCGCCGGCACCGGCGCCCGGTACGAGAGCCGGGCCGGCCGTCGGCGCCGGGTACGAGAGCCGGGCCGGCCGTCGGCGCCGGAGCCCGAGGCCCCCGGCTACCGCTCCGGGACGACCGTGAACCTCGGCCCGGCGGCGACCGGGGCGGGGGCCGCCGGTCAGGGGCGGGGGAGGCGACGGGCTGTCGTCACGCCGTCCGGGCCCGGAACCGCGCCACCCGCTCCTCCAGCCGCGCCCGTCGCTCCGGCCACTCGTCCGCGGTGATCGAGAACATCGCGGAGTCGCGGAGCCGGCCGTCCTCGCCGGGCGCCCAGGAGCGGGACCAGTTGCGCAGGACGCCCTCGAAGCGGGCACCCACGCTCGCGATGGCCGCGCGGGAGCGGCTGTTGCGGGCGTCCGTCTTCAGGTCCACCCGGGACACCCGCCACTGCTCGAAGGCGTGCCGGAAGAGGAGGAGCTTGGCCTCGGCGTTCACGCCCGTGCCCTGGGCGGAGGCCGCGAGCCAGGTGTAGCCGACCTCGACGGCGTCCAGTCGGTCCTCGCCCCACCAGGAACGCGGCTCCAGGTACGCCGTGGCGCCGACCGCCCGGCCGGAGACGAGGGACACCTGCGCGTAGGGCGCGATCAGGCCGGTGGCCGCGCGGGCGAGCTGGGCGTCGACGTAGTCGCCGACCTCGTGGGCCCTCGGCACCCAGGTGTACGCGTACGACCCCCGGTCCTCCTCCGCCGCCCTCACCAGTTCGGCCGCGTGCCGGTGCTCCAGCGGCTCCAGGCGGACCAGCGTGCCCTCGAGGACCGGCCCCTCCGGCTCGAAACTCACCCGACGATGTCCTTCCGCAGCCGCCCGAACGCCTCGTGGAAACCGGGGAAAGTCTTGCGGACGCATCCCGGATCGTCGAACGAGATTCCGGGGGCGCGCAGCCCGGTCACCGCGAAGGACATGACGATGCGGTGGTCGCCGTGGCTCTTGATCTCCGTGCCGCCCCGCGCGACCGGGCCGGGCTGGATCTCGATCCGGTCGGGGCCCGTGGTGACGTCCACGCCGAGCCGCCGGAGGTTGTCCGCGCAGGCCTCCAGCCGGTCGCACTCCTTCACCCGTGTGTTCGCCACGTCCTCGATCCGCACCGGGCCGGAGGCGAAGGGGGCTATCGCGGCGAGGGTCGGCATGGTGTCGGAGATGTCCCGCATGGTGACGGTGACGCCGTGCAGTTCGCCGGTGCCCCTCACCGTCGTGCGGTCCGCCTCGACCGTCACCTGCGCGCCCATCCGCCGCAGGACGTCCACGAAGGCCAGGTCGCCCTGGAGCGCGCCCGCGCCGAGGCCGGGCACGGTCACCTCGCCACCGGGGGTCACGGCGGCCGCCGCGAAGAAGTAGCTGGCCGTCGAGGCGTCCGGCTCGATCGCGTACGTCGTCGCGCGGTAGCCGCCCGGCGGGACGACGAACACGTCCCCCTCCCTGGCGACCTCCGCCCCGAACGCCCGCATCATCGCGATCGTGATCTCGACGTACGGCGCCGAGACCAGGTCGGTGACCGTGATGCGCAGGCCCGTGCGGGTCAGCGGGCCGAGCAGGAGCAGGGCGGTCAGGTACTGGGAGGACTGGCCGGCGTCCAGCACGACGTCCCCGCCCTCGACGCCGGCGGCCGTGACGGTCAGCGGGTGGTGTCCCTCGGCCTCCTCGTGGCGCAGGTCGACGCCCAGGTCGCGCAGGGCGCGGGTCAGGGGCAGCAGGGGTCTGCGGCGCATCTGGGGGGAGGCGTCGAAGCGGTAGGTGCCGTGGCCGGCGGCGGCCAGGGCGGGCAGGAAGCGGGCGGTGGTGGCGCCGTCGCGGCAGTACACGTCGGCCTCGGCGACCGCCGGCCCCGCGGGACGTCCGTCGACCTGCCAGGCGTCCGGGGTCCGTCCGACGCGGTAGCCGAGCCGGGTCAGGCCCTCGGCGAAGCCCTCGGTGTCGTCGGAGCGCAGGGGCCGCTGAAGGGTGGTGACACCGTCGGCGGCCGCCGCGAGGAAGAGGGCGCGGGCGGTGATGGACTTGGAACCGGGGATGTCGACGAGGGCCATGCCCCCGATGATCCCGCGACGGCGTTCCGGAGCGCGGGCGCGTCCAGGGGGTGGACGACCGTCTCACGGGGGCGACGACGCCCCAGCTCGGCACCGCCGGCGCCCCGCCCGGCCGGCCGGGGTGCCGGCCGGACCCCACCTCCCGCCACGCTCCGACCCTGAGCACCCGTCCGTCGCGACCCTCCGTCAGGAAGGACCGGCGCGGGAGCGGCAGGACACCGGGACCGTGCCGGCCCGGACCGGACCGGAGGCCGGAAGGGGGCCCGCGCGGTGACTGCGCGCGGACATGCCCACGCCCGGGAACCCGGCCCGGCCCCCGTCCGTCCAAGCCCCGAGTTGTCGGATGAGTCACCTCGGTGCGGTGTCGGCCCTCGCCGCTGGCTGCGATCGCCGACCACCCTCTCCGCCGTGCCGCGGCCGGCAGCATGCCGCCACCGGCGCGCCCCCCTCCAATGCGCCGGTGGCGGCCCCTCCGGAGGTACCGTGCGCATCCCCCGGACCCCTCGGAAGGAGCGCACATGCCCTCCAGACGTACCGTCCTCGCCGCCACCGCCGGCCTGACCACGGCGCTCGGCCTCGGCGGAACCGCCCACGCGGACGACCGCCGCCTGCGCGCCCTGATCTCCCGCATGACGCCGGAGGAGAAGGTCGGCCAGCTCTTCGTCACCCGTGTCCACGGCCACTCGGCGACCGCCCCCGACCAGGCCGACATCGACGCCAACGTCAGGGAGCTGGGCGTCCGGACCGCCGCCGAACTGATCGCCCGTTACCGGGTCGGCGGCATCATCTACTTCACCTGGGCGCACAACACCCGCGACCCCCGCCAGATCGCCGACCTCTCCGACGGCATCCAGCGGGCCGCGCTCGAGCAGCCGCGCGGGCTGCCGGTCCTGATCTCCACCGACCAGGAACACGGGATCGTCGCCCGCGTCGGCAGGCCGGCCACCCTCTTCCCGGGCGCGATGGCGATCGGTGCCGGCGGTTCGCTCTCCGACGCCCGCACGCTCGGGCGCCTCTCCGGACGCGAACTGCGGGCGATGGGCATCCGGCAGGACTACTCCCCCGTCGCCGACGTGAACGTGAACCCCGCCAACCCGGTCATCGGCGTCCGCTCCTTCGGCGCCGACCCGGAGGCGGTGGCCGCCCTGACGGTGGCGGAGATCCGCGGCTACCGGTCGGCCGGGGTCGCGGCGACCGCCAAGCACTTCCCCGGGCACGGCGACACCACCGTCGACAGCCACTACGGCTTCCCCGTC
This sequence comes from Streptomyces sp. NPDC014995, assembly GCF_043080745.1. Taxonomy (NCBI): domain Bacteria; kingdom Bacillati; phylum Actinomycetota; class Actinomycetes; order Kitasatosporales; family Streptomycetaceae; genus Streptomyces; species Streptomyces sp. NPDC014995. The sequence continues at coordinate 63,846 of NZ_JBIBVX010000009.1, forward strand.
ATCACCCACTCCCGCCAGGTGTGGGAGGAGCTGGACGCGGTGCCCTTCCGGGCGGCGATCGCGGCCGGCGTCGACTCGATCATGACCGCGCACATCCTGGTCCCGGCCCTCGACGACTCCGGCGACCCGGCCACGCTCTCCCGCCCCGTCCTCACCGGCCTCCTGCGCGAACACCTGCGCTACGACGGGGTCGTGGTCACCGACGCCCTCGACATGGCGGGCGTACGGACGAAGTACGGCGACGACCGCGTCCCCGTGCTCGCGCTCAAGGCGGGCGCCGACCAGCTCCTCAACCCGCCGAAGCTGGACGTCGCCTGGCACGCCGTCCTCGAGGCCGTCCGGAGCGGCGAGCTGACCGAGGAGCGCCTGGAGGAGTCGGTCCTGCGGATCCTGCGCCTCAAGGCCCGGCTCGGTCTGCTCACCGACCCGTACACCGACCGGGACCTCGTGGGGCGGACGGTCGGCACCCGCGCCCACCTCGCGACGGCGGACCGGATCGCCGAGCGGACGACGACCCTGCTGGTCAACGAGGGCCCGCTGCTGCCCCTCTCCCCCCGCACGCACGCCAGGATCCTGGTCGTCGGCGCCGACCCGGCCTCCCCCTCGGGCACCACGGGCCCGCCCACCACCGTCCTCGCCGCCGCCCTCACCGGGCTGGGCTTCACGGCGACCGCCCTGTCCACGGGGACGGCCCCGTCCGCCGAGACGATCGAGCGGGCGGTCACGGCGGCGGGCGAGGCCGACGCGGTGGTGGTGGGGACGTACAACGTCACCGCCACGAGCCCGCAGCGGACGCTGGTGGAGCGTCTGCTCGCGACGGGACGGCCGGTGGTGGCGGTGGCGATCCGCAACCCGTACGACGTGGCCCACCTCACGGAAGTCCGGGCGTACTTGGCGGCCTATTCCTGGACCGACGTCGAACTGCGCGCCGCCGCACGGGTGATCGCGGGAGTCGTGGAGCCGCGCGGGGCCCTGCCCGTACCGGTGCGGCGGGCGGACGATCCGGCGCGGGTGCTGTATCCGATCGGCCACGGCCTGACGTACCAGCCCCACGCCTGACGCCGGGGCGCTCCCCGAACCGGCGGCGGGCCGGGACCGAACCCCGCACCCGCCGCCGGTCACCCCTCGACGGATGTCACGGACGCAGTGCGGGCTCCCGCTCCACGTCGCGGACATCCAGCTTCGCGTCGAACTTCGCCAGCGGCTTCGCCAGCGACGCGTCCTGCTGTACCGCGGCCGGCGCGACGCCCGCCCACTCCAGGATCCGAGCCGTGGCGAGGGCCTTCTCGTCCGCGACCAGGCCGGCCACGTTCGCCCCGTGGTTCGCCCCGGGCGCCGTGAACACGTACGCGTCCTTCGCGCCCTTGCCGAGGCGGAACGGCTCCGCCCCCCACGGGTCGTTCTCGCCGTACACGAAGAGCATGTGCCGCGCGTGGTGCCTCACCCACGTGTCCACGTCACGCATCGCGAACGGCTGGAACGTCATCGGGATGTCGCGCGGGACGAAGTTCCGAGGCGGCTGGTAGCCGTAGCGGACGTACTGCTTCTCGATGTGCGGGAAGTGGATCGTCGGCGCGCCCAGCTGCGTGCCCGCCTGGTAGTAGTACGGGGTGTACGGGGACAGGCCCTGGTCCGTGTAGAACGAGAAGCCGGAGATCGCGTCCACGGAGTTCCAGATCTCGTCGTCCGTCGCGTTCGCCGCGTCCGCCGGGACCGAGTCGCAGTCGGACAGCAGGCTGTACTGCCAGAAACCCCAGACGTAGTCGAGGACGACGGCCTCGTAGGCGCGGTCCAGGCCGCCGATGGTGTCGAAGGTGTAGCCCTCGGCCGCCGCGTACTCGGCGTACTTCTTCTCCAGCGGCTCGCGGCGCACCAGCGCCTCGCGCTGGACGGCGTTCAGGCGGTCGCGGCACTCCTTGGTGCCGACGGTGGCGAAGAAGCGGTCGTAGGCCGAGTCCTCGCGGTTCACGACGTCGTTGGGGGCGACGTAGGCCACCACGCCGTCCATGTCCCGGGGGTAGAAGCGCTCGTAGTAGGTGGCCGTCATGCCGCCCTTGGAGCCGCCCGTGGAGATCCAGTTCTTCGGGTAGACCTCCTTGAGGGCCTGGAAGATGCGGTGCTGGTCGCTCGCCGCCTGCCAGATGTCCAGCTTGGACCAGTCGGCGGGGTCGGGGCGGGACGGGGTGAAGAAGCGGTACTCCATGGAGACCTGGTTGCCGTCCACGATCTGGGTGGGCTCGCGGCGGCCGGGGGTGGTGGAGACGCTGTAGCCGCCGGTGTAGAAGACCGTCGGGCGGCTGACGTCCTTGTGCAGCACGGTGATCCGCTGCTGGAACGTTCCGGCGGAGGGGTGCCGGTGGTCGGTCGGCTGGGCGTAGTTCAGGACGAAGTAGCGGTAGCCGGGGTACGGCTTCTCCTGGACCAGGCTCATGCCCGGGATCGAGAGAAGCCGGTCCTTGATGTCCGCGGCGTCCGGCTCGGCGGCGGTCGCCGCACGGGCCGTGGTCAGCGTGCCTATGAGCACGGTGAGCGCCAGCAGCCATCTGAGCGCCTTGCGCATGCGCGTGCACCCTTCCCTGTGAGACAGATGTGCGCCGGAAGCTATCGGAGCAACACCCTTCGCACCAGGGGGGGTTGAGAATCAGCCACCGTGTCGGGGCGTCAGCAGAGGATCCAGCCCGAGCTGCCGGAGCCGCGCCCGACGGATCCCTTGACCAGGACGCACCGGTGACCGGCGTACACGTCGATCGGCCCGATCCGGCGGGTGCGGCTGCCCTCCAGCCGCCGGGGATGGTGGCCCCGCGCCTGCACGCTGACCGACATCGTCTTCCGCGTGCCGGGGTTCTTCTGGAGGGTGAAGGCGCAGACGGTGCCGTTGCTCTTGTAGACGTGCACCGAGCCGGTGGAGAACGACACCGTCCGCACCTTGCGGCCGGGGCAGGGCGAGGACGCGGCCTCGGCGCCGGCCGGTGCCACGAGCACGAGCAGCACGGACGTGATCAGCACGGCCAGTACGGCCGGCGTCCGTCGGCGTATCGCATCCCTGTCCACGGTTACCGGTCCCCTCCCGCTCTTCCGTCATCGCCGTACTGGTGTACGGACGCACGGCGCGGGGCGAAAGGTTGCGCGGCCGGACGCGGGAGGGTGCGTCACGCGTCAGATCGACGTGCCCACCGGCTCTCCCACGAAGGTCTTCCACAGCTGCGCGTACCGTCCGCCGCGGGCCAGCAGCTCCTCGTGGGTGCCGTCCTCGGCGATCCGGCCGTGGTCCATGACCACCACCCGGTCGGCGCGCGCCGCGGTCGTCAGGCGGTGGGCGACGACGAGGGTGGTACGGCGGCCCGCCAGGCGGTCGGTGGCCTGGTTGACCTGGGCCTCGGTGGCGAGGTCGAGGGCGGCCGTCGCCTCGTCGAGAAGCAGGATGTCGGGGTCGACCAGTTCGGCGCGGGCCAGCGCGATCAGCTGGCGCTGCCCGGCGGACAGGTTGCGACCGCGCTCGGCCACCTCGTGGAGGTAGCCGCCGTCCAGGGTGGCGATCATCTCGTGGGCGCCCACGGCCCGCGCCGCCGCCTCCACCTCGGCGTCGGTGGCGTCGGGGCGGCCGTAGGCGATGGCGTCGCGGACGGTGCCGGGGAAGAGGTACGCCTCCTGCGGGACGACACCCAGGCGGTGGCGGTACGACGTGAGGTCGAGGGAGCGCAGGTCCGTGCCGTCGACCAGCACCCGGCCCGAGGTGGGGTCGTAGAAGCGGGCCACCAGTTTCACCAGGGTCGACTTGCCCGCGCCGGTCTCGCCGACGAAGGCGACGGTCTGGCCGGCGGGGATGCGCAGCTCGATCCCGGTCAGGGCCTCCTCCTCGCCGCCGTAGGCGAAGTGGACGTCGTCGAAGGCGATCTCGCCGCGCAGGGAGCGGACCTCCCGCGGCTCGTCGGCGGCCTTCGTGGACGTCGGCTCCCGCAGCAGCTCCTGGATGCGGCCCAGGGAGACCGTGGCCTGCTGGTAGCCGTCGAAGACCTGGGAGAGCTGCTGGACGGGGGCGAAGAACAGGTCGATGTAGAGGAGGTACGCCACCAGGGCGCCGGTCGTCAGGGTCGCGGCGTCGATCCGGCCCGCGCCCGCGATCAGGACGGCCGCCGCGGCGACCGACGACAGGAACTGCACGAACGGGAAGTAGACCGAGATCAGCCACTGGCCCCGGATCCGGGCCCTGCGGTAGCTGTCGCTGCGCTCGGCGAACCGGCGACCGCCGTCCCGCTCGCGCCGGAAGGCCTGCACGATCCGCAGCCCGGCCACCGACTCCTGGAGGTCGGCGTTGACCCCCGAGACGCGTTCACGGGCGAGTTCGTAGGCCTTCACGCTCGCCCGGCGGAAGAAGAAGGTGGCGACGATCAGCGGGGGCAGGGTCGCGAAGACGACGAGGGCGAGCTGCACGTCGAGCACCAGCAGGGCGACCATGATGCCGAAGAAGGTGACGACCGAGACGAAGGCGGTGACCAGGCCCGTCTGGAGGAAGGTCGAGAGCGCGTCGACGTCCGTGGTCATCCTCGTCATGATCCGGCCGGTCAGCTCCCGCTCGTAGTAGTCGAGTCCGAGCCGCTGGAGCTGGGCGAAGATCTTCAGGCGCAGGGCGTACAGGACCCGTTCGCCGGTGCGGCCGGTCATCCGGATCTCGCCGGTCTGCGCGGCCCACTGCGCGAGGACGGCGAGCAGGGCGAGGAGGGAGGCCGTCCACACGGCGCCCAGCGCCATGCGCGTGACCCCGTCGTCGATGCCGTGCCGGATCATCACCGGCAGCAGCAGGCCCATGCCCGCGTCGACGGCGACGAGACCGAGGCTGACCAGGAGGGGCAGGCCGAAGCCGCGCAGGAGGCGGCGCAGGCCGTAGGACTCCTCGGCGGTGACCGCCCGGGCCTCGTCGACGTCCGGGAGGTCGGTCGCCGGCGGGAGCGCCTCGACCTGGGCGAGCAGCTCCGGGGTGGCCGGCGTCCCGGACAGGGCCGTGTCCTTGGGCTCGCGGTCGCCGGTCCACAGGCGCGGGGTCACCCCGCGCTCGGCGTCGAACTCGGCGTCCAGCTCCTCCCGTACGGAGATGTCCTCGCGGGGTGCGGCGGGCCGGGCGTGGCCGGGCGAGACGCCGCCGAGTTCGTCGGGGTCGGTGAGGAGGCGGCGGTACAGCGCCGACCGTTCCTGGAGCTCCTCGTGGGTGCCGAGGTCAGCGAGACGGCCGCCGTCGAGGACGGCGATGCGGTCGGCGAGGTTGAGGGTGGAGCGGCGGTGGGCGATCAGGAGGGTGGTCCGGCCCTCCATGACGTGCTTGAGGGCCTCGTGGATCTCGTGCTCCACGCGGGCGTCCACCGCCGAGGTCGCGTCGTCGAGGACGAGCAGGCGCGGGTCGGTGAGCAGCGCGCGGGCGAGCGCGATGCGCTGCCGCTGGCCGCCGGAGAGGGTCAGGCCGTGCTCGCCGACCGTGGTGGCGTAGCCCTCGGGCAGCTCGGCGACGAAACGGTCGGCCTGGGCGGCGCGGGCGGCGGCCTCGATCTCCTCGTCGGTGGCGTCGGGGCGGCCGTACGCGATGTTGGCGCGGACCGTGTCGGAGAACAGGAACGAGTCCTCGGGGACCAGGCCGATCGCGGCCCGCAGGGAGTCGAGGGTGAGCTCGCGAACGTCGTGGCCGCCGATCAGGACGGCACCGCGGGTGACGTCGTAGAAGCGCGGCAGGAGCAGGGAGACCGTCGACTTGCCGGAGCCGGAGGAGCCGACGACGGCGAGGGTCTCGCCGGGGCGGATCTCGAAGCTGAGCCCGTCGAGCACCGGACGGCCGTCCTCGTAGCCGAAGGAGACGTCGTCGAACTCGACGGTCGCGGGGGCGTCGGCCGGGAGCTCCTTGGTGCCGTCCTTTATCGAGGGCTCGGTGTCGATGAGTTCCAGGACGCGTTCGGTGCCCGCGCGGGCCTGCTGGCCGACCGTGAGGACCATGGCGAGCATGCGGACCGGGCCGACGAGCTGCGCGAGGTAGGTGGAGAAGGCGACGAAGGTGCCGAGCGTGATGTGGCCGCGGACGGCGAGCCAGCCGCCGAGCGCGAGCATCGCGACCTGGCCGAGGGCGGGCACGGCCTGGAGGGCCGGGGTGTACCTGGAGTTCAGCCGGATCGTGCGCAGGCGCCCGGCGAAGAGCCGGCGGCCGACCTCCCGCAGCTTCCCCGTCTCCTGCTCCTCCTGCCCGAAGCCCTTCACCACGCGGACACCGCTGACGGCGCCGTCGACCACGCCCGCGACGGCGGCGGCCTGGGCCTGCGCGTACCAGGTGGCGGGGTGCAGCTTCGTACGGCTGCGCCGGGCGATCCACCACAGGGCGGGGGCCACGGCGAGCGCGACCAGGGTGAGCGGCGGGGACAGCCAGGCCATGATCACCAGGGAGATCAGGAAGAGCAGGACGTTCCCGATGGTCATCGGGAGCATGAAGAGCAGGCCCTGGATGAGCTGGAGGTCGCTGGTGGCGCGGCCGACGACCTGGCCGGTGGACAGCTCGTCCTGGCGGCGGCCGTCGAGGCGGGTGATCGTCCCGTACATCTCGGTCCGCAGGTCGTGCTGGACGTCGAGGGCGAGACGGCCGCCGTAGTAGCGGCGGACGTAGGTGAGGACGTAGACGATCAGTGCCGCGCCGATCAGGGCGCCCGCCCAGGGGGCCATGGCGCGGCTGTGGCCGCCGATCACGTCGTCGATGATCACCTTGGTGATCAGCGGGACCAGCGCCATCACGGCCATGCCGGCCAGGGAGGAGCCCAGGGCGAGGACGACGTCCCCGGGGTGGCGCCAGGCGTAGCCCCACAGTCGTCGTGCCCATCCCCGTTGCGGTGCCACGCCGGTGCCCTCCGATCGTCCTGATCTTCCGGAAGGCACCAACGCGGACAGAGGCGGATTTCATCCCTCCGCCTTCATCCTTCCGCCTCATCCCCCACTTCCTCCCTGCGCTTGCGCCCTCCGCTTCCGCCCTCCGTGACAGGGCCGGGCGGACCGGACAGGGCCGGGCAGACCGCAGAAGAGATCAGATACGCACCCGGAGGCGGTAGAACCGGGTCGTCTGTACGGCGTTCTGGTTGTCGTCGCTGACCAGCAGCACGTTCAGGCCGCCCCTGCCCCGGCCCGTGACCGCCATCCCCTCGATGTTGTCCAGCAACGGGTTGGGCTGGGGCTGCTTCGCCGTCGCTCCCAGTGACGGGCAGGTCACCAGGTCGGCGAGGAGGGTCTTGCCGACCATGCGGACGCCGTCCTGGCCCGTCAGGTTCCGGATGCCGCTGGTGTCGGTCGCCCGGCGCGGGTCGGCCAGGTACAGGCGGACCGTGTTGCCCACGCCCGGGGTGAAGCCGCGCTCCAGGACGAGGAGGCGGCCGTCGGGGGTCGCCTGGACCTCCGGGACGCCGAGGCCGGTGTCGGTGCGGTAGGCGTACTGGGCGCCGAGCCCGAAGCGGCCGTGGCGGCGTTCCCAGGTCTGGAGGCGGACGATGCCCGCGCCGTCGCCGGAGAGCGCGTACTCCATCGACGCCAGCAGGGTGCGGCCGCCGGGGAGCAGGGTCAGGCCCTCGAAGGTGCCGTTGGGGACGGCGCGGCCGGCCGGGGCGGCCCGGAGGGCGTCCGGCACGGGCAGGCGCTCGAGGATCGTCCCCGCGGGGCTGTACCGGCGTACGGACGGCTCGGTCTCCGAGGTGATCAGACGGGTGCCGTCGCCGTCGACGGCCAGGCCCTCGGCGTCGAGGGGGACGCCGCTCTCGTCGGCGAGCGGCACGGCCGACTCGGGCGCGAGCGTGGCGGCGTCCAGGCCGAAGAGGGCGGAGCGGTCGGAGAGGGCGGCCGGTGAGCCGTCCGCGTCGACCGCGAGCGCGGAGAGGTTGCCGACGAAGGTGCCCTGGAAGGTCGTCTTGTCGAGGGCGTCGGAGAAGTGGTCGAGGGAGACGGTGGGCGAGCAGGCGTGGGCGGCACCCGTGGAGCGGGCGTTCGCGGGCCCGGCGGCGGAGAGGCAGGTGGCCGCCGCGAGGCCGGCGGTGAGGGTGGCGAGTACGGTTCGCAGACGCATGGCGGTCACCGTAGGGCGGACGGGTGACGGCCGGGAGGACGCCCGTTGAAGACCGCCGGACCGGTGGCCGGGCTCAGGAGGCCGCGAGGTCGCGGTGGATGACCTTGGCGACGCCCTGGATGGTGGTGATGCCGTAGTTCATGGTGCTGTTGCCGTGGGTGAGCACGGTGATGTGGTAGTCGTGGCCGCCGCCCTTGAAGGTGCCGACGCTGTGCACCCGCCAGCCGTGCGTGGCGCGCGACAGCCAGCCGTTCTTGACGTGCCAGGAGACGTTCGCGGGCCTGCCGTACGGGGTGCCCCAGCGCTGGGAGGCGACGACCTGGCCCATCAGCGTGCGGACGTAGGTGCGCGAGGCGTCGGTGAGGACCGCGTTCCTCGCGGTGAGCAGTCTGAGGAGCTTCTGCTCGTCGGTGACGGTGATCTGGGTCAGGCCCCAGTAGCCGTTCGCGCCCGGCGTGGTCCGGGTCATGGCGGCGGCGGTGAGGAAGCCCTTGATCTTCGTCAGGCCGAGCTGCCTCCACAGGGTGGAGGTGGAGGCGTTGTCCGATTTGGTGATCATGGCGGTGGCGAGCGTCTTCTCACGGCTCGTCAGGGCGCGGTCGTGTTTCTGCGCGTCCCACAGCAGCGCGGCGAGGACGGTGACCTTGACGACGCTGGCCGAGTCGTAGGCGGTGGACGGGCGCAGGGTGCAGGTGGTGTTGGTGCTGCGGTCGTACAGGCCGACGGCGACGGTGCCCTTGCGGTTGGCGAGCGCGGCCGTGATGTCCTTCTTCAGCTTGGCGGCCAGACCGGTCCTGGCGGAGGTGCAGCTGACGGTCGGGGTGGCGGCCGCGGCGGGAGTGGCCGCGCCGGTGACGAGGAGGCCGGCGCCGAGGAGGGTGGCGACGAGTGTCCTCGGGCGTCTGGAGGTCCGGGGCGTGGTCCGCTGAGTCATGCCCTGTTGACACACGAGTTCGGGTGAAAGGTTGTACGACTCGCCGGGGTTGTCGGGAAAGGTCCGGCCAAGGCGTTACCGCGGCCCGGGCGTCTTCACAGGCAACGGCCAGCTTCGGCACAGCGGTCACCCACACCGGACGTCCAGCATGCGCAGGGTGACATCTGCCACCGATCCCCTCCCCCACCCGACCGTGTCCGCCGCGTCCGCCGGGCCGGCCGCGCCCGTCGCGTCCGCCGACCGGCCGCCGCCGGCGACGACTTCGGCGGCGCCACCGCCGGACCGGGCCCCGCGCTGGTCGCTCCCCGCGCTGGTCGCGGCACCATGCACCCGTACTACACGACCGCGCTCGCCCCGGGCATCGCGGTCCTGTGCGGAGGCGGCGGCGCGATGCTGCTGCGCGCGTTCCGCGCCGACAGGCGGTGGGTGTGGGTGCTGCCGCTCGCCCTCGGCGTCACCGCCCTCTGGGCGATCGTGCTGCTGCGCCGGGCCGCCGGCTGGAACACCTGGCTGTGGCCGGCCGTCGGGGTCGTCATGGCGCTGGCGATCGTCGGTCTGTTCGTCTCCCTCCCCCACTCCCGGCCTCGCTCGAGCGGGGGGACCCCCCTCGGCAACCGGGCGCGGCTGCTGGCCGCCTCCGTGGCGGCGGCGGTGGTCGCGGCGGTGGCGGGTCCGGCGGCGTACGCCTGGTCGGTGCCGTCCGGTTCCGGTGGCGGCATGGGCGGGACGAACCCGACGGCCAGGCCCACGACGGGGAACGGCGGCTTCGGGGGTGGCCCCGGTGGCGGTGGCGGTGGCGACCGGGGCGGCTTCCCCGGGGAACAGCAGCAGGACGGGCAGAGCAGCCAGGCCGGCGGTCGGGCGGGGGGCGGTTTCCCCGACGGCGGCGAGGCGCCCGGCGGCGGCAACGGCGAACTGCCGGACGGGCAGGCGCCGGACGGCACGGGCGAGACGGGCGGTACGGCTCCGGGCGGCACCGCCGGGAACGGCGGTACGGGCGCGCAGGACGGCGGCACGGCTCCCGGCGCCGGTGGCGGCGGTGGCGGTACGGGCCTGGGCGGCGGCACGGGCGGCGCGAGCAGTGAGCTGCTCGCGTACCTGAAGAAGCATCAGGACGGCGCCGAGTGGCTGCTGGCGGTGTCGAGTTCGCAGAGTGCCGCGCAGCTCATCCTCAGCAGTGGCGAGCCGGTCATCTCCATGTGGGGCTGGTCCGGCAGCGACAGGGCGATGACCCTGGCCAGGCTGAAGGACCTGGTGAAGGAGGGCGAACTGCACTACGTCCAGATCGGTGGCGGCGGCATGGGCGGCGGCCCCGGCGGCGGCTCCGACGTCAGCTCCGAGGTGACGGAGTGGGTGCGGAAGAACGGGACGGCGGTGCAGGAGAGCGACTACAGCTCGTCGTCGGGCTCCACGTCGGCCTCGGGTTCGGGTTCGACGTCGGCTTCGGGTTCGGCTTCGACTTCGGGTTCGACCTCGGGTTCGAGCGGTGACGCCGGCTCCCAGAACAACCAGTCGACGGTCTACCGTCTGGACGCCTCGGACGTCGGCTGATCCGCGCGCCGCCGAGCGTCCGAGCGGCCCCCGGCCCACCGGTCGGGGGCCGTTCGGCTGCGCCGGTCTCCGCACCCTCGTGGTCAACTCGCGTAGACAACGCCCGACTTGCCGGTTCTCGTCACCCAATCGACACGTCAGATTCATTGCCATGGCCGCATGTCCATGTCACTCTCCCGAGTGCCGCCTCCAATCAACCCGCGTAGATGGGACACCCCACATGCTGGCGACACGCATACGCCGTTGGAAGTCGGTGGCACTGACCACCGCTGCCGTCCTGGTCGGTCTCACCGCTCCCGCCCTGACCGCGACCCCCGCCGCGGCGACCACGACGGCGTACGACTCGACGTACTACAAGAACGCGGTCGGCAAGACGGGTACGAGTCTGAAGTCGGCCCTGCACACGATCATCAGCCCCCAGACGAAGCTCTCCTACTCGGCCCTCTGGGAAGCGCTGAAGGTCACCGACCAGGACCCGAACAACAGCAGCAACGTCAAGCTGCTCTACTCCGGCATCTCGCGCAGCAAGACGCTCAACGGGGGCAGCACCGGCAACTGGAACCGTGAGCACGTGTGGGCCCAGTCGCACGGCGACTTCGGCACCTCGGCGGGCCCCGGCACCGACCTGCACCACATCCGCCCCGAGGACGTGACGGTCAACTCCATCCGCGGGAACAAGGACTTCGACAACGGCGGCAGCAGCTTCACCAACTCGGGCGGCAGCCTGACCGACTCCAACTCCTTCGAGCCGCGCGCCGCCGTCAAGGGCGACGTGGCCCGCATGATCCTGTACATGGCCGTCCGCTACGAGGGCGACGACGGCTGGCCGAACCTGGAGCCCAACGACCTCGTCACCAACGGCAGCGTCCCGTACCACGGCCGCCTGTCGGTCCTGAAGGCCTGGAACGAGGCGGACCCGCCGGACGCCTTCGAGGAGCGCCGCAACCAGGTCATCTACACCACCTACCAGGGCAACCGGAACCCGTTCATCGACCACCCCGAGTGGGTCGAGGCGATCTGGTAGGCACCACCCCGCACCGCGGCAGGGCGCGCAGGGCCTTCCCGGACCTCCGGGGAGGTCCTGTCCCGTGCCGCCGGTCCGCCGGGGGCCTCAGGTGAGGTCGGCCGCGGGGGCGCCGTACCAGCGCCACTTCGTGAGCCGCGCGTGACCCGGGAGGCCGCCCCGGCCGGTGGCCCACAGGAGGGTCGGCCACCGGTCGGTGTCCGTCGGGGCGTGGGGGAAGAGCCGGGACAGCACCCGGCCGCACAGGCCGGCGTCCGGTGTCCAGCCGACACCGAGTCCCCCGGCGACGTCGTGCACGTGCACCAGCGTCTCCACGACGCCCATGGCGGCGAAGCCCTCGGGGTCGGACGCGCCGAAGACGTGGTGCGACCTCACCGTCGGTGGCGTCGTCCGCACCATGGCGGTCAGCAGGGCCCCACTGGCTTCCAGCACCTGCAACAGCCCGGCCGGGCCCGCGGCCCGGTCCGCGAAGACGACGTTCGCCGGACCGCCGGGCGTCCTCCGGCTCCAGACGAACGGCACGTCCGTGTCCGACGGCGGCACCCGCGGGCCCAGTTGGGCGGCATAGGCGAACAGGTCGTCGGCAAGGTGCTCGACCGTCTCCCAGCAACTCCACTCCAGGGAGCCTGCCTTGGCGTCCCAGTCCGCCGACTCCGCCTCACGCAGCGCGGTCACCGCCAGCCGGACGGCGGACTCCACGTCGGAGGCCGTGACGGGATCACGCGGCACGGCTGCTTCGGACATGACGGGACCGTATCAACGATCACGTCGGGCCGGGCGCTTCGTCCGGGACGCGGGGCTCACCCGAGATGCGTGGGCGCGAACATCCGCAGCACCGCCGGGAGGACGACCACCGAGGGGCCGGGCTCGGACAGCGCCTTCGCCAGGTCCGCCTCCAGCGTCTGCGGAGTCGTCCGCACCCCCGGGACCCCGAACGACTCCGCCAGCGCCACGAAGTCCGGTCGCGTCAGTTCCGTCGCCGTCGCCCCGCCGAAGGCGTCGGTCATGTACTCGCGGAGGATGCCGTAGCCGCCGTCGTCGACGATGAGCCAGGTGACGTTCAGGTCGTACTGCCTGGCCGTGGCCAGTTCGGCGAGGGAGTAGAGGGCCCCGCCGTCGCCGGAGACCGCCAGGACCGGGCGGGTCGGGTCCGCGACCGCCGCGCCCAGGGCCGCCGGGAAGCCGTAGCCGAGGCCACCGGCGCCCTGGGCCGAGTGCATGTGGTTGGGACCCTGGGGATCGAAGGCCGACCAGGCCCAGTACGCCAGGATCGTCATGTCCCAGAAGGACGGGGAGGTGGCCGGGAGCGCCCTGCGGATCGACGCCAACAGGTTCTGTTCCAGGGTGAGGTCCTGCGAGGCGATGCGTTCGGAGACCCGCGAGAGCACGTCCCGTACCCGCTCCGCCGCCGTCTCGTCCGCCCGCCGTTCCACCGTCTCCAGCAGCGCCTGCAACGCGAGACGGGCGTCCGCGTGGATACCGAGGGCCGGGTGGTTCGACTCCAGTTTGCCGAGGTCCGCCTCGATCTGGATGACGCGGCCCCGCGGCTTGAAGGTGTGGTAGTTGGACGACAGCTCGCCCAGCCCCGAGCCCACCACCAGCAGGACGTCCGCGTCCTCCAGGAAGTCCGTCGTGTGCCGGTCCTCCAGCCAGGACTGGAGCGACAGCGGATGCTTCCAGGGGAAGGCGCCCTTGCCGCCGAAGGTCGTCACCACCGGGGCCTGGAGCAGCTCCGCGAGCTGCCGCAGCTTCTTCGAGGCGTCCGCCCTTACCACTCCCCCGCCCGCGATGATCGCCGGGCGGGCGGCACGGGACAGCAGGTCGGCCGCGACGGCGGTCAGTTCGGGGCGCGGGGGCAGGTCCTCCGGGAGCGCGTCGGGTGCCGTCACCACCGGGATCGACGTCCGCGCGAGCAGCACGTCCTGCGGGATCTCCACCCACACCGGGCCGTGCGGCGCCGTCAGCGCCGACTTCCAGGCCTCCGCCAGCGCGGAGGGGATCTGGGACTGGGTGCGGACCGGGTGGACCGACTTGACCACGCCCCGGAACGAGGCCGCCTGGTCGGGCAGTTCGTGCAGGTAGCCGTGGCGGCCGCCGCCCAGGCCCGCCGTCGGGATCTGGCTGCCGATCGCCAGCACCGGCGCGCTGGCCGCCGCCTCCTGGAGGGCGGCGAGTGACGTCAGCGCTCCCGGGCCCGTCGACAGCAGCAACGGCGCCGCCTCGCCCGTGACGCGGCCGTACGCGTCCGCCGCGAAGCCCGCGTTGTTCTCCACCCGCAGGCCGATGTAGCGCAGGTCCGAGCGGCGCAGCGCGTCGAACACGCCGAGGGCGTGCTGGCCGGGCAGGCCGAAGACGGTCGTCGCGCCGAGCCCGGCCAGGGTCTCCACGACCAGGTCTGCGCCGCTGCGGCCGGGGGGAGGGTTCAGGGCGGCCTCCGTCTGCGCGGCGGTGGGGCGGAGCACCAGGTCGTGGTCGTGGGTCACTTGCCCTCGTTCTCCTTGCGGGCCTCGGCGATCTGGCGGGACATGATCGTGGTCAGTTCGTACGCCGTGTGCGATGCCGCCACGGACGTGATCTCCGCGTGATCGTACGCGGGGGCCACCTCGACGACGTCCGCCGAGACCAGGTTGCAGGAGGCCAGGCCGCGCAGGATCTCCAGCAGCTCGCGGGAGGTCATGCCGCCCGCCTCCGGGGTGCCGGTGCCCGGCGCGTGGGCCGGGTCCAGGCAGTCGATGTCGATGGAGATGTAGAGCGGCCGGTCGCCGATGCGCTGGCGGAGCTGGTCGGCGACCTCGTCGGCGCCGCGCCGGTAGATGTCCGCCGACGTGACGATGCCGAAGCCCATCTTCTCGTCGTCCGTCAGGTCCTGCTTGCCGTACAGCGGGCCGCGCGTGCCGACGTGGGACAGGGCCTCGGTGTCGAGGATGCCCTCCTCCACCGCGCGGCGGAACGGCGTGCCGTGGGTGTACTCCGCGCCGAAGTAGGTGTCCCAGGTGTCGAGGTGGGCGTCGAAGTGGAGCAGCGCGACGGGGCCGTGCTTCTTCGCGACCGAGCGCAGGAGGGGGAGCGCGATGGTGTGGTCGCCGCCGAGGGTCATCAGCCGGGCGCCGGTGCCGAGCAGGTCGTCGGCGGCCGCCTCGACCGTCTCGACGGCCTCGTTGATGTTGAACGGGTTCACCGCGATGTCGCCGCCGTCCGCGACCTGGGCGAGCGCGAAGGGGGAGGCGTCCTGCGCCGGGTTGTACGGCCGCAGCAGCCGGGACGCCTCGCGGATCGCGTTGCCGCCGAAGCGGGCGCCCGGCCGGTACGAGACACCCGAGTCGAACGGCACGCCCACGACGGCGACGTCGGCGCGGCCGACCTCGTCGAGGCGGGGCAGCCGGGCGAAGGTCGCGGGGCCGGCGTACCGCGGGATCCGCGAGGAGTCGACGGGGCCGCGGGGCGTCTCGTTGCTGCTCATGAACTGCCTACTTTCCTACGCGTCGTCGCGTATGTACTGCTCTGTACCGCTGAGCACGACTCTACTGGGGAGCCGGGACGGGGTCGGACACGAGTTCGGGGGGCCGGCCCGGCGAGGCGGGCCGCCGGGCGGCGAGGGCGACCGCGCCGGGGGCCGGGGCGCCCGTGCGCGCGGCTGCCGGTCCGGTCCGACCCTAGGTGGCCGGAGAGCGACTGCGAAGTGTACGTTTCATCCACTGGAGCCGTACGGCATGGAAGGAACGCACACCGTGCCGGAACCCGCCGTTCCGCCCACCCCGCCGGTCCCGCTCACCGCGCTGCTGGCCCGCGAGGACCTGGCCCTGCGCCAGATCGCCGGACCCCCCGCGCCCGGCCTGACCGTCCACGGGGCGCTCACCTCGGAACTGGCCGACCCGTACCCGTACCTGCTGGGCGGCGAGCTGCTGCTGACGGCGGGGGTGCACATCCCGGAGGCGGCGGGGTCGGGCACGTACTTCGACGACTACGTCGCGCGGATCGTGGCGGCGGGCGGCGCGGCGCTCGGCTTCGGTCTCGCGCCCGTCCACGACACGGTGCCGCGCGCCCTGGTCGCCGCCTGCGAGGCGTACGGCCTGCCGCTCCTGGAGGTGCCGCCGCAGACCACCTTCTCGGGCGTGGCCCGCGCCGTCTGGCAGCTCATGGCCCAGGCCCGGCACGCGGAGCTGCGCCGGGTGACGGAGGCCCAGCAGAGCCTCGCCTCCGCCGCCTCCCGCCCGGACCCGGTGCCGTCGGTGCTGCGCCGGCTGGCCCAGCGGACCGGCGGACGGGCGGTGCTGTACGGGCCGGACGGCGCGCAGATCGCGGCGGCGGGACGCGGGCCGGGAGAGCCGGTGGACGGGCCGCTGGCGGAACTCGCCCGGGTGCTCACCGCCCGGGGCTCCGCCACCGCCAGCGACACCGGCCCCGCCGGAACCCACCTCGCCGCCTACGCCCTCGGCGCGGGCCGGGGCTTCGTGCTCGGGGTCGCCGCGCCCCGGCGCGAACCCGGGGACCACACCATCGCCTCCGTCGCCGCCGTCCTGCTCTCCCTCCTCACCGGCGAACACCAGAGCGGCACGGGAGCGGCCCGCTCGTCGGCGCTCGTACGGCTGCTGCTGGGAGCCGCGCCGGAGACGGTGGCGCCGCTGCTCGGCGGGGAGCGGTGGCGGGTGGTGCATGGACGGCCGGAGGCGCAGCGGACGCCGGACGCCGTGGCCGCCTCCGCGCTGGGCGCCGCCCTCGGCTCACCCCTGGTCGACCTCGGCGACGGCGTCGTACGGGTCCTCGTCCCCGCCGACCGGGAGCCGGCCGCGCAGCCGGGATGGACGCTGGGGGCCAGCGCGGCCGTGGGGCCCGCCGACTGGCCGGCCGCCGACAGCCAGGCCGCCCGCGCCCTGGCCCGGGCCCGGGCGACCCGCGCACCCCTCGTCCGGCACGGCGCCCGCACCGCGCTCGCCGACCTCCTCCCGCCCGACGAGGCCGAGACCCACGCCCGTGCGCTCCTCGCGCCCCTCGCGGAGAACCCGGCCCTCGCCGACACCCTGCGCACCTGGCTGTCGCTGCACGGCGGCTGGGACCGTACGGCGGTGGCGCTGGGCGTGCACCGCAACACGGTGCGCCAGCGGATCGCCCGCTGCGCCGCCCTGCTGGACACGGATCTGGACGACCCGGACGTGCGGATGGAGCTGTGGTTCGCCCTGCGGCGACGGTGAGTTCAGGGGCGCGGGTCAGCACGAGTGACCCACGTCCCAGCGTCCGGGACACCGCAGACGGCCACAGTCGGCTGCCTCACAATGGACACCATGCCGATACCCGGGACACCCAGCCGCGCCGAGCTCGTCGACCACCTCGTCAGGACCCGCATCGCGGGTGACGTCGCCACCCCGCGCGAGAACAACCTCTCCCACTACCGTCAGCTGGCGAACGGTGTCCGCAACTTCTGGCTCGGTCTGGAGCTGGGCGACCGCTGGACCGACGAGCAGGACGTGCTCGCGGTGATGGCGGAACGGGTCGGCGTCAACGACGACCCCGAGTACCGGTACGGCCAGGACACCATCGACCCCCAGCTGACCGTCGACGCGCTGGACCGACTGGCGGGACGGCTGCGCAAGGCGGCCGAGGACCGGCAGCGGGTGCTGTTCGCCACCGGCCACCCGGGCGGCCTGCTCGACGTCCACCGCGCCACCGCCGCCGCCCTGCGCGCGGCCGGCTGCGACATCGTCGTCATCCCGGACGGGTTGCAGACCGACGAGGGGTACGTCATGCAGTTCGCGGACGTGGCGGTGCTGGAGCACGGCGCCACCCTCTGGCACACCCATTCCGGCGAGCCGATGAAGGCGATCCTGACCGCGCTGGAGCGCTCGGGCCGCCCACTGCCCGACCTCGTGGTCGCCGACCACGGCTGGGCGGGCTACGCCGGCCGGCACGGCGTCGACTCCGTCGGGTACGCCGACTGCAACGACCCGGCGCTGTTCATCGCCGAGGCGGAGGGCACCGTGCAGGTGACCGTGCCCCTCGACGACCACGTGGTCAGCCCGCGCCACTACGACCCGTTGACGGCGTACCTGCTGGCCGAGGCGGGCCTGGCGTAGGTCCGTCCACGATCCGGCGCCCGGAAACGGCGCGATGTGCGGCCCCGCCGAGGACCGCACATCGCGTGGTGACGATGTTGTTGACGGTGCGTATCAGTCCTTGTCAGTGCTTGCCGTTGTCGTCGTGGTCGCCATGGTCACCGTTGCCGCCACGGCCGTTGTCGTCGTGGTCGTCGTGGTTGCCGTTGCCGCCACGGCCGTTGTCGTCGTGGTCGCCATGGTCACCGTTGCCGCCACGGCCGTTGTCGTCGTGGTCGCTGTGGTGACCATTGCCGCCACGGCCGTTGTCGTCGTGGTCGCAGTGGTCGTCCCACCAGGAGTCGTCACAGTGATGGCTGTGGCTGTATTCCTGGGAGGTGACGGACGCCGAAGCGGTGCCCGCCGTACCGAAGGCGATACCGCCCGCCATCATCAGGCCGGCGGCGGACGCCGCGGCGAGGCGCCTCGCGCGTTGTGCTCGCATGGGAATTACCTTTCGCTCCACGGTCTTCCGCGCCCCGGGAGAGCCGCGGAAGTGGAGGCCGCAGCCGCGACAAGGAATCGCGACAGGGTCTTCGGGTGTCACCGCGTGTTCATCTGAAGCACAGGCTCGACCGCCGACGCCTCCAGGTCACCCACCACTACTCGCGGGCGATCGCTGTGGCCCTGGTCCGCTCTGTACGGGAACCGGTCGGCCGGGCGTACCGTGCGTGCGGCATTCACTCACTGAGCCTAGTCACGCTCCCGCACATCGGCATCTCGGGGAGAACCGTGCGCGGGACCGTCACCGGGGAACGCGGACCACACCCTCCTGGATCACCGAGACGGCGAGGCGTCCGTCCTGCGTGTAGATACGCGCCTGTCCCAGGCCGCGGCCGCCGTACGCCGACGGGGACTCCTGGTCGTACAGCAGCCACTCGTCTGCGCGGAACGGGCGGTGGAACCACATCGCGTGGTCGAGGGAGGCGCCGACGACGTCCCCGACCGCCCAGCCGCCGCGGCCGTGCGCGAGCAGGACCGAGTCCAGGAGCGTCATGTCGGAGACGTAGGTGGCCAGGACGACGTGCAGGAGCGGTTCGTCGACGGCACCGCCGAGCTTGCCGTTGGTGCGGAACCACACCTGCGAGTGCGGCTCTCGGGGCTCGCCGAACCTCCCGTACGGCGGCTCGTCGACGTAGCGCAGGTCGATCGCCTGACGGGCCTCGAGGAACCGCTCCACGACGGCCGGGTCGAGGTGGTCGTAGCCGCGCAGGCGGTCCTCGGAGGTGGGCAGCGACGCCGGGTCGGGCGCGGGCGGCATGACGGCCTGGTGGTCGAGGCCGTCCTCGTACGTCTGGAAGGACGCCGACAGGGCGAAGATCGGCCGGCCGTGCTGGACCGCGACCACCCGGCGGGTGGTGAAGGAACGGCCGTCGCGGATGCGCTCGACGTTGTAGACGATGGGCGCGCCCGGGTCGCCGATGCGCAGGAAGTACGCGTGCAGGGAGTGGGCGGGCCGGTCCGCGGGGACCGTGCGCCCGGCGGCGACCAGCGCCTGCGCCGCGACCTGACCGCCGAAGACGCGCGGGACGACGGCGGAGCGGGACTGGCCGCGGAAGATGTTCTCCTCGATCTGCTCCAGGTCGAGCAGATCGAGGAGATCGTGTAGTGCCTGACTCATGGCGTCAGTTCTACCGGCGGGGAATTTCGCGGACCTTACAGACCCATGTCCTTGGCGATGATCGTCTTCATGATCTCGCTGGTGCCGCCGTAGATGCGGTTGACCCGGTTGTCCGCGTACAGGCGGGCGATCGGATACTCGTTCATGTAGCCGTAGCCGCCGTGCAGTTGGAGGCAGCGGTCGATGACGCGGTGGGCGACCTCGGTGCAGAACAGCTTGGCGCTGGCGGCCTCGGCGGGGGTCAGCTCACCGGCGTCGAGGGCCTCCGTCGCGCGGTCGGCGACGGCCTCGGCCGCGTCCACCTCGGCCTGGCAGGCGGCCAACTCGAACTTGGTGTTCTGGAAGTGGGCGACCGGCTTGCCGAAGACGGTGCGCTCCTGCACGTACTGCTTGGCGAACCGGACGGCCGCCTTGGCCTGCGCGTAGGCGCCGAAGGCGATGCCCCACCGCTCGGAGGCCAGGTTGTGGCCGAGGTAGTAGAAGCCCTTGTTCTCCTCGCCGAGCAGGTCCTCGGCCGGCACCTTGACGTCGACGAAGGCCAACTCGGCCGTGTCGGAGGTGCGCAGACCCAGCTTGTCCAGCTTGCGGCCGATGGAGTAGCCCTCGGACTTGGTGTCCACCGCGAAGAGGGAGATGCCGAAGCGGCGGTCCTCCGCGGTCGGGGCGGAGGTCCGGGCGCAGACGATGACCTTGTCGGCGTGGACGCCGCCGGTGATGAAGGTCTTGGAGCCGTTGAGGACGTAGTGCGTGCCGTCCTCGGAGAGCTTGGCGGTGGTCTTCATGCCCGCGAGGTCGGAGCCGGTGCCCGGCTCGGTCATCGCGATGGCCCACATCTCCTCGCCGGAGACGAACTTCGGCAGGTACCGCTTCTTCTGCTCGTCGGTGGCGAGCATCTTGATGTACGGCAGGGCGAGCAGGACGTGCACGCCGGAACCGCCGAACTGGACGCCGGCGCGAGCGGTCTCCTCGTAGAGGACGGCCTCGAACTTGTGGCTGTCCAGACCCGCGCCGCCGTACTCCTCGGGGACGTTGATGCCGAAGATGCCCAGCTCGCCCAGCTTGTAGTAGAACTCGCGCGGGGCCTGACCGGCGGCGAACCACTCGTCGTAGACGGGCACGACCTCGGCCTCGATGAAGGCGCGAAGGGTCTCCCGGAACGCCTCGTGATCCTCGTTGAACACCGTACGGCGCACGCCGCCACCTCCACGTACCTCGGCCTGTCTAAGCGCTTGCTCACAGCACCGTACCGGCGAGTACGAGGTGCGTCCAGGGTGGGCCGGTGGTAACGCTCGTCACGCCGGGACCCGGTGGAAGGGGAACTCACCCACCCAACCCACCCGACGACCCGGCCGACGAAGTCGTACGAGTGGTGGGCGGGAACACAGACCCGGCCGGAGGCCGGGTGTCCCACCACGCACCGCGCACCCGCGCGCCCCCACCCACCACGCACCCCCGCCGGAGGCCTACCGCTCGCCGGCGGAGCCGAACGCCCCGCGGGCCATCCGGTGCAGCAGCGCCGCCGTGGTCCCCCGGCCCGGCAGTGAGCCCGCCCCGCCCAGGTGGGGGGTCGAGTTCAGCAGCCCGAACACCGAGTGGACCGCCGACCGGGCCGTCGGTTCCGTCAGCTCGGGGTACACCTCCCGGACCACCCCGACCCACAGCTCCACGTACTGCCGTTGCAGCTGCCGCACCAGCTTGCGGTCGCTGTCGCGGAGGCGGTCCAGCTCGCGGTCGTGCAGGGTGATGAGGGGGCGGTCGTCGATCGCGAAGTCGATGTGGCCCTCGATGAGGGAGTCGAGGACCGCCTCGGGACCCACGCCGTCGGCCTCCTGGAGGCGGCGCCTGGCGCCGTTGAGCAGCTGGCCGCTGATACCCACCAGCAGCTCGGCGAGCATCGCGTCCTTGCCGGGGAAGTGCCGGTAGAGGCCGGGGCCGCTGATGCCGACGGCGGCGCCTATCTCGTCCACCCCGACGCCGTGGAACCCGCGCTCGGCGAAGAGCCGCGCGGCCTCCTTGAGGATCTGCTCGCGGCGGGTGGGGGCGTCGGTTCTGGTGGCCATGGAAGCAATTCTAGACAGGGAGGTTAGCGGTCGTTAACCTGAGGGAAATGGTTAACGCTCATTAACAGTCGATCACTGGGTGAGGGGACCGCAAGGATGGAAGAGGCACCGGAGCTGACGAGCGCGGCGGACCCCGCGTCGGAGGCCTGGCGGGCCAACGAGGAAGCCCACCTCGCACTCGTCGGGGAGCTGCGCGGCAAGCTCGCCGCCGCCCGGCTCGGAGGCGGTGAGAAGGCGCGGGCGCGGCACACCGCGCGCGGCAAGCTGCTGCCGCGTGACCGGGTCGACACCCTCCTGGACCCCGGGTCCCCGTTCCTGGAGCTGGCGCCGCTCGCCGCCGACGGGATGTACGAGGGACAGGCCCCGGCCGCCGGTGTCATCGCCGGGATCGGGCGGGTGAGCGGGCGCGAGTGCGTCGTCGTCGCCAACGACGCCACCGTCAAGGGCGGGACGTACTACCCGATGACGGTGAAGAAGCACCTGCGGGCGCAGGAGGTCGCGCTCGAGAACCGGCTGCCCTGCCTGTACCTCGTCGACTCCGGCGGCGCCTTCCTGCCCATGCAGGACGAGGTGTTCCCCGACCGTGAGCACTTCGGGCGGATCTTCTACAACCAGGCCCGGATGTCGGGCGCCGGGATCCCGCAGATCGCCGCCGTGCTCGGGTCGTGCACGGCGGGCGGGGCGTACGTCCCGGCCATGAGCGACGAGGCCGTCATCGTCCGGAACCAGGGGACCATCTTCCTCGGCGGGCCGCCGCTCGTGAAGGCCGCCACCGGCGAGGTCGTCACCGCCGAGGAGCTCGGCGGCGGCGAGGTCCACGCGCGCGTGTCGGGTGTCACCGACCACCTCGCCGAGGACGACGCGCACGCGCTGCGGATCGTGCGGACCATCGTGTCCACCCTTCCGGCCCGCCCGGCGCTCCCCTGGGAGGTGCGGCCCGCCGTCGAACCCAAGGTCGACCCCTACGGGCTCTACGGCGCCGTCCCGGTCGACTCCCGTACCCCCTACGACGTACGGGAGATCATCGCGCGCGTGGTCGACGGGTCCCGGTTCGCCGAGTTCAAGTCCGAGTTCGGGCAGACCCTCGTCACCGGCTTCGCCCGGATCCACGGCCACCCGGTCGGGATCGTCGCCAACAACGGCATCCTGTTCTCCGAGTCCGCCCAGAAGGGCGCGCACTTCATCGAGCTGTGCGACCAGCGCGGGATCCCGCTGGTGTTCCTCCAGAACATCTCCGGCTTCATGGTCGGCCGGGACTACGAGGCCGGCGGCATCGCCAAGCACGGCGCCAAGATGGTGACCGCCGTGGCGTGCACGCGCGTGCCCAAGCTGACGGTCGTCGTGGGCGGGTCGTACGGCGCCGGGAACTACTCCATGTGCGGCCGCGCCTACTCCCCCCGCTTCCTGTGGATGTGGCCGAACGCCAAGATCTCCGTCATGGGCGGCGAGCAGGCCGCCTCCGTCCTCGCCACCGTCAAGCGCGACCAGCTGGAGGCGCGCGGCCAGGAGTGGCCGCCGGAGGAGGAAGAGGCGTTCAAGGACCCGATCCGCGCGCAGTACGAGCGCCAGGGGAACGCCTACTACGCCACCGCCCGCCTCTGGGACGACGGCGTCATCGACCCGCTGGAGACGCGCCAGGTGCTCGGCCTGGCCCTGACCGCCTGTGCCCACGCGCCGCTGGGTGACCCCCAGTTCGGCGTCTTCCGGATGTGAGGAGGGGAACCGTGTTCGACACCGTGCTCGTGGCCAACCGGGGCGAGATCGCCGTACGCGTCATCCGCACCCTGCGGTCGCTGGGCGTGCGCTCGGTGGCCGTCTTCTCGGACGCGGACGCCGACGCCCGGCACGTCCGCGAGGCCGACACGGCCGTACGGATCGGCCCGGCGCCGGCCGCCGAGAGCTACCTGTCCGTGGAGCGGCTGCTGGAGGCCGCCGCCCGCACCGGTGCCCGGGCCGTCCACCCCGGGTACGGCTTCCTCGCGGAGAACGCGGGCTTCGCGCGCGCGTGCGCCGACGCGGGCCTCGTCTTCATCGGGCCGCCGGCGGAGGCGATCTCCCTCATGGGCGACAAGATCCGCGCCAAGGAGACCGTGAAGGCGGCGGGCGTGCCGGTCGTGCCCGGGTCCAGCGGCAGCGGGCTCAGCGACGCCCAGCTCGTCGAGGCGGCCCGGGAGATCGGTACGCCGGTGCTGCTGAAGCCGAGTGCCGGCGGCGGCGGCAAGGGCATGCGGCTGGTCCGCGACCCCGCCGTCCTGGGCGACGAGATCGCCGCCGCCCGCCGTGAGGCCCGCGCCTCCTTCGGTGACGACACGCTCCTCGTCGAGCGGTGGATCGACCGGCCCCGGCACATCGAGATCCAGGTCCTCGCCGACGGCCACGGGCACGTGATCCACCTGGGCGAGCGCGAGTGCTCCCTCCAGCGCCGGCACCAGAAGGTCGTCGAGGAGGCGCCCAGCGTGCTCCTCGACGAGGCCACCCGGGCCGCGATGGGCGAGGCGGCCGTGCAGGCGGCCCGTTCCTGCGGGTACCGGGGCGCGGGCACGGTGGAGTTCATCGTCCCCGGCGGGGATCCGACGTCGTACTACTTCATGGAGATGAACACCCGTCTCCAGGTGGAGCACCCGGTCACCGAGCTGGTCACGGGAGTGGACCTGGTGGAGTGGCAGCTGCGGGTGGCGGCCGGGGAGCCCCTGACCCTCGGGCAGGACGACGTCCGGCTGACCGGCCACGCGATCGAGGCGCGCCTGTGCGCGGAGGACCCCGCGCGTGGCTTCCTCCCGTCGGGTGGGACCGTGCTCCGGCTGCGCGAGCCGCAGGGCGACGGCATCCGCACCGACTCCGGGCTCGACGAGGGCACCGAGGTGGGCAGCCTGTACGACCCGATGCTGTCCAAGGTGATCGCGTACGGCCCCGACCGGGCGACGGCGCTCAGGAAGCTCCGGGCCGCCCTCGCGGAGACGGTCACGCTGGGCGTGCAGACCAACGCCGGGTTCCTGCGCCGGCTGCTGGCCCATCCGGCGGTCGTGGCGGGCGAGCTGGACACCGGACTGGTCGAGCGGGTGGTGGCCGAGCTGGTCCCCACCGAGGTACCGGAGGAGGTCTACGAGGCCGCCGCCGCCGTACGGCTGGAGGCGCTGAAGCCCCGCGGCGAGGGGTGGACGGATCCCTTCTCGGTGCCGAGCGGCTGGCGGCTGGGCGGGGCGCACCGGCCCGCCGTGTTCCCTCTGCGGGTCACCGAGCCCGTGGAGTACGTCCCGCGCGGCACCCACACCGTCACCGACGACCGGGTCAGCGTCACCCTCGACGGCGTCCGGCACACCTTCCACCGGGCGGGCGAGTGGCTGGGCCGGGACGGCGACGCCTGGCAGGTGCGTGACCACGATCCGGTCGCCGCGTCCCTGACGGGGGCCGCGCACGCCGGCGCCGACTCGCTGACCGCGCCCATGCCGGGCACGGTGACGGTGGTGAAGGTCGCCGTCGGCGACGAGGTGGCCGCGGGCCAGAGCCTGCTGGTGGTGGAGGCGATGAAGATGGAGCACGTCATCTCCGCCCCGCACGCCGGCACGGTCGCCGAACTGGACGTGACCCCCGGCGCGACCGTCGCCATGGACCAGGTGCTGGCCGTGATCGCGCCGCACGAGGAGGAGGGATGACCGTGCGAGGGCTCCCGATGACCGTGCCGGCGCCCGGCCTGCCCGAGCGGGTCAGGATCCACGAGGTCGGCGCGCGCGACGGCCTGCAGAACGAGCAGGCGACGGTGCCGACCGAGGTGAAGGCGGAGTTCGTGCGCCGGCTCGCCGGGGCGGGGCTGACGACGATCGAGGCGACCAGCTTCGTCCACCCCCGGTGGGTGCCCCAGCTCGCCGACGCCGAGCAGTTGTTCCCGCTCGTCGCCGACCTGCCGGTGGAGCTGCCGGTGCTGGTGCCGAACGAGCGCGGGCTGGACCGGGCCCTGGCGCTCGGCGCGCGCCGGGTCGCCGTGTTCGCCAGTGCCACCGAGTCCTTCGCCAAGGCCAACCTCAACCGCACGGTGGACGAGGCGCTGGCCATGTTCGCACCGGTGGTGGAGCGGGCGAAGGCCGACGGCGTGCACGTACGCGGCTATCTCTCCATGTGCTTCGGCGACCCCTGGGAGGGCGCGGTCCCGGTCCCCCAGGTCGTCCGGGTGTGCCGGGCGCTGCTCGACATGGGCTGCGACGAGCTGAGCCTCGGCGACACGATCGGGGTGGCGACCCCGGGCCATGTCGTCGCTCTGCTCGCCGCCCTCGACGAGGAGCGCATCCCCGTCGGCGCGCTGGGCGTGCACTTCCACGACACCTACGGCCAGGCACTCGCCAACACCCTGGCCGCTCTCCAGCACGGCGTCACCACCGTCGACGCCTCCGCGGGCGGCCTCGGCGGCTGCCCGTTCGCGAAGTCCGCCACCGGGAACCTCGCCACCGAGGACCTCGTGTGGATGCTTCACGGCCTCGGTATCGACACCGGGGTCGACCTCGGCCGTCTCGTCGCCACCAGCGCGTGGATGGCCGGCCGACTGGGCCGGCCCAGCCCGTCCCGAACCGTCAGAGCCCTCGCCCACAAGGCCGACGAGGACCTCAAGGAGCAGTGATGGACCACCGTCTCTCCCCCGAACTCGAAGAACTCCGCCGTACGGTCGAGGAGTTCGCGCACGACGTCGTCGCGCCGAAGATCGGCGACTTCTACGAGCGGCACGAGTTCCCGTACGAGATCGTCCGCGAGATGGGCCGCATGGGCCTGTTCGGGCTGCCGTTCCCGGAGGAGTACGGCGGCATGGGCGGTGACTACCTCGCCCTCGGCATCGCGCTGGAGGAACTGGCGCGCGTCGACTCCTCCGTGGCGATCACCCTGGAGGCGGGCGTCTCCCTGGGCGCCATGCCGGTCCATCTGTTCGGCACGGAGGAGCAGAAGCGCACATGGCTGCCGCGGCTCTGCTCCGGCGAGGTCCTGGGCGCGTTCGGGCTCACGGAGCCCGACGGCGGCTCGGACGCGGGCGCGACGCGTACGACGGCCCGCCTCGACCCGGAGACCGACGAGTGGGTGATCAACGGCACCAAGTGCTTCATCACCAACTCGGGCACCGACATCACCGGACTGGTCACGGTCACGGCGGTGACGGGCCGCAAGCCGGACGGCAAGCCGCTGATCTCGGCCATCATCGTCCCGTCCGGCACTCCCGGCTTCACGGTCGCGGCGCCGTACTCGAAGGTCGGCTGGAACGCCTCCGACACCCGCGAGCTGTCGTTCTCGGACGTGCGGGTCCCGGCGGCCAACCTGCTGGGCGAGGAGGGCCGCGGCTACGCCCAGTTCCTGCGCATCCTCGACGAGGGCCGCATCGCCATCGCGGCGCTCGCCACCGGCCTCGCCCAGGGCTGTGTCGACGAGTCGGTGAAGTACGCGAAGGAACGGCAGGCCTTCGGCCGGCCGATCGGTGCGAACCAGGCCATCCAGTTCAAGATCGCCGACATGGAGATGAAGGCCCACACCGCCCGCCTGGCCTGGCGGGACGCGGCCTCCCGGCTGGTGGCCGGGGAGCCGTTCAAGAAGGAGGCGGCGCTGGCGAAGCTGTACTCGTCGACGATCGCCGTCGACAACGCCCGCGAGGCCACCCAGATCCACGGTGGCTACGGCTTCATGAACGAGTACCCGGTCGCCCGCATGTGGCGCGACTCCAAGATCCTGGAGATCGGCGAGGGCACGAGTGAGGTGCAGCGGATGCTGATCGCCAGGGAGTTGGGGCTGGTGGGCTGAGCCCTGCGGGGCCTGTCCGTCGGGAGTCGCCGCACCCCTGCGAGCAGCAGGCCCGGCACCGGCTGTCCCGTTGCGCGCACACGTGGGGTGTGGTGCAGCGGGCCGGCCGGGGCGGCGCGGCGAGCCTCCCCCGTCCGCAACGGGCGTCGTGTGACCGGATGGTGACCGTCCAGCACCCGGACGACGGCTGAGCCAGAGATGCTTTTCGGCCAACTCCCTTTGACACACGGCAAATTGACCGAAGAGGGCCGAGCACAGACATCTCACAGGATGTGGATCACACTCCCCCACCCCTGGACAAGATCTGAGGTTAGGCTAACCTACCTTCGAATTGTCCGGCGGTGATCCGCACGTTCGAAAGCAGCCACACATGTCCAACGCCAGAGCCACCCACCTCACCCGCCGCGGCATCATCGCCGCCGGTGGCGCCCTCGGCCTCGGTGCCGTGCTCGCAGCCTGCGGGGACGACGACGCGAAAAACGGTGGCTCGGAGTCGACGGCCGGAGCCACCGCCAAGTCCGGCCCCTGGACGTTCAAGGACGACCGCGGCACCACGGTGAAGCTCGACAAGATCCCCGCGAACATCGTCGCGTTCACCGGTGTCGGCGCCGCCCTCTACGACTACGGCATCCAGGTCAAGGGCGTTTTCGGCCCGACCAGGACGACCGACGGCAAGGCCGACGTCCAGGCCGGCGACATGGACATCACCAAGGTCGAGATCCTGGGCAACGTCTGGGACGAGTTCAACGTCGAGAAGTACGCGGCCCTCGCGCCCGACGTGCTCATCTCCACGACGTTCGACAGCGCCGGCACCCTCTGGTACGTCCCCGAGGCCTCCAAGGACAAGATCGCCAAGCTCGCGCCGAGCGTCGCCGTCTCCGTCTACGACCGCCAGCTCACCGCGCCGCTGGAGCGCATGTGGGAGCTCGCCGGGTCGCTGGGCGCCGACATGACCGCCGCCAAGGTCACCGACGCCAAGAAGCGCTTCGAGACGGCCGCCACCCGCCTGCGCGCCGCCGCCAAGGCCAAGCCCGACATCAGGGTCATGGCCGGTTCCGCGAGCGACCAGCTCTTCTACGTCTCCGGCACCAACCTCTCCATCGACCTGGAGTACTTCAAGGCCCTCGGCGTGAACTTCGTCGAGCCGCCGGAGAGCGCCAAGAAGGAGGGCGGCGGCTGGTACGAGTCGCTGAGCTGGGAGAACGTCGACAAGTACAAGGCCGACATCATCATGATGGACGACCGTTCCTCGACCATCCAGCCGGCCGACATCACCAAGGCGACGTGGAAGCAGCTGCCTGCCGTCAAGGCCGGGCAGATCATCCCCCGTTCGCCGGAGCCGATCCTGTCGTACGACAAGTGCGTGCCGCTTCTCGAGAACCTCGCGCAGGCTCTCGAGAACGCGAAGAAGGTTGCCTGAGAAGGGGCTGACGTCGTGGGTGAACTGCGGGCCGCCGTCTGTGGCCGGTCGCGCGGTTCCCCGCGCCCCCGAGTGGGCCGCCCCGCCCCCTGACTGATACCTGGCGATGATTCAGGAGCCCTGATGACCACGGCCGTAGCCGCCCCGTTCCGTTTCTTCTCCCTCCAGGTCGTACGGACGAGGCGGCTCGGGCCGTCTCTGGTCCGGGTGAGCTTCGCCGGGGAGGATCTGCGGGACTTCTTCTCCGACGGGTACGACCAGTCCCTGTCGCTGTTCCTGCCGCACCCGGGACAGAGCGAGCCGCGGATCCCCCACCAGCTCGGCGACGGCTGGTGGCAGGCATGGCGTGAACTCCCGGACGACGTACGGGCCGTGATGCGCTCGTACACGCTCCGGTCGCTGCGCCGCGACGGGCTGGGCCGGACCACGGGGATCGACATCGACTTCGTGCTGCACACCCCGGCCGGCCCCGCCTCCCGGTGGGCCGCCCGGGCCGCCGCCGGGGACCGGGTGGTGCTGCTGGGTCCGGCGATCGCCGACAACCGGGCGATCCGCTTCCGCGCGCCCGAGGACACCGACCTGGTGCTGCTGTGGGGCGACGAGACGGCCCTGCCGGCCATCTCGTCGATCCTGGAGTCGCTGCCGGCCGGTCTGCGGGTGCGGGCCTGGCTGGAGGTGCACGACGCCGGGACCATCCAGGACCTGCCGACCCCGGCGGACGCCGACATCACCTGGCTCGTGCACGACGGCCACGGCGAGGACGGCGCCGAGGGGTCCCCGTTGGCCCTCGGCCACCTTCGGGACGCCCCGCTCCCGCCCGCCGAGCGGCCGTACGTCTGGATCGCCGGCGAGTCGGGGTGTGTGAAGCAGCTGCGCCGGCACTTCGTCGGCGAGCGCGGGATCGACCGGCGCCGGGTCACCTTCGTCGGATACTGGCGTCAGGGCCTGACCGAGGAACAGCTGCGCGAGCAGGAGTAGGCAACCACCGCTCCCGCCGGGGAAGTCGACCGGCGGGCACGAACGTGATCACCGTCACCGCAGGGGCGGGACTCCGGACAATCAACTTAGGTTAGGCTTACCTAAGTTGAACCCGAGACTCCGCCCCTGAGTCCGTCCCGCAGCGGACCGTCCCCATCGGAGGACCCCCACCATGCGCTCGCACCTGCTCAATGACACGACCGCGGAGCAGTACCGCCGCTCCGTGACCGAAGGAGTAGAGCGGGTGGCCGCCAAACTCGCCGCCACCGACCGTCCGTTCACCGGCGTCACGGTCGACGCCCTCGCTCCCCGCATCGAGCAGATCGACCTCGACCAGCCGCTGGGCGACAGTTCCGCGGCCCTGGACGAGCTGGAGGAGGTCTACCTCCGCGACGCGATCTACTTCCACCACCCCCGCTACCTCGCCCACCTCAACTGCCCGGTCGTCATCCCCGCCGTGCTGGGCGAGGCGGTCCTCTCCGCCGTCAACTCCTCCCTCGACACCTGGGACCAGTCGGCCGGCGGCACCCTCATCGAGCGCAAACTGATCGACTGGACGGCCGCCCGCATCGGTCTCGGCCCCGCCGCCGACGGGGTGTTCACCTCGGGCGGCTCGCAGTCCAACCTCCAGGCGCTGCTCCTGGCCCGCGAGGAGGCCAAGACCGACAGCCTGGCGAAACTGCGCATCTTCGCCTCCGAGGTCAGCCACTTCAGCGTGAAGAAGTCCGCGAAACTGCTGGGCCTCGACCAGGACGCGGTGGTCTCCATCCCCGTCGACCACGACAAGCGCCTGCAAACCGTCGCGCTCGCCCATGAGCTGGAGCGCTGCACGAAGGACGGCCTGGTCCCCATGGCCGTCGTCGCCACCGCCGGCACCACCGACTTCGGCTCCATCGACCCGCTCCCCGAGATCGCCGAACTGTGCGAGCAGTTCGGGGCCTGGATGCACGTCGACGCCGCCTACGGCTGCGGCCTGCTCGCGTCGGTGAAGTACCGCGGCCGCATCGACGGCATCGAGCGCGCCGACTCCGTCACCGTCGACTACCACAAGTCCTTCTTCCAGCCGGTGAGCTCGTCCGCCGTACTGGTCAAGGACGCGGCCACGCTGCGCCACGCCACCTACCACGCCGAGTACCTGAACCCGCGCCGGATGGTGCAGGAACGTATCCCCAACCAGGTGGACAAGTCCCTGCAGACCACCCGCCGCTTCGACGCGCTCAAGCTGTGGATGACCCTGCGCGTGATGGGCGCCGACGGCATCGGCCAGCTCTTCGACGAGGTCTGCGACCTGGCCGTCGAGGGCTGGAAGCTGCTGGCCGCCGACCCGCGTTTCGACGTGGTCGTCGAGCCGTCCCTCTCCACCCTCGTCTTCCGCTACGTCCCCTCGGCCGTCACCGACCCGGCCGAGATCGACCGCGCCAACCTCTACGCCCGCAAGGCCCTGTTCGCCTCCGGCGACGCGGTGGTCGCAGGCACCAAGGTGGGCGGCCGCCACTACCTGAAGTTCACCCTGCTCAACCCCGAGACCACGACGGCCGACATGGCCGCCGTCCTCGACCTGATCGCCGGCCACGCCGAGCAGTACCTGGGAGAGTCCCTTGACCGCGCTTGCTGACACCACGGACAAGACCTACGACTTCGTGGGCATCGGGCTCGGCCCCTTCAACCTCGGCCTGGCCTGCCTGACCGAACCCATCGCCGAGCTGGACGGCGTCTTCCTGGAGTCCAAGCCCGACTTCGAGTGGCACGCGGGCATGTTCCTCGACGGCGCCCACCTCCAGACCCCGTTCATGTCGGACCTGGTCACCCTCGCCGACCCGACCTCGCCGTACTCCTTCCTCAACTACCTGAAGGAGAAGGGCCGGCTGTACTCGTTCTACATCCGCGAGAACTTCTACCCCCTGCGGGTCGAGTACGACGACTACTGCCGCTGGGCCGCGGGCAAGCTGAGCAGCATCCGCTTCAACACGACGGTCACCGAGGTGACGTACGACGAGGCGGACGAGCGGTACGTCGTGCGGACGGCCGCCGGCGACGCGTTCCGCGCCCGCCACCTGGTCCTCGGCACCGGCACCCCGCCCTACATCCCCGAGGCCTGCCAGGGCCTGGGCGGCGACTTCCTGCACAACTCCCGCTACCTGAGCCACAAGGCGGAGCTCCAGAAGAAGGAGTCGATCACGCTCGTCGGCTCCGGCCAGTCGGCCGCCGAGATCTACTACGACCTGCTCAGCGAGATCGACGTCCACGGCTACCGGCTGAACTGGGTGACCCGCTCCCCGCGCTTCTTCCCGCTGGAGTACACCAAGCTCACGCTGGAGATGACCTCGCCGGAGTACGTCGACTACTTCCGCGAGCTGCCGGAGGCCACCCGCTACCGGCTCACGGCCCAGCAGAAGGGCCTGTTCAAGGGCATCGACGGCGACCTGATCAACGAGATCTTCGACCTGCTGTACCAGAAGAACCTCGGCGGCCCCGTGCCCACCCGGCTGCTCACCAACTCCTCGCTGACCGGCGCGGCCTACGAGAACGGCACGTACACCCTCTCCTTCCGCCAGGAGGAGCAGGAGAAGGACTTCGAGATCAGCTCCCAGGGGCTGGTCCTGGCCACCGGCTACAAGTACGCCGAGCCCGAGTTCCTCGAGCCGGTCCGCGACAGACTGCGCTACGACTCGCAGGGCAACTTCGACGTCGCCCGCAACTACGCCATCGACACCACGGGCCGGGGTGTGTTCCTGCAGAACGCGGGCGTGCACACGCACAGCGTCACCTCGCCCGACCTCGGCATGGGCCCGTACCGCAACAGCTACATCATCCGTGAGCTGCTCGGCAGCGAGTACTACCCGGTCGAGAAGACCATCGCGTTCCAGGAGTTCAGCGTATGAGCGCCCACCCGTCGCCCACCACCAGCCTCGACGAGGCACTTCGCGCCGCCCCTTCCGGCGCGGCCGTCGGCCCTCTCACCCTCCGTCCCCTCGACCCCCTCAAGGACGCCGAGCTGCTGCACACCTGGGTCACGCACCCCAAGGCGGCGTACTGGATGATGCAGGACGCGAAACTGGAGGACGTCGAGCGCGCGTACATGGAGGTCGCCGCCGACGAGCACCACCACGCGCTGCTCGGTCTGCACGACGGCGAACCCGCCTTCCTCATGGAGTACTACGACCCGGCCCACCGCGAGCTGGTCGGCCTGTACGAGCCGCTCCCCGGCGACGTCGGCATGCACTTCCTGGTCGCCCCCACCGACCGGCCCGTGCACGGCTTCACCCGCGCGGTCATCACCGCCGTGATGGCGCACCTGTTCGCGGACCCGGCGGTGGACCGCGTCGTGGTCGAACCGGACGTCACCAACACGGCCGTCCACGCCCTGAACGAGGCCGTCGGCTTCGTGCCCGAGCGGGAGATCCAGAAGCCGGAGAAGAAGGCACTGCTGAGCTTCTGCACGCGGGACCGGTTCGTCGCCGCCACGGGGGTGAGCGCGTGAGCCTCGCCGACGCCGTGGCCCACCTCTCCCCCGAGCGCTGGGAGGAGGCCAACCGCCTGCTGATCCGCAAGGCCCTCGCCGAGTTCGCCCACGAGCGCCTCATCACTCCCGAGCGGCAGGGCGACCAGTACGTCGTCCGCAGCGACGACGGCCTGACCTCCTACCGCTACACCGCCGTGCGCCGGGCCCTCGACCACTGGCAGATCGACGCCGACTCCATCACCCGCGTGCGCGACGGCGCCGAACTCCCGCTGGAGGCCCTGGACTTCTTCGTCGAGCTGAAGAAGTCGCTGGGGCTGAGCGACGAGATCCTGCCGGTGTACCTGGAGGAGATCTCCTCCACCCTCTCCGGCACCTGCTACAAGCTGACCAAGCCGCGGCTCCGGTCGGCGGAGCTGGCGCGGGCCGGCTTCCAGGCGATCGAGACCGGGATGACCGAGGGCCACCCCTGTTTCGTCGCCAACAACGGGCGGCTCGGCTTCGGCATCCACGAGTACCTGTCGTACGCGCCGGAGACGGCGAGCCCGGTCCGCCTGGTGTGGCTGGCCGCGCACCGCTCGCGGGCGGCGTTCACGGCGGGCGTCGGCATCGAGTACGCGTCCTTCGTGCGCCAGGAGCTGGGCGCGGAGACGGTCGAGCGCTTCGACAGGCAGCTCACCGACCAGGGCCTCGACCCGGCCGACTACCTCCTCATCCCCGTCCACCCCTGGCAGTGGTGGAACAAGCTCACCGTCACCTTCGCCGCCGAGGTCGCCCGCAGGAACCTGGTGTGCCTGGGCGAGGGCGACGACGAGTACCTGGCCCAGCAGTCCATCCGGACCTTCTTCAACCAGTCGCACCCCGAGAAGCACTACGTGAAGACGGCCCTGTCCGTCCTCAACATGGGCTTCATGCGCGGCCTGTCGGCGGCGTACATGGAGGCGACCCCGGCGATCAACGACTGGCTGGCCCAGCTCATCGACAACGACCCGGTACTGAAGTCGACCGGCCTGTCGATCATCAGGGAGCGGGCGGCCGTCGGCTACCGGCACCTGGAGTACGAGGCGGCGACGGACCGCTACTCGGCGTACCGCAAGATGCTGGCCGCGCTCTGGCGGGAGAGCCCGGTCTCCTCCCTGCGGGACGGCGAGTCGCTCGCCACGATGGCCTCCCTGGTCCACGTGGACCACGAGGGCAGGTCGGTGGCCGGCGCCCTGGTCGAACAGTCCGGCCTGACCCCGACGGAGTGGCTGCGCGGCTACCTCCAGGCGTACTACACCCCCCTCCTGCACAGCTTCTACGCCTACGACCTGGTCTTCATGCCGCACGGCGAGAACACCATCCTGGTCCTGAAGGACGGGGTCGTGCAGCGGGCGATCTACAAGGACATCGCCGAGGAGATCGCCGTCATGGACCCGGACGCGGTGCTGCCGCCGGAGGTGCGGCGCATCCGCGTGGAGGTCCCGGAGGACAAGAAGCTCCTGTCGATCTTCACGGACGTCTTCGACTGCTTCTTCCGCTTCCTCGCCGCCAGCCTGGCCGCCGAGGGGGTCCTGGAGGAGGACGACTTCTGGCGCACGGTCGCCGAGGTCACCCGCGAGTACCAGGAGGCGACGCCCGAACTCGCCGACAAGTTCCGGCAGTACGACATGTTCGCCCCCGAGTTCGCGCTGTCCTGCCTCAACCGGCTCCAGCTGCGCAACAACAAGCAGATGGTCGACCTGGCGGACCCGTCGGGCGCCCTCCAGCTGATCGGCACCCTGAAGAACCCGATCGCCGGGTTCTGACCCGGGACGGGTTCCGACCCGGACAGGCGGGCGCCCCCGAGTACGGTCCTCGGGGGCGCCCGTCGTCCTGTTCCCTGCCTGGTTTCCCTGCTTGGTTTCCCCGACTGGTTTCCCTGGCCTATTTCCCGTGCCGTTTCCCGGACTTGGGAGAAACCGCTGATGGAACAATCCCCCCATGGCGGAAATCATCCAGAAGGACGGCACCTGGGTCTTCGACGGCGATGCCCTGCGGCTGACTCCGGGAAGGGACAAGAACGTCGGTCTGCTCCGCAGGACCCTGGGCGAACTCGTCGTCCCGCTGGGCGCGTTGGCGGGCGTCTCGTTCGAGCACGGCAAGAGGACCGGGCGGCTCAGGCTGCGGCTGCGCGACGGCGCCGACCCGCTGCTGCACGCGACCGGCGGCCGGCTGACCGAGCCCCACGACCCCTACCAGCTGCTGGTCGAGTCCGACCGCCACGGCGTCGCGGAGTACTTCGTGGACGAGGTGCGCAACGCGCTGCTGCTGGACCAGGTCCCCTCCGACCCGGTGGACGCCTACCTGCTGCCCGGCCCGTCCGTGCCCCTGTCGGTCTCCGCCGGGGACGGCACCGCGAGCTTCGACGGCGAGCGCGTCCGCCTGGAGTGGAACTGGAAGACGGAGGACGCCAAGGCCGCGGCCGGTGCCCGCAGCCTCCCCCTCGCCGAGATCACGGCCGTGGAGTGGCACCCGGCCGTCGGCCTGGAGAACGGCCACCTGCGCTTCACCGTGCGGGGCGCGCCCACCAAGACCCCGCCGAAGTACGACCCCAACGCCGTGGAGCTGTGGGGCTTCAAGAAGGACCCGCTGATGGCACTGGTGGCGGCCGCCGTCCAGGCCCGGCTCCCGCACCCGGCCGCGGCCCCCGAGGACGCGGTACGGCCGCCGGAGCCCGCCCCGCGCGCCCTCGCCACCGCGCCCGCTTCGCCCGCCTCGCCCACCGCGCCCGCCTCGCCCACCGAGGACGACCACGACGCGCTGCTGCGGCGACTGCGCGAGCTGGGCGAACTGCGCCGCGAGGGCGTCCTGACCGACGAGGAGTTCACGATGGCCAAGCAGGCGGTCCTCAAGCGGATGTGATGGTCCCGAGGACCGCCCGCCGCTCGCGCGCCCCGCCTTCCGGGCGTGGGGCCGGGACCACTCGGTGCTCGCGACCGTCCGGGGCGCGGCCTGTGCGGTGGCGCCGGTGACGAACGCGCCACCGGCGACGGCGCCGAGCGTGACCGCGCCGCCTCTGATCATCGTGCGGCGCCCGAACGTGGAGCGCAGGTACTCGTGCTGCTCGGCCATGCTCATGCGGCCGGCGAGCGGCTCGGGTACGCCCATGCGAGGAATGTCCATGGGGTGTGAAACTGGTCTCCTCGGGCGACGAACCGCGGGCGCGGGGGTGGACGGCGCGGGAACAGGCACTCATGAGAGGTTCAATGTTCGCCCCAAGATCGCCAACGGGCCCCTGCCCGGAATCGGGCAGGAATCTTGCGAAAGTCACGCCGGTACTCCAGGATCTACCGGGTGCACGACGAACTTGTTGATCATCTGATGCGATCCACGCCCCTGAACAGGGGCGAGGCGCTGCGGGTGATCCAGGACGTGCTCGCCTTCTTCGACGAGACGACCGAGGACTACGTCCGTCGCCGCCACCGCGAGCTCCAGGCCCGGGGCCTGGTGAACACGGAGATCTTCGAACGGATCGAGGCGGACCTGAAATACCGTGCGGTCGCCCCGCCGGAGCTCACGCTCCGGCAACTGCGGCGCATCGTCTACGGCTGAGCCGAAGCTTGGGGATACCTATATATGTGCGGAATTGTCGGATACATCGGGAAGCGTGACGTCGCCCCCCTCCTCCTGGAAGGCCTCCAGCGTCTGGAGTACCG
Organism: Streptomyces sp. NPDC014995; assembly: GCF_043080745.1. Classification (NCBI taxonomy): domain Bacteria; kingdom Bacillati; phylum Actinomycetota; class Actinomycetes; order Kitasatosporales; family Streptomycetaceae; genus Streptomyces; species Streptomyces sp. NPDC014995. Next base: position 100,497 of record NZ_JBIBVX010000009.1, read on the forward strand.
CGGCTACGACTCCGCGGGCATCGTCGTCACCTCCCCGAAGACGGCCGGCCTGAAGATGGTCAAGGCCAAGGGCCGCGTCCGCGACCTCGAGGCCAAGGTCCCGGCCCGCTTCAAGGGCACCACCGGCATCGCCCACACCCGCTGGGCCACCCACGGCGCCCCCTCCGACGTCAACGCCCACCCGCACATGTCGGCCGACCTCAAGGTCGCCGTCGTCCACAACGGCATCATCGACAACGCCTCCGACCTGCGCCGCAAGCTGGAGGCGGACGGCGTCGAGTTCCTCTCCGAGACCGACACCGAGGTCCTCGTCCACCTCGTCGCCCGCTCCCAGGCCGAGAAGCTCGAGGACAAGGTCCGCGAGGCGCTGCGCGTCGTCGAGGGCACCTACGGCATCGCCGTCATGCACGCCGACTTCAACGACCGCATCGTCGTCGCCCGCAACGGCTCCCCGGTCGTCCTCGGCATCGGCGAGAAGGAGATGTTCGTCGCCTCCGACATCGCCGCGCTGGTCGCCCACACCCGGCAGATAGTCACGCTGGACGACGGCGAGATGGCCACCCTCAAGGCCGACGACTTCCGCACCTACACCACCGAGGGCACCCGCACCACCGCCGAGCCCACCACCGTGGAGTGGGAGGCCGCCTCCTACGACATGGGCGGCCACGACACCTACATGCACAAGGAGATCCACGAGCAGGCCGACGCCGTGGACCGCGTGCTGCGCGGCCGCATCGACGACCGCTTCTCCACCGTGCACCTCGGCGGCCTCAACCTGGACGCCCGCGAGGCGCGCCAGATCCGCCGCGTGAAGATCCTGGGCTGCGGCACCTCGTACCACGCGGGCATGATCGGCGCCCAGATGATCGAGGAGCTGGCCCGCATCCCCGCCGACGCCGAGCCGGCCTCCGAGTTCCGCTACCGCAACGCGGTCGTCGACCCCGACACCCTGTACATCGCCGTCTCGCAGTCCGGTGAGACGTACGACGTGCTGGCCGCCGTCCAGGAGCTGAAGCGCAAGGGCGCCCGGGTCCTCGGCGTGGTCAACGTGGTCGGCTCGGCGATCGCCCGCGAGGCCGACGGCGGCATCTACGTGCACGCCGGCCCCGAGGTCTGCGTCGTCTCCACCAAGTGCTTCACGAACACGACGGTCGCCTTCGCGCTGCTCGCCCTGCACCTGGGCCGCACCCGCGACCTCTCGGTGCGCGACGGCAAGCGGATCATCGAGGGTCTGCGCAAGCTGCCCGCCCAGATCGCGGAGATCATGAAGGGCGAGGAGGACATCAAGAAGCTGGCCGACGAGTTCGCCGAGGCCCGCTCGATGCTCTTCATCGGCCGCGTCCGGGGCTACCCGGTGGCCCGTGAGGCCTCCCTGAAGCTGAAGGAGGTCTCCTACATCCACGCCGAGGCCTACCCGGCCTCCGAGCTCAAGCACGGCCCGCTGGCCCTGATCGAGCCGGCCCTGCCGACGGTCGCGATCGTCCCCGACGACGACCTGCTGGAGAAGAACCGCGCCGCCCTGGAGGAGATCAAGGCCCGCAGCGGCAAGATCCTCGCGGTCGCCCACCAGGAGCAGGAGAAGGCCGACCAGACGATCGTCGTCCCGAAGAACGAGGACGAACTCGACCCGATCCTCATGGGAATCCCGCTCCAGCTGCTCGCCTACTACACGGCGAAGGCGCTCGGCCGCGACATCGACAAGCCGCGCAACCTCGCCAAGTCGGTGACGGTGGAGTAGGCGCGCCCCCGAAAGCGCCCGGGGCCGCATCGACATGCGGCCCCGCCGCGCGGGCGCGCGAAACCACGACGCGCTCGCGGAGGCGGGACGACAGACAGGACAACAGAACGGACCCCCCGTGATGCCACCCATCACGGGGGGTCCGCTCTCATGCGCCGGGGCTGCCCAACTCCCCGGCCTCGGCTGCCGTTCAGCCGGTGGCCGTCACCCCCCGGCCGGCAACCCGTCGAGGAAGAGCCGTGGGCCAGTGCGCGAGCGCCGCGGTCGCCGCGTACCACGCGACCGCGCCCGCGGCGACGGCGAACCAGCCGCCGACCCTGGCCAGACCGTCACCGCCCGCGAAGCCGGCGACGGCCAACAGCACCAGCGAGACGGTGAACAACCCGTACGTGCCCTGGGTCAGTCGGCCGCCACCGGCGAGCGTCAGGGAGAGCGCCACGAGCGCGAAGAGCAGCAGGAAGAGTCCGGCGGCGTTGTCGGAGACCTGGGATCCGGCGGAGACCGCCCAGGTGAACCAGAGCGCGCCGAGGGCCGCGTAGGCGGTACCGGTGGCCGTGTCCCGGTCCCGGAAGGCGAAGAGGCCGGCGGCGAACAGCGCGACACCGCCGACGTAGTGGGCGATGGGTACGGCGTCCGCCGCCGTCACGCCGTCGATCAGGCCGGTGTGCCCGAGTCCGAACGCCAACAGGGTGATGCCCAGGGCGAGTCGGCCCACGGTCGTGGTGGTGCTTCCCGCAGAGACGTCGTTGTCCACGGCGGGCTCCCTTCATGCGTCGTGCAAGGGTGCGGTGAGCGATATATGCCCTTCACAAAGGCACAAACACCTCTGCGCACCAGCGGATTCAGGCGGCGCACCAAGACAGGAGAAGGGAGCCGGGGCTCATCTCACCTGGGAGGAAGGCGAGTTACGGAATGACGACGACGGGCCGCTTGGCCCGCTTGGCGAGCCGTCCGGCGACGGAGCCGAAGATCCGCCCGACGATGCCGTGCGTCGAGCCGACGACGATCGCGTCGGCCTCGTACTCCCGTCCCACCTCTTCGAGTTCATGACAGATGTCTCCGCCGCGCTCGACCAGGATCCACGGCACCTCGGTGAGGTAGTCCGCGCAGGCGAGCTCCAGACCGAGCACCTCGGTGCGGTGGTCCGGCACGTCGACGAAGACCGGCGGCTCGCAGCCGGCCCACACCGTGGTCGGCAGCCGGTTGGCGACGTGCACGATGATCAGCCCCGAGCCGGAGCGATGGGCCATGCCGATGGCGTACGCGAGGGCGCGCTCGCTGGAGGTGGAGCCGTCGAAGCCGACGACGACACCGTGCTTGAAGGCGGGATCGCAGGTGGGGCGTGTCTCTTCCGCCGCCAGGGGATCGGCCGCCGTGGGATCGGCGACCGGCCGCTTGCGGTCCGCGGGTTCGAAGAATTCGTGACCGGCCATGGCTGTCTCGGCGTATCGATCCTTATACGGGTGGGACGAGCTGGAGCGGCGGAGCTGTGTCCGGGAATCATCTTCCCGGCCCCATACCCCCAAGGGTACGGCGGCACGCCTCGCCGGCCCAGATCCCGCGCGTGGTCCGTGGGGGTTCCAGGGAGCATGCACGAGGGGGCGCCCGTAACGCAATGGTTGCTGCCCCGTACAGGCGGTTTGCACGGGATTCCCCGTCCCGGGCCCGCCGGGTGAGTGACCGGCCGGTCGACCAGGCGTTGATACCCGTGAACCACCACCCAGGGAGGAGCCCGCCCCATGCCCTCGTCCCGCCCGAACCCCGAGGCCCACGCCGGCGACGACAGGACCACCGACCTGATCCGCTGGGCGGTCTTCAGCTGTGTCCTGGTCCCGGTGGTCCTCCTCTGGTACGGCACCTCCCTGGCCGGCACCGCCGGCACCGCCCTCGGCCTCGCCGCCGTCACGGCCGTCTGCCGGCTGCTGCTGCGCCGGTCCGAGCGGTACGCGGCCCGGCCGCCCGCCGACGAGCCCTGCCCGCACGTGCCGCACGCGCCCCACCGCGGACGCCATCAGCGCACCGGAACGGGGTCGCACCGTGGCGGTCGTCACAGCGGCGGAAGCACACCGGTCGGCTGACCGGTTTTCACGCACGCGACCGTAGCTTTTCAGCCAACTTCCGGATCCTGCGCATCCCTTGCCGTAACCACCCCCCACCCCCCGTTCGACCTGCACGGAAAGGGTCTCAGGGGTACTGCGCACCCTACGGAGATTGGCCACCGCGACAAGGCGCACTTCCCTGCACGACCCACGAGTGCAACGCTTCGTGATCGAATGCTTCACGCCAAGTTGCCATGTCGACAATGCGCCGGGTGCTGAACTGGCCACTCCGGCATCACGCGACACAGTAGATTCGATCTTGACTGTCTACGGCGGGGGACTCGTGCAGGACCGAGGGGAAACGTGCAGGAGCGACACAACCGAGGAGCCGCGACCACCGAGGGGGGCTTAGCAGGATGAGCCACGACTCCACTGCCGCGCCGGAAGCCGCGGCCCGGAAACTGTCCGGGCGACGTCGCAAGGAGATCGTCGCGGTGCTGCTGTTCAGCGGCGGCCCCATTTTCGAGAGTTCCATTCCGCTGTCGGTGTTCGGGATTGACCGCCAGGACGCCGGCGTGCCGCGCTACCGCCTGTTGGTGTGCGCCGGCGAGGACGGCCCGCTGCGGACCACAGGGGGCCTGGAACTCACCGCACCACACGGCCTGGAGGCGATCTCCCGGGCGGGCACCGTCGTCGTGCCGGCCTGGCGTTCGATCACCTCCCCACCACCGGCGGAGGCGCTCGACGCACTGCGCCGGGCCCATGAGGAGGGCGCCCGCATCGTGGGCCTGTGCACCGGCGCGTTCGTGCTGGCGGCGGCGGGCCTGCTGGACGGCCGTCCGGCCACCACGCACTGGATGTACGCGCCGACGCTGGCCAAGCGCTATCCGTCGGTCCATGTGGATCCCAGGGAGCTGTTCGTCGACGACGGCGACGTGCTGACGTCGGCGGGTACGGCGGCCGGAATCGATCTCTGTCTCCACATCGTGCGGACGGACCACGGCAACGAGGCGGCGGGCGCGCTCGCCCGGCGCCTGGTCGTCCCGCCGCGCCGGTCGGGCGGGCAGGAGCGCTACCTGGACCGGTCTTTACCGGAGGAGATCGGCGCCGACCCGCTCGCCGAGGTCGTCGCCTGGGCGCTGGAGCACCTCCACGAGCAGTTCGACGTGGAGACGCTGGCGGCCCGCGCGTACATGAGCCGGCGGACGTTCGACCGGCGTTTCCGCTCGCTCACCGGCAGCGCGCCGCTGCAGTGGCTGATCACTCAGCGGGTGCTCCAGGCCCAGCGGCTGCTGGAGACGTCGGACTACTCCGTCGACGAGGTCGCCGGCCGCTGCGGCTTCCGCTCGCCGGTGGCCCTGCGCGGTCACTTCCGGCGCCAGCTGGGCTCGTCGCCGGCCGCGTACCGGGCGGCGTACCGGGCCCGCCGGCCGCAGGGCGAACGCCCGCCGACCGACACCGAACCGTCCGCACCGGTCGCGGCGGCCTCGGCGCAGATGGGGCCGGCGCTGCACCCGGAGACCGGCGTGCCACCGCAGCTGCGGCGCACGGCGGGGGCCGGTGCGGGAACGATGGGCTCGACCGCCTCCGCGTCGTCCGCGTCCGCCATGTCGTCGGATCACGCGCGCGACGCGTACGCCGGGTCGCGGGCGGGACTGCCGGGGCCACGTAGCGGGATGTGAGCGTACGGGGCGGCGGGGGCGGAGATCATCCCCGCCCCTGCCGCCCCGCACTTCGGCGACTGCCGGCCCGGCCCGTCTCTTCCGGCACCGCAGAACCCCACACAGGACACGGCACCCTCAAGAACACCTCACCGCACACCCGGCTCAGCAAGCGGCAGCTCACCGTAGGGTTGGACGCATGAACGATCGCATGGTGTGGATCGACTGCGAGATGACCGGCCTCTCGCTGTCCGACGACGCGCTCATCGAGGTTGCCGCCCTCGTCACCGACTCCGAGCTGAACGTGCTCGGCGAGGGTGTGGACATCGTCATCCGGCCGCCGGACTCGGCGCTGGAGACGATGCCGGAGGTGGTGCGTCAGATGCACACCGCGTCCGGACTGCTGGACGAACTCGCGGGCGGCACGACGCTGGCCGACGCCGAGGAGCAGGTGCTCGCGTATGTACGGGAGCACGTGAAGGAGCCCGGCAAGGCGCCCCTGTGCGGGAACTCCGTCGGCACCGACCGCGGCTTCCTGCTGCGCGACATGCCGACGCTGGAGGACTACCTCCACTACCGGATCGTCGACGTCTCCAGCATCAAGGAGCTCGCCCGGCGCTGGTACCCGCGGGCGTACTTCAACAGCCCCGAGAAGAACGGCAACCACCGCGCCCTCGCCGACATCCGCGAGTCCATCGCCGAACTGCGCTACTACCGCGAGGCCATCTTCGTACCGCAGCCGGGCCCCGACTCCGACACCGCGAAGACGATCGCCGCGAAGCACGTCCTGCCCGCCCAGTAAAGGCGTGCGCGAGCACCCCTTCGGACCCTGTACACTTTTTCTCGGCCGGTCGGGGAAACCCGCACCGCCGACATGGTGGGTGTAGCTCAGCTGGTAGAGCACCTGGTTGTGGTCCAGGATGCCGCGGGTTCGAGTCCCGTCACTCACCCTGAATGATCAAGGGCTGACCCGTGTAAACGGGTCAGCCCTTGGTGTTTCTCGCCGTCATGCAACACGACGGGAACTGATCATGAGATCGGCCGTCTGTCTGCCCTGCCTGGCGCGCATCGTTGAATGACCGAAGAAGAACGGCGCCATCACCTTCCAGGAAATTGGCGCCAGGGCGGTCGGTGGCAGAACGAGAAGTTCGGCGGCGAGTACCCCGCCGAGGGGCGCGTCCAGGCCGAGTCGTTCCAGAAACCGGTCGAGCGCACGGCATCCAGTGGCCGCGCGGGTAGGCGCCCCGGACTGGGGCTCATCCAGACGCCGGCCATCTCCGGCGACGTGCCCCTCGTCGACTACGTGACCCGGTACGTCGAGCGCCTGAACGGCGTCGACGAGCGGACCAAGGAATGACTACCTGACGGACGGACAACCATCCACAAAAGGGACGGGAGTACTCGTGAGGCTCCAGTCGTCCCACTCCGTGGCCGACACTCCCTGACCCCCCTGGATGGCCGCCCGGCGCGGCCCCGAAGTCCTCCTGCAGCGGAGTCCGCGTTCATCACATCGGGTGAAGTTTCCCGTTTCGACGCAACCACACAGCTCCTTTTCAAGTCGCACACCTGCAAGACACAAACGATCCCTCGGGGGGACACGTGAGCCAGCAGCACCCGCAGCCCCAGCCGAACCAGCCCCACCCGCAGCAGCCGGGATGGGGCGGCCCCCAGACCCCGCCCGGCTACGGGCACCCGCCGTTCCAGCCGCTGCCGCCGAAGAAGTCCAATACCGGCAAGATCATCGGATTCGGATGCCTCGGCGTCGTCGCCCTGTTAGTCGTGATCGGCGCCATCGGCGTGGCCGTCGGTGGAAGCAGCAGCAACGAGTCCAGCGGTTCCAGCGACGTCACGCCTGCGGCCTCCGCTCCCAAGGACGACAGGAACGCCGCCGCTGGTGAGCCCAGCGACAAGGCCAAGACCGGCGAGGCCAAGGACGACGAGGCGAAGGTCGTCACCTTCAAAGTGTGGGGCACCGCCCCTGCCGGCGCTCTGGGCCCGCTCGACATCACCTACGGCTCGGACAGTGACACCCGCAAGGGCACCTTCAAGAACGGCAAGTTCGAGGCCACCTTGCCCCTGGGCGACGACGCGCTGTTCTACAACGTGATGGCCCAGCTCCAGGGCTCGGGGGACATCCAGTGCTCGGTCACGGTCGACGGCCACACCGAGAAGGCCCACGCGTCCGGCGGGTACAACATCTGCCACGCCCAGGCCAACGCCGGACTGCTCGGCTGGGACTGACGTAGCCCGTAGTCGCACTCGGCACGATCATGACGCGTCCTGGCCCCACGTCCGGCGTGTCCGGACACACCAGCCACGCGAGGCCCCTGTCCCCCGAGCGCTCACCCGAGCCGGCCGGGGCTTCGTCGTGCCAGACACCCGCTGCCCGGCGACGGGACCGGAGAGGTCCACCGTGGGAGGTCCCGGACGGGACGCTCACGATGCGCGCGGCGCCCGGGCAGCGGGCCCAACCGTCACAGTCCCGTCTCTCCCCGCCGATGAAGGGAGCACGGGATGGAACCGCTGGCGCGGTGGCTCCGCGAGCAGATCGACGAGGACGAGCGGATCGCGATCCTCAAGGTCGATCTGTGCGAAAACCTCCAGGGCCCTACGGGCGGAAGAGGGTCTTTGTCATGCCCGGGCGCCCAGTCCGACGCCGGTCGGCGTCCTCTCTCGCGGAATCGGGCGCTGTTGCGTGCAACGGGCCACCCGACTCGAGACACGCGCAATCTCGCGCAATCCTTCAGCGTGCCCGCAGCATTCGCAGCATCCTGGGTTCTCCAACCAGCGTAGATGGAGGGCCGGATGACGCTCAGGTTCCTCGGCACCACGTCCGAACACGGCAACTGCCCCACCCTGTACGAGGTCGTTGAGACGGGAGACATCGTCGTTCAGGGCGACCAGCTCACCGACCCCGAGCACCTCGCCCAACTGCGCGACGTTGGCGAACACGAGACGTTCGTCGTCATCCCGCGCGAGTTGCTGACCCGCTTCGCCCCCAAGGAGTGACCGTGCCCCCGCTGATCCCCTTCGAGGAGATCACCCACCTCTTCACGGAGTTCGAGCACACCGCCTTCCGGTTGGAGACTCGCCGCGGCTACGCCTCCGACCGGCAGGGCGCCCGCTTCCGGGCGTTCATGAGCGGCATCGCGCCGCTGCCCGAACCAGACCACCCCTGGAACGTCAACGTGCGCGCTAAGACGGAACAGGGCGCACGGTTCTCCCGCGTGCGCATCATCGACGAGCCCCCGACGGACGGCCAGCGGTTCCTCATGGCGACCGCGGCCGGGAACGTCGCCGCGGGTGAGGACATTCGTGTCCTGTCCCGCTCCGAGGCCGTACGGCTGGGCCTGCCAGACTTCGACCTGTGGCTGTTCGACTCGCACGTCCTGGTCCGCATGCACATCGACGACACCGACACCACGATCGGAGTCGAGGTGATCGACGACCGGGCCGAGGTACTCGCCGCCTGCCGTGCCAGGGATGCCGCCTGGCGCGTCGCAGTCCCTACTGCTGAGGTCTGGGCACAGGTACGTTCGTCCGTGTGAGCACGGACTTCCAGAGCGCCAGGGTCGCCCTCGGCGCGCGACTGCGCGAGCTGCGCGCCGAGGCCGGCCTCAACGGCAAGGACATGGCCGAGCGACTCGGCTGGCAGCGCTCGAAGGTCTCCAGGCTGGAGACCGGCAAGCAGACCGCAACAGCCGCGGACCTCACCGCGTGGGCACAGGCCGCCGACGCCCCGGCCGAAGCCGCCGACCTCCAGAGCCGACTGCGAGGCCTGGAGTCACACCAGCGTTCCTGGCGCCGCCAGCTGGCCTCTGGTCACCGGGCCGTACAGGACCGCTATGTCGCCGAGTACCGCCACACCACCACTCTGCGCGGCTACGAGGCCACCGTCATCCCTGGACTGTTCCAGACCCCGGACTACGCCCGGCACTTGCTCATCCGCAACGCCGAGCTGATGCAGTCCCCGCGCGACACCGACGAGGCCGTGAACGCCCGCATGAAACGCCAAGACGTCCTGTACGAGGCCGACAAGGCCTTCCGTGTCCTTATCTGGGAGGGCGCCCTGCACGTCCTCGTGTGCCCACCCGACGTCATGGCCGGACAGCTTGACCGACTGGTCGGGCTCATCGGTATGAGCACCGTGTCGCTCGGCATCGTGCCGCTCGGTGCCCGGCTGAAGATCACCCCCAAGCACGGCTTCTGGATCTTCAATGAGGACCGCGTCATCGTCGAGACCGTCAACACCGAGTTCACGCTCGAAGCCGCCGACGACGTAGCCCTGTACGCACGGGTCTGGGACCACCTCGACGAAGGCGCCGCCTACGGCCCGCAGGCACGCCGACTCATCGGCCGCGCACGGGCCTCTCTGGGCTACGCCTGAGCAATCCGCCGCAACCGCCCCAGCGGGTCCGCAATCACGCGCAACCGCCGAGCGGGCGCACACTCCCGCTGCCTACGGTCCTGGTCATGGAGACCACCACACCTTCGTCTGACGACACTCCGCGGACACGGCTCGGTGCCCGGCTCGTTCGCGCCGCGACATCCGACCGCGACCGCATCGCCGCCCGGGCCCTCGCCGAGGAGCGCACCGTGCTGGCAGTGCATCAGGTGGCGTCGGCGCTCCTCGTGGTGCAGGGCGGCCGTACCGTGCTCCGTTGGGAAGGGCTGATGGGGAAGCTGTACACACTGCCTCTCGATCCGGGGCAGCGTGCCTTCCTGGGGCTGGTGATGTCGATGGTGGGCATCGGCTCCGTCACCATCGCTGCCGTGGCCGAGCTCGACACGGAGCGGCTGCGCATCATCACCCAGGCAATCCTCCGGCTGGCGGGCGACGACAGCATCGCGATCGCCACCCGTCTCTGAGACCTCGGTGCCGACGGTGCAGACAGCCGCCCTCACCGGGAGAGCGGCCGCCCTGCACCCCCGTTGCGGGGGCGGCCGTTACAGCTCGAGGTCGAACCTCACCCCCCATGCCCGGGATCCGAGCAATACGCAGGAGGTGGACAGCCTGCGTTCCGGGTCGGTCACCGTACGAGATCAGTGAGGTGTGCGCCTGGGCGCTGACGCCGGTGCCGGGCCTGGCGGAGTCGGACGCTCAGCCACCTCCCGGACTCACCGCAGCCCACGACAGCACCGGCCCTGAACGGACCCCTACGACGAAGCCCGCCCCACCAGCTCCGTCGCCAGGACCACCTGGCGGCGCTCCAGTCCCCGGGAGACCGCCGGGCGGCGGTCCGCTATCTCCGTGAGGAGGAGGTCCAGCATTCTGCGGCCCATCTCCTCGATGGGCTGGCGGACGCTGGTCAGGGGCGGGTCCATGTGGCGGGCGATGGCGGAGTCGTCGTAGCCGATCAGTGCCACGTCCTCCGGGATGCGGCGGCCCGCCTCGCGCAGGGCCTGGCGGGCGCCGGCCGCCATGACGTCGGAGCCGGCGAAGACCGCGTCGAGGGAGGGGGTGCGGGCGAGCAGGTCGGTCATCGCGCGGTGGCCGCCCTCCTCGGTGAAGTCGCCCGGCTCGATGAGGCCCTCGTCCGCCTCGTACCCCGCGTCGCGCAGGGCGTCGCGGTAGCCGTCGACGCGGCGCTGGGCGCCGTAGACGTCGAGGCGGCCGGTGATGTGGGCGATGCGGCGGCGGCCCCGGGCCAGCAGGTGCTCGACGGCGGAGCGGGCGCCGCCGTAGTTGTCGGAGTCGACGGAGGGGAGCGTCTCCGCGGCGGAGCGGGGGCCGCTGATCACGGCCGGGATCTCCAGCTGGGCGATGAGGTCCGGCAGGGGGTCGTCCGCGTGGACCGAGACCAGCAGGACGCCGTCCACCCGGTGCGCCGCCAGGTACTGGGCCAGCCGTCGCCGTTCGCGGTCACTGCCCGCGAAGATCAGGAGCAACTGCATCTCGGTCTCGGAGAGTTCGGCGCCGACGCCGCGCAGCATGTCCGAGAAGTACGGCTCCGCGAAGAAGCGGGTCTCCGGCTCGGGGACGACGAGGGCGATGGCGTCCGTGCGGTTGGCGGCGAGGGCGCGGGCGGCGGTGTTGGGGACGTAGCCGAGCTCGGCGACCGCGGCCTCGACGGCGGCGCGGGTCGCGTCGCTGACCCGGGGCGACCCGTTGATCACCCGGGAGACCGTGCCCCGGCCCACACCGGCGCGTGCGGCCACCTCTTCGAGGGTCGGCCGGCCACCGCTCCGGCCCCGCGCTCCGTGGCTTGCCATGGGCTCCGCCTTCCCGCCGTCGTCATCACGCTGGCCTGGAATCTAACAGTCCCGTCCGTTCGCACGACCGCGCACCGGAGGTCACGGGAGCGCGCACCGCGGACCGGCACCCCCGGCCGAAAGCACCGCTCCCGGAGTTAGCTAACAGCCGGATAACTGAACGCATCCCTCCGCGCCCCCACTCTTGACACCCCCGCCCGAACCGACGACTCTTCAACACATCACTTGTGGGAGCGCTCCCACGGTACCTGACACATACACATCCCGCACGTTCCCCGCCCGAGCCGCAGCGAGAAACTAACGGGCCCAACCATGCAGTTGGCCGGGGGGTCGGCACGTCAGGGCAACAGGAGGACGCAATGCGAGCACGTACCCTCCCCCACTCTCGGCTGCGCTCGAGCGGGGGGACCCCCATCGCCCGCAAGGCGCTGGTCCTCGCGGCCGTCGCGACGCTGGGCGCGGGGCTGCTGGCCGGCTGTGCCGACGACGGCGGCGACGACGGCTCCGAGGGGTCGTCGTCCGGCGACGGCAAGGGCAAGACCACGATCACGCTGGGGCTCTTCGGCACGATGGGCTTCAAGGAGGCCGGCCTCTACGCCGAGTACGAGAAGCTCAACCCGAACATCAAGATCGCCGAGAACGTCACCGAGCGGAACGAGAACTACTACCCCGCGCTCGTCAACCACCTCACGACCAACAGCGGTCTGCAGGACATCCAGGCCGTCGAAGTCGGCAACATCGCCGAGATCGTCGCCACCCAGTCCGCCAAGCTCCAGGACCTGTCCAAGGTTTCGGGCGTGAACAAGAGCGCCTGGCTGGACTGGAAGTGGGCGCAGGCCACGACCAAGGACGGCAAGACGATCGGTTTCGGCACGGACGTCGGTCCGATGGCCATCTGCTACCGCAAGGACCTCTTCGAGGCGGCCGGTCTGCCCGCCGACCGCACGGAGGTCGGCAAGCTGTGGGCGGGCGACTGGAACAAGTTCGTCTCCGTGGGCGAGCAGTACAAGGCGAAGGCGCCCAAGGGCACCACGTTCATGGACTCCCCCGGCGGCCTGATCAACGCCATCCTCAGCAGTGAGAAGGAGAAGTTCTACGACGCCTCCGGCGAGGTCATCTACAAGACGAACCCCGCCGTCAAGAACGCCTTCGACCTGACCGCGAAGGCCGCCGAGGAGGGCCTGGTCGGTGCGCAGACCCAGTTCCAGCCGGCCTGGGACACCACCATCGCCAACAGCAAGTTCGCCGCGATGGCCTGCCCGCCGTGGATGCTCGGCTACATCAAGGGCAAGTCGAAGCCGGAAGCGGCCGGCAAGTGGGACGTCGCCGTGGCGCCCAAGTCCGGCAACTGGGGTGGCTCCTTCCTGACCGTGCCCTCCAGCGGCAAGAACGTGAAGGAGGCGGAGAAGCTGGCCGCCTGGCTGACCGCGCCCGCGCAGCAGGCCAAGCTGTTCAAGGTGCAGGGCTCCTTCCCGAGCGCGCCGAGCACGTACACGATGGCCGAGGTCACCGGCGCCAAGAACGAGATGACGGGTGACGCCCCGATCGGCACGATCTTCGCCGAGGCCGCGAAGGCCAGCCCGGTCCAGGTGATCGGCCCGAAGGACCAGATCATCCAGCAGGGTCTGACCGACAACGGCGTCATCCTCGTGACGAAGGGCAAGTCGGCGGAGGAGGCCTGGAAGACGGCGACGAAGACCATCGACAACAACCTGGACAAGTGACCCGTATGGCCACCCGCCACGACACCGCCGCGCCCCCCGTCAAGGAGGGGGGCGCGGCCCCGGGCCGCCCGCCCGCCGTCCCCACGGATGCGGAGCAGCGGCGCCGGGCCCGGCTCTCCCGGCGCTGGCAGCGCGACATCCGCTGGAGCCCGTACGCCTTCGTCTCGCCGTTCTTCCTGCTGTTCCTCGCCTTCGGCCTGTTCCCGCTGGTCTACACGGGCTGGGCGTCGCTGCACCAGGTGGAGATGACCGCGCCCACCGACATGAATTGGGTGGGGCTGCGCAACTACACCCGGATCTTCGACGACGACTTCTTCTGGAACGCGGCGAAGAACACGCTCACGATCGGGATCATCTCGACCGTGCCGCAGCTGCTGATGGCGATGGGGCTCGCCCACATCCTCAACTACAAGCTGCGCGCCTCGACCTTCTACCGGGTCGCGATGCTCGCCCCCTACGCGACGTCGATCGCGGCCGCCTCGCTCGTCTTCGTGCTGCTCTTCGGGCGCGACTACGGCATGATCAACTGGGTGCTGGACATGGCCGGGGTCGACCCGGTCGACTGGCAGAACGACAAGTGGCCGTCGCAGATCGCGGTGTCCACGATCATCATCTGGCGGTGGACCGGCTACAACGCGCTGATCTACCTGGCGGCGATGCAGGCGATCCCGCAGGACCTGTACGAGTCGGCGGCGCTGGACGGTGCCAGCCGCTGGCAGCAGTTCTTCCACGTGACGCTGCCGTCGCTGCGGCCGACGATCCTGTTCACGGTGGTCGTCTCGACGATCGGCGCGAGCCAGGTGTTCGGCGAGCCGCTGCTGTTCGACGCGAACAAGGGCGCCTCGGGCGGTGCGGAGCACCAGTTCCAGACGCTGGGCCTGTACCTGTACGAGCAGGGCTGGGTGAACCAGCACCTGGGCCGGGCCTCCGCGATCGCCTGGACGATGTTCCTGATCCTGATCGTGATCGGCATCGTCAACTACGTCATCTCGCGCCGGCTGCGCGCCAGTAGTTAAGGAGTACGGCCGTGACGACGACCCTGACGAAACCCGAGCCGCGGGATGCCGTTCCCACGGCCCGCCGGGTACGCCGCCCGAAGTCGGCGCGGGCCGGCGGCCAGATGCACGCCGGGCCGATCGCGTACGTGATCCTCGCCCTGTTCACCGTCGGCTCGCTGTTCCCGCTGGTGTGGACGGCGATCGCCGCGTCCCGCGACAACAACCGGCTGGCGCAGACGCCGCCGCCGTTCTGGTTCGGCTCGAACCTCTTCCACAACCTGGACGTGGCCTGGAACGACGCCAACCTGGGCAAGGCGTTCGTCAACACGACGATCGTGGCGGGGACTTCGGCGCTGACCATCGTCTTCCTGTCGACGATCGCCGGGTTCGCCTTCGCCAAGCTGCGGTTCAGGGGCCGGGGCGCGATGATGCTGATCGTGATCGGCACGATGATGGTGCCGCCGCAGCTGAGCGTGATCCCGCTGTACATGATGGTCGCCAAGCTGGAGTGGACCGACCAGCTCCAGGCGGTGATCCTGCCGTCGCTGGTGAGCGCCTTCGGTGTGTTCTTCATGCGGCAGTACCTGATCCAGGCGCTGCCGGACGAGATCATCGAGGCGGCCCGGGTGGACGGCGCGAGCAGTTGGCGCGTGGTGTGGCACGTGGTGTTCCCCGCGGCGCGCCCCGCGATGGCGGTGCTCGGCATGCTGATGTTCGTCCAGACCTGGAACGACTTCCTGTGGCCGTTCCTGGTGCTGAGCCAGACCGGCAACCCGACCGTGCAGGTGGCGGTCGCGGGCCTCGGCCGCGGGTACACGCCCGACCAGTCCCTGATCATGGCGGGCGCGCTGCTGGGCACGCTGCCGCTGCTGCTGGTCTTCGCGATCTTCGGCAAGCAGATCGTGGGCGGCATCATGCAGGGCGCGGTGAAGGGCTGACGCCCCATGCCGTACGGGGCTGACGCCCCGCGATCCCAGCGACATCGTTCTCGGGGGCCGGGTCACCGCCGCCTCGGCCCCTTTCGCACCCCCCGCATCTCTTCCCCCCATCCTTCGTCGGTCTCGATGACCTCGACGACCACCCATGGGAGCGCTTCCATGACTGAGTCCGCACAGCTGGTGAACCCGGTGACCTTTCCTCCCGCCTTCCTCTGGGGCGCCGCGACGTCCGCGTACCAGATCGAGGGGGCGGTGCGGGAGGACGGCCGCACCCCGTCGATCTGGGACACCTTCAGCCATACGCCGGGCAAGACCGCCGGCGGCGAGACCGGTGACATCGCTGTCGACCACTACCACCGCTACCGCGAGGACGTGGCGCTGATGGCGGAGCTGGGCCTGTCGGCGTACCGCTTCTCCATCTCCTGGTCTCGGGTCCAGCCGACCGGGCGCGGCCCGGCGGTCCAGGTGGGTCTGGACTTCTACCGCCGTCTGGTCGACGAGCTGCTGTCCAAGGGCATCAAGCCGGCCGTCACCCTCTACCACTGGGACCTGCCGCAGGAGTTGGAGGACGCGGGCGGCTGGCCGGAGCGCGACACGGCGTACCGGTTCGCCGAGTACGCGCAGATCGTCGGGGAGGCGCTCGGCGACCGCGTGGAGCACTGGATCACGCTCAACGAGCCGTGGTGCAGCGCGTTCCTGGGGTACGCGTCCGGCGTGCACGCGCCCGGCCGTACGGACCCGGCGGCGTCGCTGAGGGCGGCGCACCACCTGAACCTGGCGCACGGTCTGGGCACGTCCGCCCTGCGGTCGGTGATGCCGGCCCGCAACTCGGTGGCGATCAGCCTCAACTCCTCGGTGGTCCGGCCGCTGTCGCAGACGCCCGGGGACCTGGTGGCGGCCCGGAAGATCGACGACCTGGCCAACGGCGTCTTCCACGGCCCGCTGCTGCGGGGCGCGTACCCGGAGACCCTGCTGACGGCGACGTCGTCGCTGACGGACTGGTCGTACGTCCTCGACGGCGACCTGCGCGCGATCAACCAGCCGTTGGACGCGCTGGGCCTGAACTACTACACGCCCACCCTGGTCTCCGCGGCGGACGCCGACCCGAAGGGTCCGCGGGCCGACGGGCACGGCGCCAGCAACCACTCCCCCTGGCCGGGCGCGGACGACGTCGCGTTCCACCAGACGCCGGGTGAGCGCACCGAGATGGGCTGGACGATCGACCCGACGGGCCTGCACGAGCTGATCATGCGTTACACGAAGGAGGCGCCGGGCCTGCCGCTGTACATCACGGAGAACGGCGCGGCCTACGACGACAAGCCCGACTCCGACGGCCGCGTCCACGACCCCGAGCGGATCGCCTACCTGCACGGCCACCTCAGGGCGGTGCGCCGCGCCATCGCGGAGGGCGCCGACGTCCGCGGCTACTTCCTGTGGTCGCTGCTGGACAACTTCGAGTGGGCGTACGGCTACGAGAAGCGGTTCGGCGCGGTCTACGTGGACTACGCGACGCTGGCCCGCACCCCCAAGTCGAGCGCCCTGTGGTACGGCCAGGCGGCGCGGACGGGCTCCCTGCCGGCGCTCGAGATCGCCTGATCACCCGACCGACCGGCCCGGGGAAGCGGGGAGGGGCGCGGCACGTCGTGGGGGCGTGCCGCGCCCTGGTGTCGCGGGGCGGCCGGCGCCGCGGACGGCCGGGCCCGCACCGCCTCCGGGTGACACACGGTCGTGCCCGCGGCCGGCCGGCGAGTCACCGCAGGACGGTCACGGTCACCACGACGGCGACCACGGCCACCGCGACGGCGGCCCATGCCAGGGCGACGAGGCGGCGCCTGCTGAAGCGGCGGATGACCTCGATGTCGCCGGAGAGGGCGGGGAAGGCGTAGTAGACGTGGTGCGGGTCGGCGGAGGCCTGGACCCGGGCGAGCGGGAGGTAGCGGAGGCGGACCCGGCGGCGGACCTCCCGTTCCTTGACGGCCAGGAGGGGCGTGACCTGTTTGAGGTGGGCGTCCTCCAGGAAGTCCGGGAGTTCGCCGGTGGCGCTGGTCAGTTCGGCCGTGCGCCACTGCCCGGTCTTCAGCCTGCTGAAGCGCGGGTAGACGGGCTCCAGCCGGTCGAGGTCGGGGGTGTGGGTGATGACGCCCTCGGTCCAGACGGTGAGGCGTCCGGTGCCGTCGCACCCCCGGTGCGTGACGCGTTTGGCGCCCTTGCACGTGTCGCAGGGGGCGAGCCCTTTCCCCTTGCACGTCGGGCACCGCCACTTCCACTCGCCGGAGCATTTCGGGCAGGCCACGTCCGCGCCGTCGCAGCGTCTGCACCTGGCGGCCCGCGCCGGCGCGCCCTCGCGGCGGGGCCGGGTCGCCGTCCGGGCCCGCCGCGTGCGCGGTGTGCCGGTGCCGTCGCACTCCCAGCACGCGTCGGGGCCGCCCCGGCAGACCTCGCACTCGACCCAGGCGGGGCAGTCGGTCCCGCCGCGCCCCTCGCACGTGTCGCAGTCCTTCCTGCCGCCGACGCACCCCTCGCACGCCACCTCGTCGAGCGAGCCCTCCCGTACGAGCCTGACCACCTGGGGGCGCGAGGGGTCGGCGGGCGGTTCGACGGGGTACGCGTCGAGGTCGGTGTAGGACGGACGGTCGGCGATGTCCTTGTTCCTGCCGCGGGGCCCCTTGGCCTGCTGCGGCCGCTCCTTCCGCCGCTCGATGGAGCGGTGGACCTGGCACTCCAGCACCGACCGCCACGCCAGGGACGCCGCACCGGGCACGGAGAGGCGGGTGGTGATCCTGTGGCGGGCCAGGTACCGCTCGACGGCCTGCAACACCTCTTCGTCGGACGGTTCCTCGGCCAACGCCGCTCCCTCGTCAACGCGTGACACCTGCGGGAAGAGCAGGGTAAGAGGCCCTCAACCCAGCGGCAAGAGGGCCTCGTTCCCTACGCCCGGCGTGGCTGCCGGACGACCGCGACCCCGCCCGGCGGGACGGTGACCGTGCCGTCCGACAGCGGCCTTCCGGTGAGGAGTTCGGTCCCGTCGCAGGCGACCCGCACCCGCGCTCCCGCTCCCCCGTGGTCGATGTGTCCTCGGCCCACACCTCCTCGGGTCACTGCTCGGGGTTGTAGTCGCCGCCGTGGGCGATGCCGGGGACGCCCGGCTCGCGGCTCATCGGGCGGCTCCCGACAGCAGGCGGCGGGTCGTCTCCACGCCCCACCGGTCCAGGGAGAGCAGGCGGTCGCTGGAGGCCATCAGGCCGCCCGTCGCCTCGACGTGCGCCGCCCAGCGCTCGCGGGTCTCCACCGCCGGGCGGGCCATCAGACAGTCGGGGTCGTTGATCCACAGGCGGCCGTGCTGCCACTGGCGGCCCACGCCGGTGAACTCGGCGCTGTCCTGGCCGGGCTGGCTGTGGTCGTCGGCCTCGGGGCGGCGGTGCGGGGCCGTGTCGGGGCTGACCCGCATCGCGTCGAACAGGCCGATGGAGGGCAGCAGGGGCGCGCCGCAGCCCAGCAGGTAGGCGTCCGCGCCGATCGCCTCGCGGATCAGACCGATGCCGGCGCGGTACGCCGTCAGCGCGTCCACCGACGCGTGGCGTACGCCGTCCAGGGCGCCCGCGTACAGGAAGTCGGCCTTGAAGTAGTCGTAGCCCTCGGCGCGCAGGGTGCGGAAGACGTCCGTCAGGTACGCCGCCGCCTCCGGGTGGGTGGTGTCCAGGACGTTCAGGTCGTGGCCCCAGTTGCGGCCGGCGTGCGCGAAGCCGCCGCCGGGGTCGCGGACCAGCCAGTCCGGGTGCTCGGCGGCCAGGTCGCTCGCCGGGTCGACCAGGAAGGGGGCCGTCCAGATGCCCGCCCGGCGGCCCCGGGCGCGGATGGCGTCGGCGATGTCGGCGCGGGAGCGGAAGCGGCCCGAGAGGGTGAGCCAGTCGCCGAGCGCCTTCTGGTAGCCGTCGTCGATCTGGACGACGTCGATGGGCAGGTCGAGGGTGTCCATCGCGCGGAGGTTCTCGTGGATGTCGTCCTCGGTGACGGCGGTGAAGTACTCGTACCAGGAGCACCAGACGGTGGGTGCCGGGCGGGGATCGTCGAGGCCGAGGCTGTCGGCCCAGTCGGCGAGGGCGCCCTGGATGCCGCCGGGGCCCAGGTAGGAGTAGAAGTCCACCTTGCCGTCGGCGCTGATCTCCGCGCGGTCGTCGCGCACCTCCAGCCGGATGGAGGGGACGGAACTCAGCGGATCGACCGCCGCGCACACGACGACCGGCCCGTCCTCGCCCTTGGGAGCCACTGCCAGCAGCCCCTCCCCCTGGAAGGTCCCGGCCGGCACGGTGACACCCGGCCGGTAGCAGACGGTCGCCCAGTTGTCGTTGGCCGGGCGGTACGGGCGGGCGCCGAGGGGGTAGGCGCCGCTGGGGCTCCAGGACTGCCAGCCCTCCTCGTGGACGAGGGCGTTGCGGACGTCCACGGGGACGGAGGCGACCGGGGTGAAGGGGTGGTGCACGGGGGTCTCTTTCACGGAAAAAGGGGTGTCAGCCCTTGTTGGCGCCGAGGGTGAGGCCGCTGACGAACTGCCGCTGGAGCACGAAGTACACGATCAGCGTGGGGATCGCGGTGAGCAGGGCGCCGGCGGCGACCAGGTTGGGGTCGGTGAAGTACTGGCCGGAGAGGTTGTTCAGGGCCGAGGTGATCGGCATGTTCTCGCCGGTGGAGATCAACACGATCGCCCAGAAGAAGTCGTTGTAGATCCAGATGGACAGCAGCGTCGCCAGGGCCGCCATCGCGGGCTTGCACAGCGGCAGCACGATCTGCCAGTACAGGCGCCACACCGAGGCGCCGTCGACGAGCGCGGCCTCGGTCAGCTCGTGCGGCAGGGAGCGCATGTAGTTGCTGAGCACGAAGGCGCAGAAGCCGGACTGGAACGCCACGTGGATGAGGACCAGGCCGAGCGCGGAGTCGTACAGCTTGCCGCTCATGGTGATGCCGGGCAGGTCGATCAGCAGGTACAGCCGGTACAGCGGCGTGATGATGACCTGCTGCGGGAGCAGGTTGCCCGCGGTGAACACCAGCAGCAGCGCCAGGTTGAGGCGGAAGTCGAAGCGGCTGACGTAGAAGGCGACCATCGAGGACAGGAACAGCGTCAGCAGCACCGCCGGGATCGCCACCAGCAGCGTGTTCCCGAAGTAGTGCAGCATGTCCGACTGCTGGAAGGCGTTGATGAAGTTGTCGAGGCTCAGCTTGTCGGGCCAGGACACGTAGCCCTTGGTGCTGGTCTCGGCGTACGGCCGCATCGCCGCGTACATCGCCCACAGCAGCGGGCCGAGCCAGGCCAGCGCCGTCACGGCGAGGAAGGTGTGGAGCAGGATCCGGGCGGGGCGGACGGGGGTGCGCTGTTTCCCGAGCGCGCTCACGGTGCTCATGCGCGCCGCTCCTTCCGGAAGGTCGCGATCAGGTACGGGATGATCACGGCGAGCGAGATGACGAGCAGGACGACGGCGATGGCGGAGCCGTATCCGATCCGGCTGGACTCGCCGATGATGTTGTTGGTGACCAGGATCGACAGCAGCTCGGTGCCCTCGGCGCCCTTGTTGAAGACGAAGACCAGGTCGAAGGCGCGCAGGGCCTCGATGATCGTGACGACCAGGACGACCGTGTTGGTCGGGCGCAGCGTCGGGAAGACGACGCTTTTGAACGTCTGCCACTCGTTGGCGCCGTCCAGTGCGGAGGCCTCGCGCAGGGCCGGGTCGACGCTCTTGAGACCGGCCAGGTAGAGGATCATCATGTAGCCGGTGTGCCGCCAGGAGGCGGCGACGAGGATCGCCCAGAGGTTGAGGTCCGGGTCGCCGATCCAGTCGATGTAGTGGCCGGGCTCGTTGGCCCCGACGATGCTGTTGATCAGGCCGGTGTCGGGGTTGTAGACGAGCTGCCAGACGAAGCCGATGACGGCCATCGACACCACGACCGGGAGGAAGAAGGCCGTCTGGTAGACCCGGCTGAAGCGGATGTTCTTGTCGAGCTGCACGGCCAGGAACAGACCGAGCGGCGTGGGGATCAGGATCAGGACGACGAACCAGACGACGTTGTGCTCGACGGCCGGCCAGAACTGCGGGTTGGTGGTGAACAGCTCCTTGAAGTTGTCCAGGCCGACCCACTGGATCGAGTCGAAGCCGATGCCGTTCCAGGTGGTGAAGGCCAGCGCGATCGAGGCGAGCGCCGTCAGCCACACGAGGGCCACGTGCAGGATCGTCGGCAGCCCGGCCATCAGGCCGAGCGTGAGCCGGTCACGGCGGGTCAGCAGGCGCCGGTGGCCCTGCGCAGCCCGCCGCTTCTTCGCGGATGCGGCGCCCGGAGGCGGCACGGCGGCCGCCTCACGGGACTTCACGGGGGATTCGGTGGTCATACCGCTGTCGCTCATGGATCCCCGCTCAGGAGGACGCGAAGATCGTCTTCTTCTGGCGCTCGATCGACGCCAGCAGACTGTCGACACCCTTGGGGTCACGGATGAACTTCTGCAGGGCGGGCTGCATCACCGTGGAGGTGAAGTCGGGCCGGCTGTCACGGTCCATGAACTGGGTGAGGTGCTTGGCGCCGCTGATCATCTCGTACGCCTTCTTCTGCAGCGGCGTGTACGAGGAGGTGTCGGCCTTGGAGGAGGCGGCGACGACGCTCGGGTCGGCCTTGAGGTAGATCGCCTCGGCCTCCGGGGTGCCCAGGTACTCCAGCAGTTGGAAGGCGCCGTCCTTGTTCTTCGGGGCCTTGGAGAGCATGAAGCCGTCGGTCGGCGCCTCGACGGTCTCCTGGCCGTACGCCGGGTCGATCTCCGGGAAGGCGAAGAAGTCCAGGTCGTCCGCGTCGGCCTGGTTGGTGAACTGCTGCGCCACGAAGGTGCCCAGCAGGTACATGCCGGCCTTCTTGGAGACGAGCGTCTGGGCGGCGTCCTGCCAGGTGCGGCCGACGGCGCCGTCCTGGTGGTAGGGGAGGATCTCGGCCCAGTGGTCGAAGGCCTTGCGCACCTTGGCGTCGGTCCAGGAGGCCTTGCCGGCCATCAGCTCGACGTGGAAGTCGTAGCCGTTGGTGCGGAAGTTGATCTGGTCGAACGTACCGAGCGCGGGCCAGGCGTCCTTGTCGCCGAACGCGATCGGGACGAGCTTGTCCTTCCGCATCTGCTTGCACAGGGCGACGAACTGGTCCCAGGTGGTGGGGACGGTGTAGCCGTACTGCTGGAAGACGCTCTTGCGGTAGAAGATCGCCCACGGGTACGTGTACAGCGGCACGAAGTAGTACTTGCCGTCCTCGCCCTTGCTGAGCGCCTTCATCGCGTCGGGGAAGTTGCCCCCGATCTTCTCCCACACGTCGTCGACGGCGGTGGCGAGGCCCTTGGCCGCGAAGAACTGCATGCGGTAGCCGGCGAACCAGTTGAACACGTCATCGGGCGTGCCCTGGAGGTAGGAGTTGATCTGCTCCTGGAACGTGTTGTGGTCCTTGGTGTTCACGTCGACCGTGATCCCGGACTGCTTCGTGAAGGCCGCGTAGATGTCGGCGAAGGCCTTCTTCGGCACCGCGTCGGACGCGTTGGAGCCGACGGTGACGGTCTTCGGGTCGGCGGCCGTGCCGCTTCCGCCACAGGCGCTCAGCAGGGGGACGCCGGCGCCGAGGACGGCGGCGCCGCCTATGCCGCGCAGCAGGGTGCGGCGGCTCGTGGCGAGGCGGGAGAGGCTGGAGGGGGAGAGGTCGCGCATGAACGGCTCCAGGGGAACAGGGTTCGGCCACGGAGGTCTGGCTGAAATCCGGTCGTAAACGACCAGAAATCAACTTGACCGAACACGGTGGCGCCATCACAGCCGCATGTCCTGTCATGCGTCAAGAGCAGTCGCCTTCATTTGTCGAAACGTGACCGACACGGCCTCGCCCGCTTCGCCGGTGCGAGCGAGGTCCGGGACAGATGTGACACGAGAGGCGATCAAGAGACCTTTCGGACGGCTGTCCGAGCGGGGATCACCGGAAAGCGGCGAACGCCTTCGAGAACGCGTTCGCGTCCTGAACGACGGAGCTGCACGTCGCGTCCGCCGAGGGCTTCGCGCCGCCCGGGCACTGCCTGTCGCGGGTCGCGGACCACATCGACAGCCAGCCCAGCCCCTTGGCCTTCGCGAACGCGACCAGCTGGGTGGCGTCCTCGACCGCGAAGATCTCGGACGGGACGTCGTTCACACCGATCATCGGCGTGACGGCCACGGTCTTCCAGGCGGCGGAGTCGCTCAGCCCGAGGACGCTCTTGACCTGCGCCTGGGTGGCGGTGGCCGCCTGCTCGGCATAGGTGCCCATGTCGCCGCTGTACGCCGGGCCGTAGTCCATCGCCATGATGTTGACCGTGGCGATCCGCACGCCGTTGGCCCTGGCGTCGGCCAGCAGGTTCACGCCGTCCTGGGTCAGGCCCTCCGGCATCACCGGGAGCGTGAAGGAGACGTCCAGGGCCGGGTGCCGCTGCTGGAGCTTCGCTATGGCCTGGGCACGCCGGGTGTTCGCCGCCGTGTTCAGCAGCGCGCCGCCCTCGACGTCGAAGTCGACCTTGGTGAGGTCGTACGCGTCCACGACCTTGGCGTACGCCGCCGCCAGCGCGTCGGCCGACGAGCAGGCCGTGGCCAGCTCGGCGCCGGCCGCGCCGCCGAACGAGACCCGGACGTCACCGCCCCGGGCACGCAGGGCCCCGATCTGCGCGGCCACCGCGTCGCTCGCGAGGTCGGTGACCCCGCCCCACTTGGGCGTGCAGCCGCCGCCGTCGGTGACGAAGGCGAGGTTGTAGTCCTTCACCCCGGTCGCGGTCGCACTCGCGAGGAGGTCGAAGGCGGGGTGGAGGGAGGTGTCGACGTAGGGCGCGAAGGCGGCCGGGGCGGGGGTGCCGGTGCTCGGCGAGGCGGGGGTGGTCGGGCTCGCGCTCTGGGAAGGGGTCGCCGTCGAGGGCGCGCTCGCAGTGGCGGGCGGGGCGGTGGGCGGGGTGGAGGGCGGGGTCGTGGTCTGTGTCGGGCGGCCGCTCGGCTCGGGCGTCGCGCCGTCGTCCACCGAGCACTTGACGCCGTCGACGCGGCAACCGGCCGGATCACCCGCGCCGTTGACGACGAAGCCGACGGTGACCGACTCGCCGGGGGCGAGACCGTCGGTGTCCCACTTCGGGGGCGTCACCGTGATGTGCTGCCCGCTCACCCTCGACTCGGCGTTCCAGAGGGAGCCGAGCCCGGCCCCGGCCGGCAGGTCGAACTCCAGCGTCCAGTCTCCCTTCGCCCGCCCGCTGGTGTTCGTGACGACGTACTGGGCGGTGTAGCCGGTCGACCAGTCACTGGTCCTCGTGTAGGCGGCGCCCACACCGGCGGCCTGCGCGGTGCCGGTGAGCAGGACGGCTCCACCGCCGGCCACGGCCGCGGCGACCACGCCGCCGATCGCCTTGTTCCTGCCACTGATCCTGCGCCGGTGCGTGCTCATGGCGTGCCTGCCTTCGCTGTTCACGGGGGGTGGGGGTGCGGCAGCACGCTAGCGAGCGGGAAACGGACAAACTGCCTGATCGGGGCAGGGGTTGGCGATCTTAGGGCGCGCTTAAGGGCGGGATCGGGGCCGGTTAAAGAGAGAGACCGGCCGGCCCGGCCGACGCCTGCGCACCGTCCCCCGGTGCCCCCTGCGCACCGGCCCTCGCCCGTCCCGCCCGGCCCCTCCGGCCCGTCCGTCGACCTGGATCCATATCCGCACCTCGGCCCCGCCCAGCACCGACGACCCGATCCGTACGTCCCCGCCGGTCGACTCGGCGAGCCGGCGCACGATGTCCAGGCCGAGCCCGGTCGACCCGGCGCTTCCGGAACCCCGGCCGCGGGCCATCGCCGCCTCGGGGTCGGATATGCCGGGGCCCGCGTCGGACACGAGCACGATCACCGCGTCCTCGCCGTTGTGCACGTCGACCGCGAAGGCCGTGCCCTCGGGGGTGTGCCGGAAGACGTTGCCGAGCAGGGCGTCCAGCGCGGCCGCCAGGTCGGCGCGGGCCACGGGTATGCGCACCGGGCGGTCGACGCCGGCCACCCGCACCTTGCGGCCCTCGTCCTCCGCGAGTGCCGACCAGAACGCCATCCGCTCCCGCACCACCTCGGCCGCGTCGCATCCGGCCCCCGGACCGGCCGCCGCGGTCTGCGGCTTGGCCTCGCGGGCCGTCCGGATGATGGTGTCGACCTCGCCCTCCAACTGGGCGACGGCGGCCCGGGTCTGCTCGGCGGCCGGGGAGTCGCCGAGGGAGGCCGCGTTGAGCCGCAGCACGGTCAGGGGCGTACGCAGCCGGTGCGAGAGGTCGGCGGCCAGCTCCCGCTCGTTCGCCAGGAGTTGGACGACCTGGTCGGCCATGGAGTTGAACGCGACCGCCGCGAGCCGCAGTTCGTTCGGCCCCTCCTCCGGCACGCGTGCTCCCAGCTTCCCCTCCCCCAGTTCGTGCGCGCCCTCGACCAGTCGCCGGGCGGGCCGCACCATCCGTACGCCCAGCCGGTCGGCGACGGCGACCGAACCGACGACGAGGGCGACGCCGACCGCGGCGAGCACCGCCCAGGCCGTGCCCACGCCGTTGCTGACCTCGGACTCGGGGACGTACACCTCGATCACCACGGTCCCGAAGCTGAGCGCGACGGGCTGGAGCAGGGCGGAACCGCCGGGCACCTCGGCAGTCGAGACGCGGCCCAGTTCGCGGACGGCGGCGATGTCGGTGGCGGTGGCGCGCTGCCGGCCGAGGTCCACGGCGGCCCGGCCGTCGCCCGCGGGGATGTGCACCGCCATCCCGTCGTCGGAGCCGGCGGAGGCGAGGACCCGTTCCACCTGGTCGCGGTCGGTGGTGATGGACAGTGCGGGAACGACGACCGCGGCTTCCCGCTCGGCGTTGGAGAAGGCACGGTCGCGGGCCATCTCCTTGACGACCAGCCCGAGCGGGACGGCGAAGGCGACCACGACCATCGTGGTGACCGCCAGACAGACCTTGACCAGTGCCCATCTCATCGCGGCGGCTCCCCTCCGGGAGGCACCGCGGTGTCCGGCCCGGCAGCGGGCGGCCCTGCTGCGGGCGGTTCTACGGCGGATGGCCCGGTGGCGGGTGGTTCCACGGCGGGCGGTTCCAGTTTCACGCCGACGCCCCGCAGGGTGTGCAGATAGCGCGGGCGGGCCGCCGTCTCACCCAGTTTGCGGCGCAGCCAGGACAGATGGACGTCGATGGTCTGGTCGTCGCCGTAGGACTGCTGCCAGACCTCGGCGAGCAACTCCCGGCGCGGGACGACGACACCGGGCCGGCCGGCGAGGAAGGCGAGCAGGTCGAACTCGCGTCGGGTGAGGTCGAGTCGGGCACCGTCCAGCTCGGCCTGACGGCGCAGCGGATCCACGGTGAGGCCGCCGACGCGCAGGACGGTCGACGGCGGGGCGCTCCCGGCGCCGGCGCGGGAGCGGCGCAGGACGGCCGCCATGCGCGCCGAGAGGTGCTCCACCGAGAAGGGCTTGGTCAGGTAGTCGTCCGCCCCGGCGTTCAACAGCCGGACGATCTCCGTCTCTTCGTCGCGGGCGGTGGCGATGATGACGGGCACGTCCGTGATGCCGCGCAGCATCTTCAGGGCCTCGGAGCCGTCCAGGTCTGGCAGTCCGAGGTCCAGGATGACCACGTCGAAGCGGAAATGGGCGACCTCGCGCAGCGCCTCCAGTGCCGTCCCGACGCTGCGCACGGTGTGTGAGGCGTCGGTCAGGTGCCGGATGAGCGCCGAGCGCACGAACTGGTCGTCCTCGACCACGAGCACACTTGCCATGCGCCGCACCGTACGCCATGCGGCCGAGGGTCATCCGGGCCTGTGGACAACGCGCCCCCTGTGGACAACCGGTGGGCCGTCCGTGCGACACCCGTGAGTCGCGTGGGGCAAGATGGCCCGCGATGCGCAGAGGACTCGTACACCTACTGGCCTGGGCGCTCGCCACGGGCGCGGCGGTCACGCTGTCGTGGTGGGGTGTCCACACGGTCATGACCGGCACGGTGTACGACCCGCCGCGCGCCCTGCCGCTGACGGCGGGGGACACGACCGCACAGGAGTCGAAGGCCCCGGCGCCGGCCATCGGCCGCCCCACTCCTTCCGCTCCTCCTCCTTCCGCGAGCCCGTCGGACGGCCCGTCCCCGGGGCCGGGCCGGACACCCCGCTCGCCCTCCCCCTCGGACTCGGATCCGGCGGCCTCCGCTCCCCCGGGCGCCTCCGGCCGGGTCAAGAGCTACGACACCGACGGCGGCCGGGTGGTCTTCGACCTCGGGAGGACCTCCGCGAGCCTGGTCTCGGCCACGCCGGGCGCGGGCTGGTCGATGCAGGTGTGGAAGACGGAGACGTGGATCCGGGTGGAGTTCTCCTCGGGCGCGGACCGGGTGTCGGTGTTCTGCACGTGGCACGACGGGCCGCCGCGGGTGGAGATCGGTACCTACTGAGACGGGCGGCCTACCGGAACACCGACGGCGGCGGGGCCGGTGACGCCACCGCGGAGGCGTCCACGACCGGTGCGGCGCCGCCGGTGAAGTCGGTGAGCGGTCCGCCGTGCTCGACCCGGCCGGGGTGCGGGTCGGAGGCGGCCCGGCGGGTCAGTTCGGCGACCGGCAGGGGCAGGTCGGAGGCGACGAGGACGGCGTTGCCGAACCGCTTGCCGCGCAGCACGGTCGGGTCGGCGACGAGGGCGAGTTCCGGGAAGCGGGCGGCGACGGTGGCGATCTGGCCGCGCAGGTGGGCCAGTGGCGGGCCGTCGGCGAGGTTGGCGGCGTAGAGCCCACCGGGACGGAGGGCGCGGCGGACCTCGTCGAGGAACTCGGTCGAGGTCAGGTGCGCGGGTGTGCGGGCCCCGCTGAACACGTCGGCGATGACGAGGTCGGCCCACCCGTCGGGCACCTTGACCAGCCCTTCACGGGCGTCGACGGACCGGACCCGGATCCGTGCGCCCGGGTCCAACGGCAGCTCCCGGCGGACCAGTTGGACGAGGCTCGCGTCCCGCTCGACGACCTGCTGGGTGGAGCGGGGACGGGTGGCGGCGACGTACCGGGCGAGGGTGAAGGCGCCGCCGCCGAGGTGGACGACGTGCAGGGGCTTGCCGGGCGGCGCGGCGAGGTCGATGACGTGCCCGAGGCGCCGTTGGTACTCGAAGGAGAGGAACGCCGGGTCGTCGAGGTCCACGTGCGACTGGGGCGCGCCGTCGATGAGCAGGGTCCAGGCCCGCGTCCGGTCCCGGTCGGGTATGAGCTGCGCGAGCCCGCCGTCGACGGTCTCGACGACGGTGGCGTCGGCGTCCCGCTCCCGCCGCCGGGTGTTCCTGGACTTTCCCATACGGGCATTTTCGCAGGCGGGAAACGCCCGTGCCGAGCGGCGACCACCCACCTCCCCGCTCGCGGCCCTCGACAGCCGTCCACCTCACCGATCACCATCCGCCACCGACCGCTCACCGCCCACCGGCACCCGGCACCCGGCACCCGGCACTGTCCGCCCCACTGCCCACTGCCCACTGCCCACTGCCCACTGCCCACTGCCCACCGGCACTGTCCCCCCCCCGCCGGTCACCGCCCACGGCACCTGCCCGCCCCCTGGTCACCGCCTACCGGCAGTTGTCCGCCGCCTCGATCGTCCGTGCCGCTTCCCCCAACGCCCGCCGCAGCACCGCCGGATCCGTCGCGAGGTCCGCCTCGCCGGGCGGGACCAGCCAGTCCGAGCCCTCGGCCAGGGGCTCGGGGGCGAGTCTCAGTCCTCTCCCGTCGGTCCCCGTGCAGGTGCTCCCCGGGACGTCCCAGGCGGCCGCGGTTCCCGGTGGCACGAGGAAGGCGAGTGTGCCGCCCCCGTCGTCGTGCAGCACGGGCCCCACCGTGTCCCCGGTTCCCCTGCGCAGGATGTCGACCGCCTCCAGCCCGTGCCGGGTCGGCACCGTCACGAGGTCCCAGGCCGCCACCGACGGCGCACAAGGATCGTTGCTCTGGCTGGTCTCCATGCCGGCCTCCACCACGCAGCCCTCTTGCAGTCCACAGGACTCAACGCGGCACGCCGTCAAGGGCTACGGCGGAAGTCCGCCGCAAAGGATGGCAGTTCATGGCAGATCCTGGATGACATATCCGGTTTGTAGCCAAACACTGCGTGGCGGCCCGGCTACAGCAGGTACGTTCATGCCCGCCGGAAACCAGGGTGAGCGCCTCGAAAACAGCGGTCGGCTCAGTCGGGACCGGCATGGTTCGACGGTTCGCACGAGAGGACCCGGCCATGGCGTCGTCAACGGTGACCCCACCCCGGCCCAACCGGCCACCACGGCCCAACCTCGCCTTCCGGCAGGCGCGCGGGCAGCGCTCCCCGGCCGAGTTCGCCGCGCTGGTACGGCGGGCCGCCCACGAGATCGGCGAGCGGGTCAGCTGCGACGCGCGCTACATCGGCCGGGTCGAGGCGGGGGAGATCCGCTGCCCCAACTACGCGTACGAGCGGGTGTTCCTGCACATGTTCCCCGGCCGCACGCTCACGGATCTGGGGTTCGCGCCCCGCTCGTCCGTACGCGGACGGGGGGCGCGCGCCACCGGGGACGCGCCGGACGCCGATGAGACCCGCGCGGCGTACGAGCCGTACGACCCGCAGGACCCGTACGACACGCACCACGACCACGAGGAGAGCGACGTGCTGCGTCGCGCATTCATGACCGGCGGAGGCGCCACGGTGGCCGCCGCCTCGCTGGGCCCCCTCGGGCTCGCCCTGGACGCATCGGCGGCGGAACGTCCCGTGCGCCGCGCCGGGGCGGGCGAGGCGAGCGCCCTCGAAGAAGCGGTCCGCAGGATCCGGCTGCTCGACGACCGGCACGGCGCCGACGGCCTCTACCGACGGGCGGCGGCCCCCCTGCGCGCCGCGTACGCGCTGCTGGACGCCGGCGCCACCCGGCAGGCCACCGCCGACCGGCTCCACTCGGGCGCCGGTGAACTCGCCATCTCGGTGGGCTGGCTGGCGCACGACTCGGGCCGGTTCGACGACGCGCGCTCGCACTACGCGGAGGCCCTGGCGACCGCCCGGACGACCGGCGACCAGGCGCTGGAAGCGCACGCCTTCTGCAACACGGCGTTCCTCGCACGCGACGCGGGCCGCCCGCGCGAGGCCGTGCGCGCGGCCCAGGCGGCCCAGCGCGTCGCCCGCCCCCTCGGCTCGTCCCGGCTGATGTCGCTGCTCGCGCTGCGCGAGGCGGGCGGCTGGGCGGGGCTCGCCGACCGCACCGGCTGCGAACAGGCACTCGCGCGTGCCCAGGTCCTCTACGGGCGGGGCCCCTGCGACGCCGACCCCGAGTGGATGAGCTTCTACGGCGAGGCCGAACTGGAGGGACTGGAGGCGCAGTGCTGGTCCACCCTGGGCGACTGGCCGCGCGCCGCCCGGCACGCGCGGCGGGCGGCACAGCTCCAGCATCCCCACTTCACCCGGAACATCGCGCTGTACACCGCGGAGCTGGCGGACGACCTCGCGCGCGGGGGGCGGCCGGACGAGGCCGCGGCGGCGGGGATGCGGGTGCTGGACCTGCTGGAGCAGGTGCAGTCGTCCCGGATCCAGACGATGCTGGCGGGGACGGCGAGGGTGTTGCTGCCGCACCGGCGGGCCACGGAGGTGTCGGAGTTCCTGGAACGGCACGCGTCGGCGCCCCGCCAGATCTAGCCACGGGACACGGGACGTCGTGCCGCTGAGGTGAGAGGGTCCCCCGGCGAGAGCGAAGCCGGGAGCCGGGCGGGGCACCCCGCCCGGAGCCGGGTGGGGCACCCCGCGCGCGGGTGAGCGCACCCACCCGCCCGCGGCTGCCGCTGTCACCTGTGGCGCGTGGCCTGTCGCCTGTCACCTGTGGCCTGTGGCCTGTGGCGGTGGCTAGCCCAGGTGTCCCAGGTCGTTCCAGCTCTCGATGGCCGGTTCCCCGTAGGCCCAGCCCAGCACCGACAGCGACGTCGGGTTCAGTCGTATCCGCGCCGCGAAGTCCAGTGGCAGCCCCAGCCATCGCGCCCCGATGGACCGGAGGATGTGCCCGTGGGCGAAGACCAGCACGTCCCGGTCCTCGGCCCGGGCCCAGGCGATGACCTCGTCCGCGCGCGCGGTGACCTCGGCGAGGCTCTCGCCCTCGGGCACGCCGTCGCGCCAGATGAGCCAGCCGGGGCGGACGGCATGGATGTCGGCGGGGGTCATGCCCTCGTAGGCGCCGTAGTCCCACTCCATCAGGGTGTCCCACGCGGTGGCCCGCTCGCCGAAGCCGGCGAGTTCGCACGTCTCGCGCGCGCGTGCCAGCGGGCTGGTGCGGACCTCGACGTCGGACAGGCCGTCGAACGGCGCCCGGTGCAACCGCTCGCCGAGCAGCTTGGCGCCGCGGCGGCCCTCCTCCAGCAGGGGCACGTCGGTCCTGCCGGTGTGCTTGCCGGACAGCGACCACTCCGTCTGTCCGTGCCGGGCCAGCAGGATGCGCGGTGCCATGAGGAACCCTTCCGGGGAAGTCGAAGGCGGAACCCCTCCATCATCGCTCACGCCGAACAGGGGCAACCCGGTGGGCGATCTCAGCGTCTTTGAGGGCCGGGGGCGTCCGGAGCGGGGGCGTTCGCACGCCGTAAAGTGACACCTCCCGTGCCACCGGCGACGCAGTGACAAGAAGGGGGAGGCGATCGGATGCGGCAGACCGAGACACCGGGCACCGAGGCGGCTCCGGGGAGCCGGCTGCGCTGGTGGACCGAGCTGCCGCTGATCCTGTTGGTGTACCTCTGCTACTCGGCGGGCCGGCTGCTCGCGCGGGGCGACGTCGGCACCGCCGTCGACCACGGCCTGGCGATCCTGCGGATCGAGAAGTTCCTGCGCATCAACGCCGAGCACCCGCTGAACCGTCTCTTCAGGAGCGAGGCGTGGATCGGGATACCGGCGGACTTCTGGTACGCGTCGCTGCACTACCTGGTGACCCCGGTGCTCCTGGTCTGGCTGTTCCGCTCCCGTGCGGCGCACTACCGGGCGGCCCGCACCTGGCTGATGACGTCGACCTTCATCGGTCTGATCGGCTTCACCCTGCTGCCCACCTGCCCGCCCCGGCTGCTGTCGGCGGAACACGGCTTCGTCGACACGATGGCCCAGTACAGCGCCTACGGCTGGTGGGGCGGCGAGGCGAGCGCGCCCCGGGGGCTGGGCGGCATGACCAACCAGTACGCGGCGATGCCGAGTCTGCACGTGGGCTGGGCGCTGTGGTGCGGGGTGATGCTGTGGCGCCACGGCGGCACCCGCACGGCGAAGTGGGCGGGCGTGGTCTACCCGCTGGTGACGACGATCGTGGTGATGGGCACCGCGAACCACTACTTCCTCGACGCGGTCGCGGGCGCGGCCGTGATGGGGGCGGGCCTGCTGCTGGCGCCGCTGGTGATGCGCCGGATGGACCGGATCCGGGTCCGGATCCAGGTCCGGCTCGCGGCCCGCGCCCCGCTCGCCGCGGCGCCTGTCCCGTCCGTCTCGATTCCCTCTCCGAGCACGGAGACCTCGATTGTCAGTGGCGGATGCCAGACTTCCACGGGTGAGCGAATTCCACGGCAGCGCGAGTCAGGGTTCGGGCCCGGAGCCGAGCCGGATCCCTCCCCCTCGGACGCGGGGGACGGCACTCCGGCAGCGGCTCGCTGACCTGCGCGGTCCGGACGTACCCGCCAAGGCGCTGGACGCCCGGGCCCTCGCGGCGCTCGCCGCGAACCCGGGCTGCAAGCGGCGCGCGATCCTCGACGGCGCCGGGGTGAACAAGGCGGCGCTGGCGAGCGCGCTGGGCTCGCCGTCGGCCTTCGGACAGTCGCAGTTCGCCCTCACGCGCGGGAACGCGTTCGAGGCCAAGGTGAAGGCGGACGGCGGCGCGGAGCTGCTGCGTCTGGTGCACGAGAAGCTGGACCCGCGCGCCGTACCGCCCGCCGGGGCGAGCGTCCCCGACCTGTCGGCGATCGGCCCCGAGGGCCGCACCGCGCGGACGGCGATGACGCTGCGCGAGGCCGCCGAGGTGCCCGGTACCTGGACGCTGCTCGACCATCCGATGCTCGCGCTCGACGTCGCCGGCTCCCCCGCGTTCCTGGAGCCGGACGCGGTCGTGGTGCATCCGGACGGCAGCTGGACGGTGGTGGAGATCAAGTCGTTCCCGATGCTGGACGGGGCGGCGGATCCGGCGAAGGTCGGCGCGGCCGCCCGCCAGGCCGCGGTGTACGTGCTGGCGCTGGAGGAGATCGCCGCCCGCCTCACCCCGGCGCCGACGGTGCGTCACCGCGTCCTGCTGGTCTGCCCGAAGGACTTCTCCAACCTGCCCACCGCGTCCGCCGTGGACGTCCGCAAGCAGCGCGCGGTCACCAGCCGCCAGCTGGCCCGGCTCACCCGCATCCAGGACATCGCCGACGCCCTCCCGGAGGGCACCTGCTTCTCCCCCGAGCTGCCCGCCGAGCGGCTCACCGCGGCCGTCGAGTCGGTCCCGGCGACGTACGCGCCGGAGTGCCTGGCCGCGTGCGAGCTGGCCTTCCACTGCCGGGACCGCTCCCGCGCGGCCGGCGCGGTGACCACCCTGGGCCGCCCGGTCCGCGCCGAGTTGGGCGGGCTGGCGACGGTCGAGGACGTGCTGGCGGCCGCGCGCGGGGAGGCCGGCGATCCGGACGACCCGGCGGTGGCGGCCCTGCGCAGGGCGGCACAGCTGCGCAGCGAGGCCCTGGAGGCGATGTGTCGCTGATCGCCACCCTCGCCCGCCTCGAGGCCGTCACCACCGGCCGGGCCCAGCCCGCCGCCACCGTCCGGCACCGGCATCTGTCCGAGCGGCCGCTGGTGTTCGTCCCGCTGACCACCGCCGGTGAGGCCGGCGCCCCGCTGGGCGCGCTGGTCGGCACCGACCGGGACGCGCCCCGCCTGCTGGTCGTCCCCCAGCCGCGCGACCGCGACCTGAGGTTCGCGTTCCTGGCCGAACTGGCCGACGTCGTCCTGCCGTACATCGACTCCCACGCCGACGTCGTCGAGGCCGCCGAGCGCAGCGAGACCGACCCGGAGACCGGCAAGCGCGTCAAGGTCGAGGTGGAGCTGTGCGCCGACGCGCCCCAGCTGGTCGTACCGAGCCGCGCGGGCGTCGACTTCGTCCGCCTGCTGGGCCGTTCCATGCGCTTTCGGCGTACGACGGAGCAGGACCCGGAGACGCCATATCCGGCGCCGCCACGCGTGCCGCTGCTCGGGCGGTGGCTGACGCACTTCGGGGAGCGGGCCCGGGTGCCCGGCTCCTCGCTGCTGCTGGCGCTGACGGAGGTGCTGGGCCGGCACTGGGCGACCGGGCAGTCCAGCCTGGAGGACCAGCATCTGGGGGCGCTGCTCGCCTGGATCGACCCGCCCGAGGGGCTGACCGGCGCCGATGCCGCGCTGCGGGCCGAGCTGGCGCGCGACGCCGAGGGTCAGTTGCTGTGCCCGCCGGCCGGTCCGGCGACCGACCCGGCGTTCGACAACAAGCTGCTCGCCCCGGCCATCGAGCGCTACGACCGGGCGCGCACCGCCCTGGCCGCCGCCGAGGACGGGTTGCAGGCCGACGACCGGCTGGGTGAGCTGACCGCCGCCGAGCGGCGGATCCGCGACCTGGTGCGGAGCCGGACGCTGCCCACCTGGGACGCGGTGTGGCGCGGGCTGGACCTGCTGCGTGCGCTGCCGGAGGGGGCGCACGTCGAGGAGCGGTGGACGCGCGACCGGTGGTCCTTCACCGGCCACCGCGACCGGGTCCTGGCGGGCGAGCCGCCGCAGCCGCGCCGCGACGACGCGGTCACCGCGGCCAACAAGCTCGCCACACGCGAGCGCGAACAGGCCCGTCTGGAGGCGCAGGAGGCCCTGGACGACCCGCTGGTGATGGCGGGGCGGCGGCTGGCCGGGGAGGCGTTCGCGGGCGAGGTCGTCGACGTCGTCATGGCGTACAGCGAGGGCAAGCGGCCGAGTCCCCGCCCGCTGGTCACGGTGCGTACGGAGGACCGGCCGCACCTCGGGGAGCGGGCGAGGGTGTTCCGGTCGCTGGGCGGGAAGCCGCAGGCGGCGGAGTACGTCGGCCAGGAGGACGAGGGTCTGCTGGTGCTGCGGATCGTCGACAGGATGGGCCGCGGCAAGGAGCCGGAGCAGGGGTCGGTGCCCGAGAAGGGCGACCGGGTGTGCTTCACGCTCTTCGAGCACGAGCAGCGCGGCGGCGCGAAGCTGCCCGACCCGGAGGAGACGCCGTGGACGCACGGTGGGCCGCCCGGGGAGCAGGTCTCCGAAGCCGCCGACCCCCTCACCGAGGAGGACACCCTGTGACCACCGAGGCCGCCTTCGACCCCGGTACGGCCGCCGCCCGCGCCACCGACGCGATCCTCCACGACACGCTGCACGGCGCGGCACGCGGTGTGGTCGTCGACTCCCCGCCCGGTGCCGGCAAGTCCACGCTGGTGGTCCGCGCGGCCCTGGAACTCGCCGACGCGGGGCGCCCGTTGATGGTGGTCGCGCAGACCAACGCCCAGGTCGACGACCTGGTCCTGCGGCTCGCCGAGAAGAGCCCCGAGCTGCCGGTGGGCCGCCTGCACAGCAGCGACACCGACGCCTACGACAAGGCGCTGGACGACCTGCCGAACGTACGGAAGTCGGCGAAGGCGGGTGACCTGACCGGGCTGCCCGTCGTCATCTCCACGGCGGCGAAGTGGGCGCATGTGAAGGTCGACGAGCCGTGGCGGCACGCGATCGTGGACGAGGCGTACCAGATGCGCTCGGACGGTCTGCTGGCCGTCGCGGGGCTGTTCGAGCGGGCGCTGTTCGTGGGCGATCCGGGGCAGCTGGACCCGTTCGCGATCGTGGGCAGCGAGCAGTGGGCGGGCCTGTCGTACGACCCGTCGGCCTCGGCGGTGACGACGCTGCTGGCCCACAACCCGGGCCTGCCGCAGCACCGGCTGCCGGTGTCGTGGCGGCTCCCGGCGTCGGCGGCGCCCCTGGTCTCGGACGCCTTCTACCCGTACACCCGGTTCCGCAGCGGCACGGACCACGGCGACCGCCGGCTGGCCTTCGCCGTGCCGTCGGACGGCTCCGGTCCCGACCGGGTGATCGACGAGGCGGCGGAGTCGGGCTGGGGCCTGCTGGAGCTGCCCGCCCGGCACACGCCCCGCACGGATCCGGAAGCGGTACGGGCCGTCGCGACGGTCGTCCGTCGCCTGCTGGACCGGGGCGGCGCGGCCACCTCCGAACGCTCCCCCGTCCCCTCCCCGCTGACCGCCGACCGGGTCGCCGTCGGCACGGCCCACCGCGACCAGGCGGCGGCGATCCGGGCGGCCCTCGCCGACCTGGGCGTCACGGACGTCACCGTGGACACGGCGAACCGGCTCCAGGGCCGCGAGTTCGACGTCACCGTCATCCTCCACCCCCTCTCGGGCCGCCCCGACGCCACCGCCTTCCACCTGGAGACGGGCCGCCTCTGCGTCCTCACCTCCCGCCACCGGCACGCCTGCATCGTGGTGTGCCGCGCGGGAGTGGGCGACCTGCTGGACGACTATCCGTCGACGGAGCCGGTGCAACTCGGGACGCTCGTGAAGTTCCCGGACGGCTGGGAGGCGAATCACTCGGTACTCGCCCACCTGGCGGAACACCGGATCACCTGGCGACCATGACCGCACCACCGCACACGCTGGGCTTCGGGCCACGGCACCCACTCGGCTCCGGGAGCCCTGAGAAGGGAGGTCAGGCGCCTCGTGCGAGCGGGTTCGGCGTCCCCTTGCGCCGCCGGGGGACAATGGAAGGTGGTCCGCTCACCAGTGGTGCCATTCACGACCGTACGAGGAGGAGAAGACATGGCGGAGCACACGCCGCGTCGGAACGAACCGCGGCTACGCCCCGCGCCCCTGCTCTTCGAGCCCGCGGAAGCCGCCGGTGATCCGGAGCACTTCTTCGATCTGGAGTCGATCGACGACCCTCAGGCGCTGCTGGCGCGCGCCACGGAACTCACCCAGGCGTTCCGCGCGGCGGCCGACCGGGCGGTGGAGTTCCAGGCCATGGCGGCGGCCCAGCTCGCCGACCCGCGCCGGTTCGACCGGCTGACGCCCGCCGCCATCGCCGAGCGGGCCGAGTGGACCGAGGACTACGCCAAGAAGATGGTCGAGTTCGGGCAGGACCTGCTGCGGGGTGACGTCGAGGGGCGGGGGCACGTCGACCCCGTGTAGCCGAGGGCGCTCCCCCGAGCCCACGGCGCGTACCGCACCGGCATATGCCAGCCGGGCAAGATACCCCCTCCGGCCCCCTCCCGTCCCCGTTTCCCGCAACCCAGGGAAATCGTCCGCTCACGCCGGGTAGACCTGGATCCCATGAGCAGCGCATGGGACGCCCACCTCACCGATCACGCCGCCGGAGTCACCCCGGACGGCGCCGCCTGGCTGGCCTCCGCCGGCACGTATCCCCGCAGCACGCTCGCCCTCTGGGAGGAGCGGCCGCACGCCCCGGTCGTCCTGCCCTGCGGTTCCGTCTTCGACGTGGTGAGCGCGCCCGCGATGTTCGGGCGGCTGATGCTGGACCGGCTGTGGGGCGAGGGACCGGGCTCCGGGCCGGTGGCCGCGTTCCGCGGGCGGACGCTGCTGTTCGCCGCGCCGGGGACGGCCCAGCGGCTGCCCTCGCTGCTGGAGTGGGAGGAGTGGAGCGCCGACGGCCGCCCGAACGGCCGTACGGGCACCGTCCCGCCGCTGCTGTGCCACGGCACCGGCGACGCGGTGACCGTGCCGCCCCCGCTCACCTCCCCGCAGGACGCCGCCACCCGCTGGATGGTCGCCCCCGACACCCGCCACCCGTGGCTGCCGGGCCCCGAAATCCTGCTCTGGGCGGCCGTCCGGGCCGCCCGGGCAGCCGTGCGGATATCGATTTCTCACCCCGCCGACCAGGGTGCTAAGGTCTACGACGTCAGCAGGCGCCGCTAGCTCAGTTGGTTAGAGCAGCTGACTCTTAATCAGCGGGTCCGGGGTTCGAGTCCCTGGCGGCGCACGACACGAAAAGGCCCCTCGCGCGAGCGAGGGGCCTTTCGCGTACACGGGAACCCCCATGCCGGAACACCCCTGTTCCCGGACGCCTGCACCGGGGCGCCTGCACCGGGCGCCCGCACCGGTCCGCGTTCACCGGTCCGCGCCGCCGCCCCACCGCTCCGCCACCCCCGGCCACAACTACGCGGCAGTGATCTTCACGGTCCACGACCCCGTCACCGTCCTCCCCTCCACCTCCACCCGCACGTCCGCCCCCGGCACCGTGAAGCTCTCACCGAGGGCGACCGGGGCGTCCGCGAGGGGTGGGTAGACGGACTCCTGCCAGCAGGCCTCCGTGCGGGGGTGGGCGTCGATCACCTCGACCGGGCCGCGACCGGACTCCGCGCCGTTGTGGACGCGGTAGACGAGGATCCCGGAGCGGCAGGCGGAGCGGTCGTTGCCGATCGGGCCGCGCGCCTCGAAGGCGAGGACGCTGCCGGTGCCGGTGCGGACGACCGCGAGCTTGGTGCCGTTGCCGAGGCCGAAGGCCGGCGCGCCGAGGGCTCCCGTGACCGGGACGCCCGGGCCGGCGCTCAGGGGCTCCAGCGTGAGCCGGGTCGCCGCCCCCGTGGGCACGCACGCCACCTGGCGCTGCTCCAGCCACCCCAGCTTCCACTTGTGCCAGGCGAAGAGGTCCGGTGCCAGCCCGAACTGGCTGCCCATCAGGTCCCAGTCGCCGACGTGCGTGTCCCAGTCGCCCTTGCCGTCCGTCGGGCGGCGGTAGAGGTCGGGCAGGTCGAAGACATGGCCCGTCTCGTGGGCGAGGACGAGCCGGTCCGGCGGGTGCTGCTCGAAGACCGTGACGATCCGGCGGATGTCGGTGCCGTCGGCGCGCAGCGGGTGGTCCATGTTGACGACCTTGGTGGCGTCGGAGTCCACGCCGGGGGCGTCCGGGTCGGCGACGAAGTAGACGACGTCGTAGCGGGAGAAGTCGACCCGGCCGTCGGCGGCGGCGAGCGCGTCGCGCAGGTAGGCGGCGCGTCGCTCGGCGCTCCAGTCCCGCCGTATGGCGTACGCGGTGGACGGCTTCGGCATGCGGATCCACTGCCGCAGTGGATGCGCGGTGAGGGTGAACCTGCCGTAGGACGCCTGACGGAAGTAGTCGCTGGTGGCCGGGAAGTGGTCGGCGGCGAGTGCGGCCGGGGAGGTCATCGGGGCCCAGTCCGGGAAGGACAGGAAGATCATCACCGCGTCGAGGTTCCGGTCCGGCTGCGGATAGGCGGTGTTCCAGGTGTCCAGGCCCTCCGAGTGGTGGGCCTCGGTGCGCTTGAGGGCGCAAGGGAGCACCGAGAGGGGTTCGGCGACCGAGGGGCCGGTGACGAGGGAGGTCGCGGCGAGCGCCGAGAGGGTGGTGAACACGGCCGCGGTGCTGCGCAGTCGGGGACGCGGAAGCGGTCGCGACACAGGGACCTCCGGGAACGGTTCAACGGGACACCGCACCCAGCCTGTGTGGGTTTGTCACATTACGCCCTGTTTACCTGCCCCAGACGAGTGAAGGGAGAAAAGCGGGCATCACTACCGACACCCCCGGAATCCTCACGGAACGTCACAAGTGGGCGCCCGTCCGCAGAACCGGCCCACCTGGGGGCAGAAACGATCTGTCAGAAGCGTGGGGGTTCCGGGACACTGGACAGTGGCTGCGCGAGTCCGGGGCCAGCCTCTATGATCGGCACACTTTCCTGCGCGGACAGAGATCGAGTGCACTGCGGGAGCGAGCGGTGAGCGGAACGTCCGAAGGGCCGACGCCCGCGGCAGACCTCGACCGGTCGGCCGTCACAGAGAGTGACATCGAGGCCTCTCCTCGTGGGGAGGCCACGGCAAGCACGGAAGGCGCGGCAGAAGCGGAAGGCACCGAAGGCGCGGCGGGCACGAGAGGCGGGGACGCCACGAACGGCTGGGAAGACCTCGACGGCGGTTCGCCCGCCTACCGTTCCGTCTTCACGTCCGCTCCCCTCGCCATGGCGGTGGTCGACCGCGAGGGCCTGGTCATGGACGCCAACGCGGCGCTCGGCACGCTGCTCGGCGGAGGGGCCGAGGGCCTGGTCGGGCGGGTGGCCGCCGATCTGCTGGACCTGGCCTCCGACGCCCGCACCTGGCACGCCTACCGCGAGGTGCTCCGCGGCCGCCAGGCCAGACTGCGCTGCACCCGACGGCTGAAGCAGCCCGACGGGCGCTCGCTGTGGGCGCAGGTCACCGTGGCACCGCTGGACGGCGACGCGTCCGGCATCCTGCTGTCCGTCGCCGACATCAGCGCCCACCGCGACCTCCAGGCGCGGCTGCGCCACCTCCAGATGCACGACCCGGTGACCCGGCTGCCCAACCGCACCCTGTTCTTCGAACGGGTGTCGGCCGCGCTGGAGGCGGAGTCGTACGAGCAGAGCGGGACCGGCCGGATCGGGCTGTGCTATCTGGACATCGACGGGTTCAAGGCGGTCAACGACACCCTCGGCCACCGGGTCGGCGACCGGTTGCTGGCCGCCGTGGCCGAGCGGCTGACGGAGTGTGCGCAGGAAGCGGGGCGGACCCGGCCGAGCGTGCCGCTGGTGGCGCGGCTCGGCGGTGACGAGTTCGCGCTGCTGGTGGAGGACTCCACCGGCACCGAGCAGCTCGCGGACCTCGCCGAGTCCGCGCTGAAGGCGCTCCAGGCGCCGTTCGACCTGTCCGGGCAGCGGCTGAACGTCTCCGCGTCGATCGGGGTCGTCGAACGGCACGCGGCCGGCACCACCGCCACCGGGCTGATGCAGGCCGCCGACACCACGCTGTACTGGGCGAAGGTGGACGGCAAGGACCGCTGGACGCTGTTCGACCCGGAGCGCAACGCCCATCTGATGACCCGCCA
This sequence comes from Streptomyces sp. NPDC014995, assembly GCF_043080745.1. Classification (NCBI taxonomy): domain Bacteria; kingdom Bacillati; phylum Actinomycetota; class Actinomycetes; order Kitasatosporales; family Streptomycetaceae; genus Streptomyces; species Streptomyces sp. NPDC014995. Next base: position 141,658 of record NZ_JBIBVX010000009.1, read on the forward strand.
GGCCCTGGCCTCCACGCTGCGCCCCGCCATCGAGCGGGGCGAGTTCCGTCTGGAGTACCAGCCGCTGGTCGGTATGGCGGACGGACGGCTGCGCGGGGTGGAGGCGCTGGTGCGCTGGGACCACCCGCGGTTCGGGATGCTGCCGCCGAATCGGTTCGTCGCGCTGGCCGAGGAGGACGGCTCGATCGTGCCGCTCGGCCGCTGGGTACTGGCCACCGCCTGCCGGCAGGCCCGCCGCTGGCAGCTGGAGCGTCCCGACGAGCCGCCGCTGTTCGTGAGCGTCAACGTGGCGGTCCGTCAGGTGTGGGACTCCGACCTGGTGTCGGACGTGGCGGAGATCCTCGCCGAGACCGGGCTGGCCCCGCATCTGCTCCAGCTGGAGCTGACGGAGTCGGCGGTGATGGGCTCGGCCGGACGGCCGCTCCAGGCGTTGCAGGCGCTCAGCGACATGGGCGTGAACATCGCCATCGACGACTTCGGTACCGGCTACTCCAACCTCGCGTACCTGAGCCGGCTGCCGGTGTCGGTGCTGAAGCTGGACGGGTCGTTCGTGCGCGGCTTCCAGTACGAGGGAGCCGGGGCGCCGCCGAACCCGGCCGACCAGGTCGTCGTCGAGGCGATGATCGACCTCGCGCACCGGCTCGGGCTGACCGTCACCGCCGAGTGCGTGGAGACCGCCGCGCAGGCCACCCGGCTGAGAAGCATCGGCTGTGACACCGGGCAGGGCTGGCTGTACTCCCGCCCGGTGGCACCGGACCGCATCTCCGAGCTGCTGGCGTCCGCGTCCTACGCGGTCGGCAACCCGTAGGCGTCCGCGACGAGTTCGTAGGAGCGCAGGCGCAGCTCACCGCGGTGGGCGTGGCTGGTGAGCATCAACTCGTCGGCGCCGGTGCGCTTGTGGAGGTCGTCGAGCCCCGAGCGGACCTCGTCCGCCGTGCCGTGGACGATGTTCGCGGTCCAGGAGTCGACGAACTCCCGCTCCAGCGGGCTGTACGCGTGGGCCTCCGCCTCCTCGGGGGAGGGGAACAGACCGGGGCGGCCGGTGCGCAGGCGGACCATGTTCAGGCCGGTGGCCAGGACCTGACGGCGGGCCTCGCGCTCGTCGTCGGCGGCGAGGACGGAGACGCCGATGAGGGCGTACGGCTCGTCGAGGACCTCGGACGGCCGGAAGTGCTCCCGGTACAGGTCGAGCGCGGGGATCGTGTTCTGCGCGGAGAAGTGGTGCGCGAAGGCGAACGGCAGGCCGAGCAGGGCCGCCAGGCGGGCGCTGAACCCGGAGGAGCCCAGCAGCCAGACCGGCGGACGGTGCCGGGACTGGACGCCACCGGGGGAGGTCGCCTGGACCGGGCCGGGCACCGCGTGGATACGGCGGTAGGGGTGGCCGTCGGGGAAGTCGTCGTCCAGGAAGCGGGTCAGCTCGGCGAGTTGCTCGGGGAAGTCGTCGGCGCCCTCGCCCGGCCGGTCGGTGCGGCGCAGGGCGGCGGCGGTGGCGCCGTCGGTGCCGGGGGCGCGGCCGAGGCCGAGGTCGACGCGGCCGGGGGCGAGGGCCTCCAGGGTGCCGAACTGCTCGGCGATCACCAGCGGTGCGTGGTTGGGCAGCATGACGCCGCCCGAGCCGAGCCGGATGCGGTCGGTGTGGGCGGCGAGGTGGGCGAGGATCACGGCGGGCGAGGAGGAGGCGACGCCCGGCATGGAGTGGTGCTCGGCGACCCAGTACCGGTGGAAGCCGCGCGCCTCGGTGAGCCGGGCGAGGTCGACGCTGGTGCGCAGGGCGTCGGTGGCGGTGCGGCCGGAGCCGACGGTGACCAGGTCGAGAACGGACAGGGGGACGGGGGCGGTGCCGTGCGCCACGCCTCGGATCTCGTCGTCGGCCGCCGTCGCGCCGGCCGGGGGCCCGCCTGCCGCCGTCCGCTCCGCCGTCCCGTCCGACGGCTTCTCACCCGCCGTCTTCTCACCCGCCGTCTTCTCGCCTGCCGCCGTCTCGTCTGCCGCCACGGGTTCCTCCTGGTCTCGGCCTGCGGTGTCCTCGGACCAGCAACAGGAGACAGTCCCCGTTTGTTCCCGTGCCGCCGCGCGCCGAGCCGGTCACACCTGCACGATCGGCTCCCGCGTGAACAGCGACCCGAGGCCGGGCGCGTTCACCCGCCGGTCCGCCAGGCGCAGCGCCTCCCAGACCGTGACCTGGTTGGCGGTGAGGACCGGCTTGCCCAGCTCCTTCTCCAGGGCGGGCAGGTACGCGGCCGTGTGCAGGGCGGTGTCGGGCAGCAGGACCGCCTGCGCGCCGGGGTCGTCGGCCGCCCGGGCCAGCGCGAACACCTCGGCCTCGCCCCAGGTGCCGACCTCGGCGGCCGTGACGATCCCGGAGCTGTGGACGCCGGTCACCTCCAGGCCGCCGACCCGCAGGAACTCCGTGAAGAGCTCCGCCACGTCGTCCGGGTAGGTGGCGCCGACGCCGACCCGGCCCGCGCCGATCTCCTGGGCCGCGTGCACGAAGGCGAAGGAGGTCGAGGAGGCCGGCATCCCGGCGGCCCGGGCCAGCGTGCGCACCTGTTCCTGGGCGCCGTCCCAGCCGTGCACGAAGCCGCCGCTGGTGCAGGCCCACACGATCGCCTCCGCGCCGGACAGCCGCAGTTGCTCGACGCCCGCCGCCAGCCGCTCGGGCGCGCCGATCTGCCGCAGCGCGTCCACCCGGTGCGCGTCCTCACCGATGTCCGTGTGGACCAGGTCCACCCGGATGTCACTGCCCAGGAGCTGCTCGATGCGGGGGTAGTCGTCCTCGGCCGAGTGGCCCGGGTAGAGGAATCCGAGTGCGGTCATGTCCAGCCTTCCTGCTGTTCTTCGGGCAGTACGGGAGGCCACTGCCGCGCCCCCTCGTCCAGCAGAGCCTGGTACGGCCCCACGGCTCGGGTACCCATTCGGCGCAGCGCCGCCCACATGGTCACCTGGTTGGCCGAGATCACCGGTATGCGCAGCTCCGCCTCCAGTTGGGGGATGACGTCGTACGTCGGAAGGTTGGTGCAGGAGATGAACAGCGCGTCGGCGGCAGCGGTGCGCACCGCCCGCCGGGCCATGTCGGCCACGTCCCGGTACGGCACCTTCCAGATGTGCCGGGTCAGGCCCATGAACGCGCACCCGGTCACCGTGACGCCCGCCTGCCCGACGTACTCCTGAAGGGCCCGGGTCACCGACTCGGTGTACGGGGTCACCAGGGCCACGCGGAGCGCGCCGAGCTCCGCCAGCGCCTCCAGGAGGGCGCCGGACGTGGTCACGGAGGGCATGGCGCCGGCCCGGGTCATCGCCTCGCACATCGCGCGCTCCCCGGCGAGCCCGCCGACGAAGCTGCCGGAGGCGCAGGCGTAGGCGACGGTCTCGGGGGTGACGGCGATCAGGGCGCGGACGGCGTCACCGAGCGTCTCGTGCTCGCTGACCCGACGGGCGAGGTCCAGACTGACCTCGACGGGCACGTACGGGGTACGCGTGAGGTGGAGCGAGATGTCGTCGGGCGTCCAGCGCCACAGCTCGCGGTCGAGCGCGAAGTCGAAGGGGGCGACGACGCCGAGGCCGCGCTGGGCGCGGGGGCCGCCGAGAAAGGTGACGTCCATGGCGGGCACCGCCCTCACCGGGAGACAGGATGCGGCAACGGGCCGTGTCGACGGCCGTGTTGACGACGGTAGGTTCGGGTGCGAACGTGGTCAATCCGTGCACGTCAGGCCCTTGGTCACCGGGGTCGGGTCCCTGGTCGCGCACGTCCGGGCCCCCGGTCCGGTACGTCAGGCCCCCGATCACGTACGCGGGACCCCGGGTCGCGCCGTTCACGCCTGTCACGCCCGTCACGCCCGTCACGCCCGAGGAAGGGGCATCCGGATGTCCGCCGTCCCCACGCTCCTCGTACTCGACGCCGACCCGCCGCCGCGGCTCGGCCGGCTCACCGGGCGGGCCCGGGTGGTGCGCACCGGCGAGGAGGGCCTCGCCGCGCGGCTGCCGGAGGCGGACGTGCTGCTGGTGTGGGACTTCACCTCGCACGCGGTGCGGGCCGCCTGGCCGGGCGAGGGCCCGCGGCCGCGCTGGGTGCACACGGCGAGCGCCGGTGTGGACCACCTGATGTGTCCGGAGCTGGCCGCGTCGGACACGGTGGTGACGAACGCCCGCGGTGTCTTCGACGAGCCGATCGCCGAGTACGTGGCGGCGCTGATCCTGGCGATGGCGAAGGACCTGCCGCTCACCTGGGAGCTCCAGCAGCGGCGGGAGTGGCGGCACCGGGAGGGCATTCGGGTCACGGGCACGCACGCCGTGGTCGTCGGCTCGGGGCCGATCGGCCGGGCGATCGCCCGCACGCTGAAGGCGCTGGGCGTGACCACGGCGGTCGTCGGCCGCGTCCCGCGCACCGGCGTCCACGGACCCCAGGACCTGGACCGCCTCCTCGCCCGCGCCGACTGGGTGATCGCGGCGGCCCCGCTCACCGAGCAGACGCACGGCATGTTCGACCTGCGCCGCTTCGGCGTGATGCAGCCCTCCGCCCGGTTCGTGAACGTCGGCCGGGGACAGCTCGTCGTCGAGGAGGCGCTCGTCCAGGCGCTGGAGCGGCGGTGGATCGCCGGTGCCGCGCTGGACGTCCTCGCGACCGAGCCCCTCCCCGCGGACAGCCCGTTGTGGCAGGTGCCGGGGCTGCTCGTGTCCCCGCACATGAGCGGTGACACCGTCGGCTGGCGGGACGAACTCGGCACGCAGTTCGTGGAGTTGTTCGAGCGGTGGGCGGCGGGCCGGCCGTTGCGGAACGTGGTCGACAAACAGCGCGGGTACGTGCCCGGACACTGACGTCCCTGGAGGGTGCATGACGGACCTCACCACCATGACCGCGGGGCGGCTCCTCGACGGCTACCGCGAGGGCGAGTTCGGCCCGGTGGAGGCGGCCCGGGCGGCCCTGGAGCGGGCCGAGCGGATCCAGCCGGAGGTGAACGCGTTCGTCCGCCTCTTCCCGGAGGAGGCCCTCGCGCAGGCGCGCGCCGCGGAGGAACGGTGGCGGCGCGGGGAGCCGTGCGGACCGCTGGACGGGGTGCCGGTCACGGTCAAGGACATCCTGCTCCTCGAGGGACACCCGACCCTGCGCGGCTCGACCACCGTGGACCCCGGAGGCCGTTGGGACGAGGACGCCCCGTCCGTGGCCCGGCTGCGGGAGGCGGGCGCGGTCTTCCTCGGCAAGACGACGACCCCCGAGTACGGCTGGAAGGGCGTCACCGACTCCCCGCTCACCGGCGTCACCCGCAACCCGCACGACCCGGCCCGCACCCCGGGCGGCTCCAGCGGCGGCAGCGCGGCCGCCGTCGCCCTCGGCGCGGGCCCGCTGTCGCTGGGCACGGACGGCGGGGGCAGCGTCCGCATTCCGGCCGCGTTCTGCGGCATCTTCGGCCTGAAACCGACGTACGGCCGCGTCCCGCTCTACCCGGCCAGCGCCTTCGGGACGCTCGCGCACGTCGGCCCCATGACCCGGGACGCGGCGGACGCGGCCCTGCTCCTCGACGTGATCGGCGTGCCCGACTCGCGCGACTGGTCGGCGCTGGGCCCGGCCGGCGGGTCCTTCACAGCGGCGCTGGGCGGGGGAGTGCGGGGGCTGCGGGTGGCGTACTCGCCGTCCCTGGGCGGCCAGGTCGCGGTGCGCCCGGCGGTCGCGGCGGCGGTACGGCGGGCCGTGGAGCGGCTGGCCGGGCTCGGCGCCTACGTCGAGGAGACCGACCCCGACTTCACCGACCCGGTGCACGCCTTCCACACCCTGTGGTTCGCCGGGGCGGCCCAGGTGACCCGGCGCCTTCCGCAGGAGTCGCTCGATCCCGGGCTGCGGGAGATCAGCGCCGAGGGCGCCCGGTTCACCGCGCTCGACTACCTGGCCGCGGTGGACGTCCGCATGGAACTCGGCCGCCGTATGGGCCTCTTCCACGACACCTACGACCTGCTGCTCACCCCGACCGTGCCGATCACGGCGTTCGAGGCGGGGGCGGAGGTGCCGAAGGGCTCGGCACACCGGCGCTGGACCGGGTGGACGCCGTTCACCTATCCCTTCAACCTCACCCAGCAGCCCGCCGCCACCGTCCCGGTGGGGACGGACGGTGACGGGCTGCCGGTGGGGCTCCAGATCGTGGCCGCCCGGCACCGCGACGACCTCGTGCTACGGGCGGCGCACGCGCTGTACGAGGCCGGGGCCGCCTTCTCGCCGGCGGGGCGGGTCACCTCCTGCGGAAGCTGAGCGTCTCCCCCGCCGCCCCCGTCCGCCACAGGTCGTTGCAGGCCTCGGCCATCGCCTCCAGGCCCTCGACGACCTGGCCCCAGACGATGCCGGGGACCCAGCCCACGTCCCCGTTGAGGAGCAGGTTGTTGCGCTCGTAGAACAGGGCGAGGTCGACGACCGTGGTGCCGGCGCGGACCTCGCGGTCGTAGCCGTAGGCGCGGGTGCCCAACTCCGCTCCGGAGAAGGAGAAATAGCAGAGATCTCCGGGGATCGGAGTAACTGTCGGGTTTTCCAGGGGCGGTTCCCGTTCCGCGAACGGCGGGAAAAGGGCGTAGATCTCGTTGCGGGCGTACTTCGCGTGGTAGACGTCACCGGTGAGCGGCAGGGCGTTCCAGACGGCGGCGCAGGTGACCGGGGCGCGGTCTTCCAGCAGTTTTGCCGTGCAGTGGATTCCCCGCGCCATCAGCGATACGTCGATGTAGCGGTCAGCCATGGGTTCCATGGTGCATAACTCGCGTGGTCTCGGGTAGCCGCGCCGCCATGGCTCCACCGAACAGGCACGTCAGACAGAACGCACACATGACGAAACCCACACGCCGGTCGCTGCTCGCGGGGGTGGCGGCGCTCGGCGCGCTGGGCACGACGGGCTGCGCGCGCGTGGCCACGGCCTCCTCCGCACCGGGCGGCGACCTGCTCGAGCGACTGCGCGCGCAGGGTGTCGTACGGCTCGGCATCGCGGGTGAGATTCCCTTCGGATACATCGACAGGGACGGTCGACTCACGGGCGAGGCACCCGAGTTGGCGAAGGTGATATTCAAGCGGCTCGGGGTCGACACGGTGCAGGCCGTGCCGACCGAGTTCGGGTCGCTCATTCCCGGGCTGAATTCCCAGCAGTTCGACGTGGTGGCCGCCGGGATGTACGTCAATCCCGAGCGTTGCGAGCAGGTGATATTCGCCGATCCCGACTATCAGATGCTGGATTCCTTCATCGTCCGGAAGGGAAATCCCAAGGATCTTCACAATTACCAGGACGTCGTGAAGAAGAAGGCGCGGTTCGCGACCGGCACCGGGTACGCCGAGATCCAGTACGCCGTCGACGCGGGGTACGAGGAGAGCGACATCCTCATCGTCCCCGACCAGGTCGCCGGCCTGAACGCCGTCGAGGCGGGCCGGGTCGACGTGTTCGCGGGGACCGCGCTGACCGTCCGCGAGGTGGTGAAGAAGTCGGCCAAGACGGAGGCGACCAAGCCGTTCGCCCCGCTCGTCGACGGCAAACCGCACGTGGACGGCGGCGCGTTCGCGTTCCGGCCGACGGAGACCAAGCTGCGGGACGCCTTCAACGTCGAGCTGCACAAGCTCAAGAGGAGCGGTGAGCTCTTCCGGATCCTGAAGCCCTTCGGGTTCACGGAGGCCGAGATGACCGACCTCACGGCGAAGGAGCTCTGCGGCGGATGACCTCGGGACTCTGGGAACTCGTCCTCAAGGGGATCTGGACGACCCTCCAACTGCTGGTGTTCAGCGCCCTGCTGGGGGCGGCCGTCTCCTTCACCGTCGGGATCGCGCGCACCCACCGGCTGCGGATCGTCCGCTTCCTCGCGGGCTTCTACACCGAGGTGTTCCGCGGCACCTCGGCCCTCGTCATGATCTTCTGGGTGTTCTTCGTGCTGCCGCTCGCCTTCGGCTGGCAGCTGGTGCCGATGTGGGCGGGCACGCTCGCCCTCGGCCTGACCTACGGCGCGTACGGCTCGGAGATCGTGCGCGGCGCGCTCGGCTCCGTCGACCCCGCGCAGCGGGAGGGCGGCATCGCGCTCGGCTTCACGCCGGCCCAGCGGATGCGCAAGATCCTGCTGCCGCAGGCGGTGCCGGAGATGATCCCGCCGTTCTCCAACCTGCTGATCGAGCTGCTGAAGGGCACCGCGCTGGTGTCGGTCATGGGCATGGGCGACCTCGCCTTCAGCGGCAACCTGGTACGCCTCGCGCTCCAGGAGAGCGCGGAGATCTACACGTACGTGCTGCTCATCTACTTCGTGATCGCCTTCCTGCTCACGCGGGTGATGCGAGGGCTCGAGCGCCACCTGAAGGCGGGTGTCCGATGAACTGGGACTGGAGTGCCGTCGGCGACTTCATGCCGCTCTTCTGGGAGGGGCTGGGGGTCACCCTTCAGGCGTTGGTCCTCGGCTCGCTGATCTCCTTCACCCTGGGGCTGGTGTGGGCGCTGCTGATGCGGACGCCGACCCGGTGGGTGCAGTGGCCGGTCGGGGTCGTCACGGAGTTCGTCCGGAACACGCCGCTGCTGGTGCAGCTGTTCTTCCTCTTCTACGTGCTGCCCGAGTGGGGCCTGACCCTGTCCGCGATGGCCACCGGCGTCCTCGCGATCGGCCTGCACTACTCGACGTACACGATGCAGGTCTACCGGGCCGGCATCGACGCGGTGCCCCCCGGCCAGTGGGAGGCGGCGACCGCGCTGAACCTGTCGAGGACCCGGACCTGGCGTGCGGTGATCCTGCCGCAGGCGGTCCGCAGGGTCGTGCCGGCCCTCGGCAACTACGTCATCGCGATGCTCAAGGACACGCCGATGCTGATGACGATCACCGTCCTGGAGCTGCTGGGCCGGGCTCGGCTCTTCTCCCAGGAGCACTTCCAGTTCACCGAGCCCGTCACGGTGATCGGCGTGGCCTTCATCGTCATCTCCTACCTCGCCGCCCTCCTCCTGCGCACCCTGGAGCGACGCCTTGTCCGTTGAGACCAGCAAGACCCCCGTCGACAGCACCCCCGAGAGCACCGAGCTGATACGCCTGGACCAGGTCACCAAGCGGTTCGGGGACAACACCGTCCTCGACCACCTGGACTTCCGCGTGGAGCCGGGCAAGCACGTCACCCTCATCGGCCCCTCCGGCTCCGGCAAGACCACGATCCTGCGGCTGCTGATGACCCTGACCAAGCCCGACGAGGGCACGATCACCGTCGACGGGCAGCGGCTCTTCCCGGCGCCGGAGAAGCAGGTCCGCGAGGTCCGCAAGAAGATCGGGATGGTGTTCCAGCAGTTCAACCTGTTCCCGAACATGAGCGTCCTGAGAAACGTCACCGAGGCGCCGGTGAGCGTGCTCGGCCTGTCCAAGGACGAGGCGGAGGAGCGGGCGCGCGAGCTGCTGGACCTGGTGGGCCTCGGCGACAAGTGCGACGCCAAGCCGTCCCGGCTCTCCGGCGGCCAGCAGCAGCGGGTGGCGATCGCGCGGGCCCTGGCGATGCGGCCGCAGGTGCTGCTCCTCGACGAGGTGACCTCGGCGCTCGACCCCGAGCTGGTCGCGGGCGTCCTCGACGTCCTCCGGGACATCGCCCGCTCCACCGACATCACGATGCTCTGTGTGACCCACGAGATGAACTTCGCCCGGGACATCTCGGACCAGGTCCTGATGTTCGATTCCGGCCGGGTCATCGAGGCGGGCCCGCCGGAGAAGATCTTCAGCGACCCGGAGCAGGAGCGGACCCGGGAATTTCTCAGCGCCGTGCTGTGACTACGGGTTGTGATCGCTCGATCACCGCAGGTCTCGGCGGCGGTTCATGCCGTCGGCATGTGCCGCCGGATCATAGACGCAGTTGAGAGAGACGCAATCTCGTGAACAGCCGCTCACCACGAGCGGTCCGCCCCTTATCGTGGAGGGGATTCGCTGCAAGGATCACGGCCCAATGAGCGAGCGCAGGGGGAAACCGTGGCGCTGAAGCACGAGCCGACCACTCCACACCACTCGGCCCAGGACGCCCTGCGCGTCCTGGAGACGGTGGCCCGGCACACCACCGGCGTCACCGACGCCGAACTCGCCCGCCAGACCGGCCTCGGCACGGAGCGACTGACCCCGCTCCTGCGGATGCTGCGGCGCGAGGGATACGTCGAGCAGATCACCGACGGGGCGTACGTCACGGGGGACGCCCTGACCCGCCTGGGCTCCGCGCACCACCGCGAGCGGGCCCTGCGCGAGAAGCTCCAGCACACCCTGGACCGGCTGCGCGACTCCGTCGGCGCCGCCGTCTACATCAGCCGGTACGTCGACGGCGAGGTCACCATCACCCAGTACGCCGACAGCCCGGCCACCCCCGCGGTCCACGAGTGGGTCGACTTCCGCTCCTGCGCGCACGCCACCGCGCTCGGCAAGAGCCTCCTCGGCCAGCTCGACCACAACGGCCGGCGCGACCACCTGTCCCGGCACAAGATGGCCCGCCTCACCTCGCGCACCATCACCAGCGACAAGCTGCTGCTCTCCCGCCTGGAGTCCCAGCCGCCCACCGTGCCCCACCTCGACCTCCAGGAGTACGCCGTCGGCACGGTCTGCGCGGCCGTCCCGATCACCGCCGGATCCACCGCGGGCTGCCTGGCGCTCTCCCTGCCCGTCGAACACGCCCACCGGCTGCGCCAGGCCGCCGACACCCTGAACAGGCACGCGGCACCCGTCCTGCTGTCACTGGCGATCTAGCCCCCGCCGGGATCCCCCCGGCGGGCGGTCCGAACCACCCCTGCGGACCAGGTACTATTTTCTCCGTCGCCGGCCGCCGAGAGGCGGAGGGCGGGAGTCATGCGCCGCTAGCTCAGTTGGTTAGAGCAGCTGACTCTTAATCAGCGGGTCCGGGGTTCGAGTCCCTGGCGGCGCACGATGACGATGGCGGCTTGTGTTCGCGCACTGTGCGAACACAAGCCGCCATCGTCGTGTTCGCGCGACCTCGCCGCGCGTGGTGGGGGGCTCCGCCACCCACGCACCCCCCTCAGACCCGGCCTCTCGTCCGCACGAGGGGTCCTTCGGCATCCTCCCGGGTCAGCCTCCGGTACGCCCGCTCCCCCGGAGGCCGCCACCACACCGGGTCCGCGCACCACGGGCCCTCCCTCCGGAGCCGCGCCCGGTGGATCTTGTTCGTGGCCGTGACGGGCATCCGCCGCACCACCCGCACGAACCGGGGGGCCATCTTCGTCCCCAGGTCGGGCTGGGCGAGCAGGAACGCGGCGAAGGAGCCCGGCTCGAAGTCCCCGGCGATCGTCGCCATCACCTGGTCCCCGGTCACCGGGTCCGGCACCGCGTACACGGCGACGGCGTCGGCCCCGTCGTACCGGGCGAGGATGTTCTCGATCATCGCGGCGGCCAGGTTCTCGCCGTCGACGCGCAGCCGGTCGTCGGCGCGGCCCGCGAAGTGGAGGAAGCCGTCGGCGTCCCGGAAGAAGAGGTCGCCGGTCCAGTACCAGCCCGCCCTGAGCCGCTCGGCGTCCGCCTCGGGGTTGCGCCAGTAGCCCTCGAAGGGGTTCGGGCCGCGGTTCACCAGTTCCCCGATCGCCACGTCCCCGTTCAGCAGCCGCCCGGCCGCGTCGAACACGGCCGGCGGGCACTCGGCGTGGGTCTCCGGGTCGAGGACGACGAGACCGGGTCCCGCCCGGCCGACCGCGCCGGCCGGGGTCCCCGGCGACCACTGCACCGCCGCACCGCCCTCCGACGACCCGTACCCCTCCACCAGCCGCGCCCCGAAGCGCCGCTCGAACGCCGCCGCGTCCGCCGGCCCCGCCTCGGTGCCGAAGCCGAGCCGCAGCCGGTGGTCCCGGTCGTCCGGGCCCGGCCCGGTGGCCAGGACGTACTGGATCGCCCGGCCCACGTAGGTGAAGTACGTCGCCCGGTAGCGCCGTACGTCCGCGAGGAAGCCGGACGCCGAGAAGCGGCGCCGCAGCGCCACCCCCGCTCCGGCCGCCAGGGCCGGTGCCCAGTCGGCGATCACCGCGTTGCCGTGGAACATCGGCATGCACACGTAGTGCACGTCGTCCGGTGTGACGCCGAACCGCCCGGCCAGTGAGCGACCGGCCGCGGTCAGCCGGCCCTGGGTGCAGATCGCGGCCTTGGCGGCGCCGGTCGAGCCGGAGGTGAAGTAGAGGAGCAGGCGGTCGGCGGGCGTGGCGCGGGAGGGGTCGGGGCGGGCGTTCGCGTAGGGGGCGAGCAGAGCCGCGTACTCCTCGGTGCCGGTCACCAGGAGCCGGACGCCCGGCAGGTCGAGGCCCTCGGTCAGCGGCAGGTGGGCCCGCTCGGTGACCAGCAGGCGGCACTCGGTGTGCAGGATGTCCCGGGCCAGTTCCGGGCCGCGCCGGGTGGGGTTGATCCCGGCGACCGCCGCCCCCGCGAGCGCGGCCGCGCCCAGCCACAGCGGGAACTCCGCAACGTTGTCCAGCAGGACCCCGATGTGCGGCGGCCCGCCCGGCGGCAGCAGGTCGGCCAGCAGCGCCGCCCGGGCCGCGGCGCCGGCCGCGACCTCGTGGTGGGTGAGGGTGTCGTCCGCGCACCACAGCCCCGGCCGGTGGTCGCCCCACCGGGCGTGGACGAGTTCGGCGACGGTGCCGTTCGTCGACTCCATGGGAACGCACGGTAGTTGACATGACGTCAGATATGGAGGGCTACGGCATGAGGTACTCGTTCCCGGTGAGGGCCACGTGCGAGGTGACCATGAGGACGACGCAGAAGGCGACGGCCACCCCGAGGAGGAACAGCGTGCAGCCCGACTCCGCGAGGAGCCGTCCGCGGGCCGGTGGCCTGGCCGTGGCCCGCGCGGGACGGTCCGCCGCGTAGTGCACGGTGACCAGGTCGCCCTCCACGGTCGTGCCCGGCCCGCCCCCCTCCTCGAAGCGGACCGTGCGCCCCTCACGGGTGGTGAACTCGTACACGTGGTGCAGGTTCGTGCGCACCGCGCGGCCGCCGCCCCCACTGGTCGTCGTGTACGACCGCAGGCAACGCGCCTCGGCCGTGAGACCGCCGGCCCAGGCCCGGGTGATCCGCCGGGAACGGCGGATCACCGTGCCGGCGGCGAAGAGAAGGCCGGCGATCATGATCGACGGGACGATGAGGAAGATGACGTCCATGCGGTTCCCCCGAGGCGCGTACGCCGACCCGGTCGGCCGGTGTGGAGGGTATGTACCCGGCCGACCGGTGCGTCCGCCTCAAGGGGAGCTCAGAGATGCCGAGGCCCTGGGGACCTCAGAAGGTGACGTCCGAGCAGGCGTGGAACGCGTTGCCGGTGTCCGCGATCGTCCACACCGCGAGGATCACGTGGTGACCGCTCAGGCCGGACGGCAGCCGTCCGGTGTGGGAGAGCGTGGACGGCGGGCGCTGGCCGTTGTAGGGGACCGTGAAGAACGGCGTGAGGTTGAGGTCCGAGCGGGCGAGGGCGTGGTTCTGGTTCCAGCCCTGCTTGGTGACGTAGTACCGGAAGTCGGTGGTGGCGTGCATGGCCGTGAACTGCCAGCGGAACGTGTAGTTCTGGCCGCCCGTCACCTTGGTCGTCGGCCAGGCGCCGCCGCCCGGCTTCGTGGGGGAGTCGAGCCGGCCGAACCGGCTGTTCCCGGCGGAACAGAGCTGTCCGTCGGCGGGTCCGGCCGCCGGGAAGCCCTTGGGCCCCTCGACGCTCTGCGGCTCCCACTGGATGTCGCCGCAGCCGGTGACGGTGCCGTTCTGGCAGAGCTTCTGCCGGCTGACGGGAAGGTCGGTGTAGCCGTGGCCGCTCGCGCCCCCGGCGGTGAGCACGAAGGCTCCCGCCGTGGTGAGCCCGAGCGCGGCGGCGTACCACTTGGTCTGTTTGCGCATGCTGCCGCTCCTGGAGAACGTGGGGAGTTCAGTGAGCTGTGCGAGCTGTGCGTGCACGTCGCATTCAGGTCTAGACCAAGTCCGAGGTTATGGCGGTTACTTGAACATGTCCATACCAATCGCGGTACGTGTTCGAGGGACCGTCAGGGCGTCTGCTCGCCGCGTCCCGCGCAGAACGCCACCGTCAGGTCCTTCACCAGCGCCTTGCGCTCGTAGTCGTCCAGCTCCACGAGCCCGCGCATGGTCAGCCGGGTCACCGTGTCCTCCACCGAGTCCACCACCGAGGTGAGCACGGACGCCCGGTGCTGGGCGTCGAGCGCGGCGATCCGGCGGCGGTTCATCGCGGCGGCGACCTCGGGGGCGTACTCGATGCGCACCGGCTGCACCGAGTACACCTCCAGGCCGACCGCGCCCGCGTCCTGCGCCACCCGCCGGGTCAGCGCCTCCCCGGTCGCCTCGACCGAACCCCGGCCCGAGCCCGGCGTCTCCACCGGGATCCGCGCGAGGGCCGCCTCGACGCACTCGCGCAGGTACGTCTCGTGGTCCTCGACGCCGAGCGTGGCCCGCGCGGTGTCCCGCATCCGCCACACCACCAGCGCCACCACCCGCAGCGCGACCCCGTTGCCGTCGGCCGCGGGCATCGGCTCGCTGCGCCAGTGCCGCAGCCGTACGTCGACCCGGCGGCGCAGCAGCAGCGGGTTGACCCACAGCAGGCCGGTGCGCCGGACCGTCCCCCGGTAGCGGCCGAACAGGTCGAGCACCCAGGCCCGCCCGGTCCGGCCCCGCGCGAGCCCGCCGAAGCCGAACAGCCCCAGGCCGACCGCCCCCGCGTACGCCGCCCACTGCGCCGGACCGAGTCCGGGACCGGCGTACGCGGGCAGTCCCAGCGCCTCCACCACGAGCGGCGGCAGGGTCCCGGCCCACCACGAGGTCACCGCACAGCCGGCCGCGCCGCAGGCCCCGGCGGCCACGCCCGCCGCGCCGGGCAGCACCCGGGCGGGCCGCTCCACGAGCGCGGGGTCGACCTCCGCGACCGGCCGGGGCTTCGCCGGCGCGGGCCGCCGGAACCGCGGCTGCTCCCCCGTACCCGGCCGGCTCCCCACCACGGCGGCCCCGACGGGCACCGGCCGCGGCTCGGGCTCGTCACGGAACAGCAGGTGGAGGGGGATCTCGGTGGTCGCCTCGTTCTGGATGAGCCGGACGGGCCGGGACGGCCCCTCGGGCTCGGGCGTCTGTGAAGTGCTCGTGTTCACTGCGTGCCTCCAGCCTCCGCGCCAGATACGCCATGCCAGGGAAAGGGACGGGACCCACGGAGACGCCCGTGGGCCGGGCCGGGCTAGGAGAACAGCCGCCGCCAGGTCTCCGGCCCCGGGTAGCCGTCGGCCGCGCCGCCGCGCCAGCCCTGGGCGCGCTGGAAGGCCTCGACGCCCCGCCGGTCCGCCTCGCCCCAGCGCGGCCCCGGTCCCGTCGTGTAGTGCTTGCCGAACCCCTTCTTCACCAGCTGCCTCCCCAGCTGGGTGACGTACGCGTTGCTGGCACCGGGCCGGAACATGGCCCGGCCGGGGTAGGCGGGGACGCGCGCGGCCGGAGCGGGTGCGGGCCGGCCCGCCGTGCCGGTCGCGGCCGCGATGTCCTTGCCCTTGCCGGTGGTCAGCAGCGCCCAGGTCCGCGGACCGGGCAGCCCGTCGGCGTCCGCGCCGCGCCAGCCCTGGGCCAGCTGGAACGCCTGGGTGGCCCGCCGGTCGGCCTCCGACCAGCGCGGACCGGGCCCCGAGGTGTAGAAGCGCCCGCCGCCGCGCCCGACGAGGAGCCGGCCGAGCTGGGTGACGTACTTGTTGTCGGCGCCCGGTCCGAAGTACCCCCGCCCGGGGTACGGGGCCGGCGTGACGCCCGCACCGGCACCCGGTGTCGCGCCGCCCGCGCCCGCCTCCGCCTTGAGGCCGTTGTAGCGGTAGGGGACATAGCGAGCGGAATTGGCCCAGTAGGCATAGGGAGTGGACAGCCGGCGGGCGCTGGGGCGGGTCTGTTCGTAGGCGATGTAGTAGGTGTGCGTGTAGTCCGTCCAGCCGCCGAAAAGGACCACGTGGGAGCCGTTGTGCGGATTGGACGGATTGTGGAACAGCAGAATGTCGCCCGGCTGGAGTTCCTCCTTGGTGATCCGGGTCGCGTACTGGTGGAGACTGCCCGTCCACTCGTTCCCCGGCAGCTTCCAGGCCATGGAGACGTAACCCGAGCAGTCCTGCCGGTAACCGTCGGACCAGTAGGCGCTCATGCTGTACGGCACCGCTGCCGCGACCCAGGTCTTGGCCCGCCTGATGATGTCCGCCCGGGTCGTCGCCGGCGTCGTGACCGCTCCCGCCGGTTTCGCCGGCCGGCCACCCCGGCCGTGCAGCGGCGCCTTGTCGCCCTGCGGGGTCTCGGGCTCCTCACCTGCGGGAATGCCGGGCCAGTCCGGGCCGTGCGGGGCGGCCAGGGCGGGCACGGCGTGCCCGGCACCGAGCACCGCGGCGGCGGCCGCGACGACGACGGTGCGGTGGGCGGCCGGGTGCCCGCCGAGCCGGCCGGGCAGGGAACGCGGACTCACCCGCCGCCAGTGAACGCATCCGGGGCAGTCGCAGTCGCTCGCGGGATCGAATTCCTCGAATACCGGAGTCTCCATGCGATTCCCCTCACACTCCAGATGGAAATGTCCGCGACTGTGCACGTTGGCCAGTCTTTCCCAACAGTGATGCGCCCGCGCATGCTGACGGTCCGAATGATGTACGCGGCCCCCTTTCGGGAGGTCGGAGGGCCGGCCGCCCGGCCGGACGGTGGTCCGGAGCACCCCCGGACGTCATGTAGAGTTGATGACGTCAGCAGGCGCCGCTAGCTCAGTTGGTTAGAGCAGCTGACTCTTAATCAGCGGGTCCGGGGTTCGAGTCCCTGGCGGCGCACAGACGAGAAAGCCCCTCGCGTGAGCGAGGGGCTTTCTGCTGTCCTGATCAACCGTGGTCACGCCCTGGTCGTGGTCGTCCCGGTCAGGTACGCCGACACGATCACGTTCGCCGTGTAGCTGCGGCTCGCCCGGTCGAAGGTGCCGCCGCAGGTGATCAGCCGCAGCTCGGCGCGGCCCGACGCGCGGGGTCCGTAGGCCTGCCGGGCGTCGAAGCGGTCGCGCCGGACCACCTCGACCCCGTCGACGGTGAACTCGGCGACCGTGCCGTCGTCCCGGACCACCCGGATCGTCTCGCCGGCCTCGAGCGTGCTCAGCTTGTAGAAGACGGCCGGCCGGGTCTCGGTGTCGACGTGCCCGACCATCAGCGCGGTGCCGACCGCGCCGGGCTTCGCGCCGGCCGCGTACCAGCCGACGACGCCCGCCTGGTCGTAGGGCGGCGGGTCGATCGCGCCCTGCGCGTCCAGCCCGCGGGCCACGACCGGCGCCTGCACAGCCAGCTCGGGGATGTCGACGCGCTGCGGCAGCGCGGCCCCCAGCGGCTTGGCGGCGGGCGGCAGCTCGGCGCCCCCGGGCCGGCCCACGGCGGCCACGTCACCCGTGGTCGGCGCGGACATCCCCGGCTGTACGTCGGTCACCTCACGTCCCCACAGCCACAGCCCGAGCAGGAGCAGCGCCCAGGCGACGCCGGTCATGAGGCGCCCGGAGGAGCGCTCGCGATCGGACATGGTCACTCCGTCCCGCGGCTCCGGCGCACCGTCCGGAGCGCTACGGCGGCGGCGGCGAGGCCCGCCAGGACCAGACCGGTGACCGCGTGGGCGGTGCCGGGGCTGTCGGCCCGGGCCTCGCCGGCGGAGGCGAGCGGGGCGGCGCCACCACCGCCCGCGCGGACCGGGGCGACCGGGGACGCGGGCGCGGACGGACTCGTCGACGCCGCCACGACCTTGATCGTGCCCTTGATCCGGAAGTCGGCGCAGACGATCGTCACGGCGTACGCACCGGGGTCGAGCGCGGAGCGGACCCGGGTCTCGCCGGCCAGGGTGCCGTCCGCGCCGACGAGCCGGGCGTCCGAGACGAACGCCTCCGACGCCGCGGTGGCCGTCTTCCCGACACAGCCGCCGACCCTGAGGGAGACCTCGGCGCCCGGGGTGGGGGTCGACGGGGTCAGCGAGACCTCGCCTCCCCCGCTGCCGCCGTCCACCGCGTACGCCGTCGGGATGAGCGTCGTGGCGACGACCGCGACACCGGCACAGAGAGTTGCTTTCAGTGAACCCATAGTGAACCTCCAGCTCTTCGGAGGCTCCTCCCGGAGGCGGCGGCCCGCATCTCCAGAGGGGTCTCGCTACTCCGAACGGGTTCGTTTCCCGCGGGGGCGGGTTTCAGACGCGGTCGACGAGGTCCGCGATCGAGTCGACGACCTTCGACGGGCGGTACGGGAAGTTCTCCACCTGCTCGGGCCGGGTCAGACCGGTGAGCACCAGGAACGTCTGCATCCCCGCCTCCATGCCGGCCAGCACGTCGGTGTCCATCCGGTCACCGATCATCGCGCTGGTCTCGGAGTGGGCCCCGATCGCGTTCAGCCCGGTGCGCATCATCAGGGGGTTCGGCTTGCCCGCGAAGTACGGACTCCTGCCGGTCGCCTTGGTGATCAGCGCGGCCACGGCTCCGGTCGCGGGCAGCGGGCCCTCGGTGGAGGGGCCGGTCTCGTCCGGGTTGGTGCAGATGAAACGGGCGCCGTCGTTGATCAGCCGGACCGCCTTGGTCATGGCCTCGAAGGAGTACGTGCGGGTCTCGCCCAGGACGACGTAGTCCGGCTCGTGGTCGGTGAGGATGTAACCGATGTCGTGCAGCGCGGTGGTCAGACCGGCCTCACCGATGACGTACGCCGAGCCGCTCGGCCGCTGGTCGTCGAGGAACTTCGCGGTGGCCAGCGCCGAGGTCCAGATGTTCTCGATCGGCACGTCCAGCCCCATGCGGCGCAGCCGGGCGTGCAGGTCGCGCGGGGTGTACATCGAGTTGTTGGTGAGGACGAGGAACGGCTTGCCGGACTCGCGCAGCTTCTTCAGGAAGGAGTCGGCGCCGGGGATCGGAATGCCCTCGTGGATGAGCACACCGTCCATGTCGGTGAGCCACGACTCGATGGGCTTGCGGTCTGCCATGTGCGGGATCTCCTGCCGTACGCGACGCGGTGCTGCGTGCGCCCCAGGGTAATCACAGGCCCGATCATGAGGGAATGGCCGGTTTACGCGGGGTCGAGGACGTGGCCGAGGCCCGGCCGGTCCACAGCCGGGCCTGCGACCGGCCCCTCGGCACCCGAGGTCGGCCGGTCGGCGTTCAGCGGCGTCTGCGGGCCAGCAGCAGTACGGCGCCCGTGGCGAGGAGACAGGCGGTGGCGGCGAGGGCTCCGGCCGGGGAGAACAGGCCGGTGCGGGCGAGTTCCTTGGCCTCCTCGGCCAGGTACGGCAGACCGGTGGCCGGGGCGGAGGCCGAGGGCTCGGGCTCGGGCTCGCGGTCGGGTTCGGGAGTGGCGGGCCGGGCGTCGGCCTCCACGGTGAAGCGGTAGTCGTTCGACTGCCCGACCCACTCGCCGTCGTCGCCGTGCCGCTGGACGACCGCCGCGTTGGCGGTGACCTCGTTGGGCACGGCGTCCGAGGTGAGGGCGAGGCGCAGCTTGACGGTGACGGTCCGGCCCGGGGGGACGGTGAAACCGGGGAAGGGGGCGGGCGGGGTGGCCGCGGCGGCCTCGGGTTCCCCGGAGGCCCGGCCGGTGAGCACGCCGACGAGTTCGTCCTCGTCGGTCGTCTCGAAGCGGACGGGGTGGGGCCGGCCGTCGGCGTAGAACTCCAGATGGGGCTGGGACGGCTTCAGGGCGCGCTCGGTGTCGACGAGGACGACGACCGGGTGGATGCCGGCGCAGGTGTTGGCCGTGGTGTTGGTGAGGTCGAGGTACCAGGTGCCGTATCCGCCGCCGGCCCGGTACGAGGCGGGGCCGCCGTGGAGGCGGGTGGTCAGCGGGAAGTCACCGGTGTCCGGGCCGGCACAGCGCGGGCCGGCTTCCGCGTACGCGGGCGCGGGCAGGAAGACGGCGGCTGCGGCGAGGCAGAGGGAGACGGGCGTGCACAGTCGCATGAACACGTGAGCCTGCCGGACGGGACGGGGTGGGGAGCGGCGCCGCTCCGTACGGTCGTGCGAATCCATTCGTTCGGCGCAGGGGCGGGGCGGGTGACGGGGGCTGGGGGTGGAGGCGGGGCGTGGAGGCGGGGCGTGGAGGCGGGGGGCGTTCAGCCGTTCCCGCGGCCGAAGACCGGGCCCAGGAGCAGTTGGGCCGCGCCCTCCGCGACGGCGCGGGCGCCGCCCGGGGCGAGACGGACCGGTACCGCGCCTTCGGGGGCGCCCTCGCGGTGGGCGCGGGCGGCGAGGACGGTGGTGACTCCGTCGACGAAGGGATCCGGGGTGGCCGTGATCGTCCGGCCGCCCAGCAGGAGCAGGTCGATGTCCAGGAGGCCGGCCAGGTTGGCGGCGGCCGTACCGAGGACGCGGGCCGCCTCGGCCACGTCGCCGCGGGCGATGGCCGCGAGGCACAGCGCCTCGACGCAGCCGCGGTTGCCGCAGGGGCAGGGCGGTCCGTCGAGCTGGAGGACCTGGTGGCCGAACTCGCCCGCGCCGGTACGGATCCCCCGGTGCACGCTCCCGCCGATCACCAGGCCCGCGCCGAGCCCCGTCCCGAGGTGGAGGTAGGCGAAGGAGCCGCGCTCGCCGCCGACGGCGAGACCGAGGGCGGCGGCATTGGTGTCCTTGTCGACGACCACCGGCACCCCGAGCCGCCGCGCGAGCGTGTCCCGCAGGGGGAAGCCGTCCCACTCGGGAAAGCCGGTGACCCGCTTCAGGACACCGTGGGTGTGGTCGAGGGGACCGGGGAGGGCGACCCCGACGCCGAGAAGAGTGCGGCAGCCCTTCAGCATGTCACCGACCGCACCCTCGGCCAGTGCCCCACCGACCGCACTCCCGGCCGGCGCCTCACCGACCGCCCCGCCGGTCAGCGCCTCACCGACAGCCCCCTCGGCCTCCCGGACCACCGCGCCCACGACGGCGTCCGCGCCCGCCCCCAGGTCGAGCGGCACGCACCGCTCCCCCACCACGCGTCCGTCGAGTTCGGTGAGGACCACCCGCAGTTCGTCGCGGTCGAGGTGGACGCCGACCGCGTGCCCGGCCGCGGGGACCAGGCGCAGCACCGTGCGCGGCTTGCCGCCCGTGGAGGCGCGCCGGCCCGCCTCCGCCGCGAATCCCTCCTCCCGCAGCCGGGCGGTGATCTTGCTGACCGCCTGCGGGGTGAGCCCGGTGCGCTCGGCGAGCTCGAGCCGGCTGATGCCGTCCTGGCCGGCCGTGCGCAGCAGGTCGAGCACGAGCGCGGTGTTGTGGCTGCGCACGGCCAGGAGGTTCGCGCCCGCCATGCCGCGGACGGGACCGCCCGTCGTACCGGTCGCCGGGCCACCTGTCGTCCCGCTCGCCGGGCCGCCCCTCGTCCCGCTCGCCGGGCCGCTCGTCATGCCGCTCGCCGGGCCGCCGTTCGTCCTGTTCACGCGCCCATTGTCTCCCGCGCTTGCACTTTGGCAACAGCGTTGCGAAAGTGGGGCGCATGACTGGTACTCCCCTCCGCGTCGGCCTGATCGGCTACGGCCTCGCGGGCTCCGTCTTCCACGCGCCGCTGATCGCCGCCACCGAGGGCCTCGCCCTGGACACGGTGGTCACCTCGAACCCCGAGCGGCAGGAGCAGGCCCGCGCCGAGTTCCCGGACGTACGCGTCGGCGCCACCCCCGACGAGCTTCTCGCCCGGGCCGGTGACCTGGACCTGATCGTCATCGCGTCCCCGAACAAGACGCACGTCCCGCTCGCCACCGCCGCCCTCGAGGCCGGCCTCCCCGTCGTCGTCGACAAGCCGATCGCCGGTACGGCGGCCGAGGCGCGCGGGCTGGCGGCGCTCGCCGAGGAGCGCGGCCTGTTCCTCTCCGTGTTCCAGAACCGCCGCTGGGACAACGACTTCCTGACCCTGCGCAAGCTGCTCGGCGAGGGGGAACTGGGCGACGTGTACCGCTTCGAGTCGCACTTCGAGCGCTGGCGGCCGCAACTGAAGGGCGGCTGGCGGGAGTCCGGCGACCCCGCAGAGATCGGAGGTCTGCTGTACGACCTCGGCAGCCATGTCGTCGACCAGGCGCTGGTCCTGTTCGGTCCCGTCACGCGGGTCTACGCCGAGGCCGACGTACGCCGCCCCGGCGCGGAGACGGACGACGACACGTTCATCGCGCTCACGCACGCGAACGGCGTCCGCTCCCACCTCCACGTCTCCGCGACGACCGCGCAGCTCGGCCCGCGCTTCCGGGTGCTGGGCTCGCGGGCCGGGTACGTGAAGTACGGCCTGGACCCGCAGGAGGCCGCGCTCCGGGAGGGCGGGCGCCCCGGCCCCGGCTGGGGCACGGAACCGGAGGACCTCTGGGGCCGGGTGGGAGCCGGAGAGTCCCCCGTGACCGGCGGTGGACGACCCGTACGAACCCTGCCCGGCGACTACCCCGCCTACTACGCTGCGGTGGCCAAGGCACTGACCGACGGCGGCGCCAACCCGGTGACCGCCCTGGAGGCGGCCGCCGCCCTCGACGTACTGGAGGCGGCCCGCCGTTCGGCACGAGACGGAGTGGCGGTGACGCTGTGACCCACGAGATCACCCCGAAGTTCACCCCGGAGATCACCCCGACCCTGGAGGAGCTCCAGGCCCAGGAGCGACGGCTGGTCTTCCGCCGGTTCACCCACGACGACGCCTGGGCGCTCGGCTCCCTCCTGGTGGAGCTGGCCCGGGAGCGCCAGGCCCCGGTCGCCATCGACATCCACCGCGCCGGCCAGCAGCTCTTCCACGCCGCCCTGCCCGGCTCCACCCCCGACAACGACGCCTGGATCGCCCGCAAGCGCCGTGTCGTGGAGCGCTACGGCGCCTCCTCCTACCTGGTCGGCTCCCGCTTCCGCGCCAAGGGCACGACCTTCGAGGAGTCCTCCCGCCTCGACCCGGACACGTACGCGGCCCACGGCGGCTCCTTCCCGGTCAACGTCGAAGGGGTCGGCGTGATCGGCGCGGTGACGGTGTCGGGCCTGCCGCAACTGGAGGACCACCGGTTCGTGGTGGAGGCGCTGGAGCAGTTCCTGGAGAAGTACCTGTGGCCGTGAGAAATACCTGCGGCGGTGAGAAGTACCTGTGGCCGTGAGACGTGAAGGGGCGCGGGGAACTCCCCGCGCCCCGCGCCTCGTCAGGCGTCCTTGAGCTCCTGCCGCTGCCGCCCCAGCCCCTCGATCTCCAGCTCCACCACGTCCCCCGCCCGCAGGTACGGCTTCGGCTCGGGCCGTCCGAAGGCCACCCCCGCCGGGGTCCCCGTGTTGATGACGTCGCCCGGGTACAGGGTCATGAACTGGCTGACGTACCGCACGACCTCTCCCACGGGGAAGATCTGCTCGGCGGTCGTGCCGTCCTGCTTCAGCTCGCCGTTGACCCACAGCCGCAGCGACAGCGCCTGGGGATCCGGTACCTCGTCCGGTGTCACCAGCCACGGCCCCAGCGGGTTGAACGTCTCGCAGTTCTTGCCCTTGTCCCAGGTCCCGCCGCGGTCCATCTGGAACTCCCGCTCGGAGACGTCGTGGGCGACCGCGTACCCGCCGACGTGCGCGAGGCCCTGCTCCGCCGAGTCCAGGTAGCGGGCGGTACGGCCGATGACGACGGCCAGTTCCACCTCCCAGTCGGTCCTCGTCGACCCGCGGGGAACGAGCACCGTGTCGTACGGCCCGACGACGGTGTCCGCCGCCTTGAAGAAGACGACGGGCTCCGCGGGCGGCCGGGATCCCGTCTCGCGGGCGTGGTCGTGGTAGTTGAGCCCGATGCACACGACCTTGCCGATCCGGCCGACCGGCGGGCCGATCCGCAGGCCGGCCGGGTCCAGGAAGGGCAGCTCGCCGGAGTCCGCGGCGGACCGGACCCGGCCGAGCGCCGCGTCGTCGGCGAGCAGCGCGCCGTCGATGTCGTCCACGACACCCGACAGGTCCCGCAGCGTTCCGTCGGGTTCGAGCAGCGCGGGGCGCTCGGCGCCCGCCGTACCGACTCGCAGCAGCTTCATGATCACAATCTCCCTCGATCGCGGGCAGCCCGCCGACGGGTGCAGCCATCGGAGGACTGGTCGATCCTCCAAGCTGGGCGTCCGCTCCGCAATACCCGGTTCACGTGCTGGACCGTCACCCGTTTCACGGCCGGTACAGGACGGCCCGCTCGACGGCGCTCCACGCCGTGCTCGTGACGACGTACAGCGCGGCGGCCAGCGGGACGACCGCCACGGTGACGAGGGTGAAGAAGGACAGGAACGGCATGACCTTGGTGACGGCCCCCATCCCGGGCACCTCCTCGCCGCCGGCCGCGGCGGCCATCGCCGGGTTCGTCGCCATCATCCGCCGGGAGAGGCGGTAGCTGAAGGTGGCGACCGCCGTGACGACGGCGAACAGCCCGACGTAGACCAGCCCGGCCCCGTCGAACACGCCGCCGGCGGCGAGGGCGTCCGTCCAGCGGTCGCCGAGGGGTGCGTCGAGGAGCCGGTGGGTGAGCAGTCCGTTGGTCTCGCCGCCGATCGACGCGTGCGAGAAGACGTAGTAGAGGAGGAAGAACGCGGGCAGCTGGAGCAGGCTCGGCAGGCAGCCCGACAGCGGGGACACCTTCTCCTCGGCGTGCAGTTCCAGTACCGCCTGCTGGAGCCGCTCCGGGTTCCGGGCGTGCTTCCTGCGCAGTTCGGCGATCCGCGGCTGGAGCGCGGCCCGGGCCCGCTGGCCGCGCGCGGCGGCCCGGGACAGGGGGTGGACGAGGAGCCGTACGAGCGCGGTGAACAGGACGATCGCGGCGGCGGCCGCGGAGGCCTGGAAGAGCGGTTCGAGCAGGTCGGCGAACCACTCGACGAGCTGGACGAAGGCGGACATGAGGACGGACATGGGTGAGGAGCCCTCCGGGGGTCTCGTCGTGCCGGGGATGGGGAACCAACTGGCGGCATGACGACCCGCGCGGGGTCACACAGGGTGGGTGCTGATGCGGGAGTGTGCCCTACGCGGCGGCCGTCGCGAGGGCGTGCCCGGGCGCCCTGGGCCGTGGCCGGCCGGAGGCGTCGGGGTCGCGTTGGGGCAGGAAGGCCGTACGGCGGTCCCGGTCACGGATGGCCGTCCGCACCCGGGTGGGCGGCACGACGGGCGCGCACCGCGCGGCGAGGAGACAGCAGACGGCGAACGCGGAACCGGCGGCGGCGGTCGCGGCGAGCGCGACGGTGGCGGAGAGGCCGCCGGCGTCGAAGAGGGCGACGTCGAGGAGGAAGAAGAGGAGAACGGCGGCGGGACGCACGGCGGTACACCACTCGCGGATCACCGCGCCCCCTTTCCGCCCCGCATCCTGCTCTGCCTGCCATCCGGCCTGTCGGCCGGCCTGTCGTCGTTATACCTGAGAACGTCCGGGACCGGTACGACGGTTCCGCGGAGACAGGACTCACCCGGCGATGCGGTCAACCCCGACGACCGTCACCGCCCCGGCCGGACCGGCGACGCCCGCCCCGGAGAAGCGGACCCTCGCGCTGTGGGGCGGGTCGATGGAGTCCACAGGACGTCCGTACCTCTCGATCCGGTCGAGCAGGATCGGCGCACTCCCGGAGCCGCCCGCGTACCACCGGCCGGACCGCACGACGCCGCCGACGCACCGGATGACGCACGTGGCGGACGCGGGCCCGCTCTCCTCCACGGCGTAGATCTGGATCTCCCCCGGACCGTTCGCTTCGCCCCTCACCCCGCCTGTACGACCCCGAGCACGGGGCGCGGCTACGGCCGGGCTCGTGTGGCGACCAGCTTCGCCCACACCACCAGACGGTACTTGGAGCTGTACTCGGGCGTACAGGTGGTGAGGGTGAGGTAGCGGCCGGGGACGTCGTAGCCGTGCGCGGGTCCGGCGGTGGAGCGCGGTACGGGCCGGATCACGTCCGTGTCGCGGGGTGAGGTGCGTGGCAGGACCTCGTCGACGGCGTACGTGTGGATCGCCCGGGCCGTCTCGACCTCGATCCTGTCCTGCGGCCGGAGCCGGTCGAGGTGGCGGAAGGGCTCGCCGTGCGTGTTGCGGTGCCCGGCGAGGGCGAAGTTGCCGGTCTGTCCGGGCTGTTGGGTGCCGGTGTAGTGGCCGGCGTACCCCTTGTCGAGGACGTTCCACTTGCTGGTGCCCTCGGCGACGGGGACGCGGAGGTGGAGGCGGGGGATGGTGAGGATGGCGTAGGCCCGGGAGGGGGTGGGCCGGGGCGGGGCCGAGCCGTCGACGGTGCCGGGCCGGTGGACGCTGCCGCTGTTCCGGTCGAGCCCGTCGTCGAGCCCGGAGTCGGAATCGGCCTCCGCACCGGGGGTGGTGTCGCCCCCGTTCCCCCACTCCCGCTCCAGCGCCTCCACCTTCCGGTCGGCGCCCTCCCGCGCCTCCCGATTGGTCCACCACATCTGGTGGACGACGAGGAGCAGACCCAGTACCCCGGCGGTGACCAGCAGTTCGGCACCGCACCACAGCACCCGCCGGCGCCGGGCGCGCCGCCGCCGGACGCGGTGGTGCACGACGGGAATCCGCACGCCGACGCCTCCTCCCTCGTGGGACGCCCGCACGATAAGGGCCGCGGGACGAGGTCTCCAGAGCCGTACGCCGACGAGTGGGAGCAAGACGCGGCGCGGGAGCGGGTGTTCGTCCCCTCGAACCTTCCTCCACCGGTTTGAGAAAGGGCTGTCGGAACCCTCGACAACACCACGCGCCACACCCGATGCTTCGTGACGCGCTCAAGCGTTCAGCCGCACCACGCGGCTCCAGAACTCACGTACCCGCATGCATCACGGCCCGGCTGGGACGGCCGGCCGTTCTCAGTCGAGTGAAGCGGAGAAGTCATGATCCGACGCAGAACCCTGCTGGCGGCCTCGGGCGGCGCGCTCCTCGGAAGCGCCATGGCGACGGGTACGGCCCACGCCGACGCGACGATCGCCGTCAACCCGTCGACCACGTACGGCACCTGGGAGGGCTGGGGCACCTCCCTCGCCTGGTGGGCCAACGTCTTCGGCGCGCGGAACGACTTCGCCGACCTCTTCTTCACCACCAACTCGGTGACGTACAACGGCACGACGCTCCCGGGCCTGGGCCTCAACATCGCCCGCTACAACCTCGGCGCGTGCAGCTGGAACACCGTCAACGGCGAGACGATGGTCGAGTCGCCGAACATCCCCGGCTTCAAGCAGATCGAGGGCTTCTGGCAGGACTGGAACAACGAGGACCCCACCTCCTCGGCCTGGCGCTGGACGGCGGACGCCAACCAGCGCGCGATGCTCCAGAAGGCGACGCAACGGGGCGCCACGACGGAGCTGTTCGCCAACTCCCCCATGTGGTGGATGTGTCTTAACCACAACCCGTCCGGCGCCGCGAACGGCGGCAACAACCTCCAGTCCTGGAACTACCGCCAGCACGCCTCCCACCTGGCGGCGACGGCCCTGTACGCCAGGAACAACTGGGGCGTGAACTTCGCGACGGTCGACCCCTTCAACGAGCCGGCGTCGTCCTGGTGGACGGCGACCGGAACGCAGGAGGGTTGCCACATGGACCCGGCGGTCCAGGCGGCCGTACTCCCGTACATGCGCAGCGAGCTGGACAAGCGAGGCCTGACGGGCATCCGTATCGCGGCCTCCGACGAGACCAACTACGACACGGCCCGCTCGACGTGGGCGTCGTTCGGCTCCTCGACGAGGGCCCTGGTGAACCAGGTCAACGTGCACGGCTACCAGGGCTCCGGTGGCCGCAGGGACCTGCTCTACACGGACGTGGTGACGACGTCCGGCAAGAAACTGTGGAACTCGGAGACGGGCGACAGCGACGGCACCGGCCTGACCATGGCGTCGAACCTCTGCTACGACTTCCGCTGGCTGCACCCCACGGCCTGGTGCTACTGGCAGGTCATGGACCCGTCGACGGGCTGGGCGATGATCGCGTACGACGCGAACACGTTGCAGCCGACGACCATCCAGACGAAGTACTACGTGATGGCCCAGTTCAGCCGCCACATCCGCCCCGGCATGCGGATCCTCGACACCGGCGTGAGCTACGCGGCGGCCGCGTACGACGCGGCGGCCCGCCGCCTGGTGATCGTCGCGGTGAACACCTCCACCTCGGCCCAGACCCTCACCTTCGACCTCTCCCGCTTCACGACGGTCTCCGGCGGCTCGGGCGGCCTGGTCCCCCGCTGGAACACGGTCACGACGGGCGGGGACCGGTACCGGGCGTACTCGAACACCTTCCTGAGCGGAAAGTCGGTGGCGGTGCCGTTCGCGGCGAAGTCGGTGCAGACGTTGCAGGTGGACGGCGTGACGATCTGAGGGGCAGCGGGCAGCGGGCAGCGGTCACGGGTTGGGGGCGGGGGTCGGGGGCAGGGGTCGGCGGTCGGCGGTCGGCGGTCGGGGGCAGGGGTCGGCGGTCGGGTCGCGGGTTGTGGGGGCAGGAGTCAGCGGTCAGCCGTCTGCTCCCCCACGGGAAGCCGGTCAGGGGCCGGCCCTGCATGCCGTGCCGCGCACGGGCATGCAGGGCCCCGACACGGCTCCCGACACCGCCCCTCGCACCCCGCACCCCGCACCCCGCACCCCGCGGAGCGAACGCACCCGACTGTCGTACTCGACATACGCTCGGCAGGCTGCTTCACTCGTGACATGGCATCAATTCGCCTTACTCGACCCACACTTGAAGTGATCAAAGTGTTGGTGACGTCCACCGCCGACGATCCCGCGTGGGGCCTGAAGATCTGCGAACAGACGCACCTCGGGTCCGGGACCGTGTACCCGATCCTCGAGCGCCTGGTCGACGCCGGATGGGTCACGCGGTACGAGGAGACGGGCAAGCACCCTGGGCGGCCCAAGAGGTTCTATTACGAACTCACCGGCGTCGGCCGGCAGGCGGCCCGCCAGGCACAGGAGCGCAAGCCCCGATTCTTCGGGCTGCCGACGCGAGCCGAGGGGGGCAGGGCGTGAGCGCGGACGAGAGTCGCGAGAGGACCGCTGGTCCCGGTGGGCCTGCTCATCCTGATGACGTTGGTGGCCCTGATGACCTTGGTGGCCCTGATGACCCTGGTGGTGCTGGTGGCCCTGGTGGCCCTGGACTGCCGACGATCACCGCCGTACTGGCACCGGTCATGGCCGGCACAGCGGCAGCGATCTTCCTTCTCGTCGGCTACCTCCTGAAGATGTTCGACCCCGAATCCGTCCTGGCCCAGAACATGCTCACCACCGGCTGGCTGTTCGGTGCCTTTACGGCGGCCGCGATCATGCTCGCCGCCGCAGGTCTGTTGATCACCGCCCTGCGCCGAACCCCGCCGGAAGCGCAAACGGAAGGGGAAGCGGAAGCGGAACCGGGACCGGGGTCCCAGGTCTCCGGCCGGACGGTCCGCCCGAGCGGCAGGGCCGCCCACCGCACCCTGGACTTCGCCTCCTTCGTCGCCGGCGAGCGCAGGGCACACCTCCGGGAGGAGTGGGCCGCGATCCTCGCCGGAGATCCCGGAAACGGCGTCGTCCTGTCGCCGCGCCGCAGGATGCTCTACGCCCTCGGCTTCCTCCGGGCAGCCCTCCGCCTGCGTCTGCGGGACCTCACCGCACCCCTGTGGTGGCCGGTCGACTGGCTGCTGTCGGCAGAGTCACGGACGAACGGATTCATCGCGGCAACCGTCGGCGCCCAAGTCGTGTACATCCAGCACGAGGACGGTCTGCACGCCCTCCTCACCGAGGGCTGGGGCTGGTGCGCCGGGTGCGGCATCGCGCTCCGGCTCTTCTTCGCCTGGTTGCGCAGAGTGCGCGGTATCGAACTCGCCGCGACGCGCGGCGACGCCGACGACCGCTAGCTGCTGCGGGGTCGCTGACCTGCGTATACCTCTTCTTTGTCACCGCTCGGCAGTACGGTGTCACCTATGCGCCCCGACACGCCTGCCGAGAACGTCGACCACACCGCCGAAGCGGCACGCCTGGAGCGGACCGCCGGCCTGTATCCGGAGGACGCGGAGGCCCTGCTGCTGCAGGCCGCGGCCCATCTGGAACTGTCCGGCGACCGCCCCGCCGCGACCGCGCTCTACGACCGCCTGCTGTCCTCTTCTCCGGACGGACTGGAGAACCCGCACCTGGTCCGGGCCCTCAAGGCTTCCAACCTCTGGGAGTACGGCCACGAGGCGGAGGCCCGCGCGATCATCACGGGCATCCGCACGGCCGCCCCGCGCGACGCGGCCCCCTGGGTGATCGTCGCGGAGTCCCTGGAGTCCCACGACGAGCTGGAGGCGGCGCAGGAGACGTTCACGGAGGCGGTGCGCCTGCTGCTGACGGACGTACCGGAACCCCCGTACTCCACCCACCCGCTGCTGTTCGGCCGCCACCGGGTGCGCAGGATGCTGGGCGCGGCGCACGACGAGTGGGACGCCCTGGCGGACGCGCTGCACTCGTCGCCGGTCTCCCTGGACGAGCTGCACGACCCGAAGCGGATCTGGTCCCTGGGCTCGGACAACCCGCTGGAGCTGGAGGCGGAGATCTACCGTCTGCGCGCCGAGCTGGGAGCGTACCGGGAGGCCCTCTCCCGCCCCTTCCCGGTGGCCGTCCTGCACTGGCCGGCGGGGGAACTGGCGGAGCTGGTGGCCGCGTATCCGACGCTTGCGGAGGAGTACCCGTCCCACGAGACCCACCTCGCGACGATAGAGGAGGCGC
Organism: Streptomyces sp. NPDC014995; assembly: GCF_043080745.1. Classification (NCBI taxonomy): domain Bacteria; kingdom Bacillati; phylum Actinomycetota; class Actinomycetes; order Kitasatosporales; family Streptomycetaceae; genus Streptomyces; species Streptomyces sp. NPDC014995. The sequence continues at coordinate 172,196 of NZ_JBIBVX010000009.1, forward strand.
TGCGGGAGCTGGCGACCTCCGGAACGCCGAACCTGGGAATCGTGACGGGCACCGTCCCCTCCTATGAGGCCTTCGCGGCCTCGGAGGGCACGTCTCCGGCAGACGCGGCACTACTGCCGCAGTATGCGACGACTTTGGCAGCGCGGGGACGAGCAGTGGCTTGGCCGCCGCAGAGGGGGGCGGGGTGTTGGTGTGGGTCGGGGCGGGCGTATGAGGGGTGTCACGGCTAGCACGCTTAACCTGCCGATCGCCAGATGCGGGCACGGCCCCGCCCCGGGATCCCGTCCGGCACCTCTGCCGGGCGGCGGCTGGCCACTTTCCCCTCAGACCAGATGCCCCACGCTTCGTACTCTGATTCCAGTACTAGGCTCAGCGGTGTGTCCGAAGATCCCGAGTGGGAAGCGCCAGAAGGTTCCTGGGCTTCGTCGGCAGCCCGCCGTCGCAACATGCAGGCGATCCGCAGCCGTGACACAAAGCCCGAGAAGCTGATCCGACGGCTCGTTCATGCCCAGGGCCTGCGCTACCGCGTTGCTGCTCGCCCCTTGCCAGACCTGCGACGGACAGCCGACATGGTCTTCCGTCCAGTGAAGGTGGCGGTCTTCATCGACGGCTGTTACTGGCACGGATGCCCTGAGCATTACATCCCGCCGAGGACGAACCCGGCCTACTGGTCAGAGAAGGTTCTGCGCAACATGGAGCGCGATCGGGACACTGACCAGCGGCTTAGGGATGCGGGGTGGCTAGTTCTCCGCTTCTGGGAGCACGAGTCGGCAGAGGAGTGCTCGCTCGCTGTTTGCAGGGCGGTGACCGATCGGAAGGCCAAGCTCGCTAAGCCCTCGGATGAGGGCGACGAGGCCTAGGCAGTCCCCTGAGGTCAGGGCGCCTCTCTCACGCGGGGCAGGAGTCCAGGCCAAGGCCCTTCTCCCTGACTTACGCTATGTCCAGCGAGTGCAGCGGCATAAGCAGCTTCTGTGGGGGAGGCGACTGGCTGGGCTCGCATCGAGGCATAGCGGGTGCGGCAGACTCACCGCGACCGCGCGGAACACTGGGGGCAAGGTGGCGGTCGAGCGCACAAACCGCGACGTCCGAACACTGATCACGCAAATCACGGCCGGGGAGATCATGCTCCCTGAGATCCAGCGTGGATACGTCTGGAAGGCGTCGCAGGTCGCCAGGCTCATCGAGTCGCTGTACCGCGGTTACCCAGCCGGCTCCCTTCTCTTCTGGAAGACGGGCCAGGCCGCTGAGACCCGTGGAGCGGCGATCGGCATGCCCCAGGCCCTGCCCAGCGTCATGCCCCTTTACCTGCTCGACGGCCAGCAGAGGCTCACCTCGCTCTTCCGCGTCCTCACCGATCACCCGGACGCTCAGGTTGTCTTCAACATCGAGACAGAGGCCTTCCAGAACCAGAGCGCCGCCACCCGGCGCAACAGAAAGTGGATCAAGGTTTACGACGTCGTCGGGCCGGACGCCGACGTGTTCGCGATCCACGGCGAACTGAAAGAAGCCGGGCTTGCCATCCCGGACCCCGAAATCGGACGGCGTCTGAGCGCTCTCCAGAAGATCACCCAGCGGGACTTCCACATGGAAGTACTGCACGACTTCGAGTACGAGGAAGTCGCCGACATCTTCGTCCGCGTAAATAGCGGTGGCCGAGCGCTCAAGACCACAGATCTCGCACTTGCGACGCTGTCCGCGCGTACGCCCGGCTTCCTGGGACAGCTGGAAGCCGAATCGGCCCACTGGGCCAAACGCGGTTACGGGGCTCTCGATGTCAACTTCCTCATCAAAGCCCTGACGTTGAGTCTGTCGACCACAGGTAGGCGTCTGGCTTCTGTAGCCAAGCTAACCGCGGCTAGCCAGGAGGTGGTCGAAGCAGGTTGGGAAAAGGTCCGACGAGGGCTGGCCCGTGTCGTACCTCTCCTTGAGGAGCGGCTTCTCATCCCGACAACGGCACTCGTTCCGTCGCTCGCCGCGCTCCACCCGCTCATCCTCTACTACGGACGGCGTCCAGAAGGTGCTGAGATCGCCGACGAAGTGGAGAACGGGCTTCTGTACTGGTTCCTGGCCGCTACCGCGCGCAACCGGTACGGCGGCGCCTCAGACACCGCGCTGACACAGGACATCAGGATGCTCGACGCTGACGATCCTGTTACTGCGCTGCTTTCTAATCTCGGAATTCGCGAAGGCGGCATTTCAGTAACCGCCGGAGACCTCGCCGGGCGCAATCACCAGAGCCCCTACCTGATGTTCTGCTATCTCGCAGTAGCACACTCCAGCGCCACCGACTGGTGGGACGGCGGCCCGATCTCCGGAGGCGTGGACCGGTCCGGAAAACCGCAGTACAGCCTTGTGCATCCGGCCACGAAACTGCGCAACCACAGTGCCAAGTACTCATCCACGGAGATCAACGAACTCGCGAACGTCGTGTTCGTCTCCGAGCAGACGGCGAAAAACATCATCGGTAGCCGTACCCCGGCTGCCTACCTGCAGAGTGTCGGCGCGAGCGATCGTGCCGCGCATGTAATCCCCGATGACCCCGCCGTACTTGAGCCAGAGGGGTACCGGGAGTTTCTGGCCGCCCGGAGAGCTCTTCTAGCGGAACGGATAACGGCGCTTCTCGATCAATTTCGCCCTGGCTTCCTGACGGAGGACACCGCGGTAGCCGAGACCCGTACACCACAGTCCCTCGTCTTCACCGCGTACGCCGGAGCCGGCCGGAGCGTGCTGGCAGCGGAGGCTGTAGCCCACGGCCAGAACTGGATCGGGTGGATCGGCCCCTCAGACTTCGAAGCAGCGCTCGACGCTGCGGCGACAGGCCTTGCCAGCGATGTACTGGTCGGGGACGAGCCAGCACCGCTGCGCATCGATGACGAGAACAGCGTGACCTTCGGTCTTGGACCGTTTATCATCCGGGGTTCCCTCGACCAGTGGCGCACCGCAGTTAAGGATGCCTTGGAGGACGCGCTGCCCTTGACAGAATGTCCGGAGCCCAGCGACGACCAATGGCCTGCAGAGCCGGAAGAATTCCTGCTCTCGGAGGCTGGAGTGCAGAAGTCGGCCTAAGACACAGACACCCCCCTGAGCACTTCGGGCGCAGTTTCGGCGAGCATCGGCCCTACGCTCGGGATGCCTGGCACGGGTACCTCAGGGGGTATGTCGAGGCGGCACGACTCCCAACGACCGCGTGCACTGCGGTCCGATGGTACGTGGCCCGCTATCCAGTTCTTTGGCACTGCGGCCACTGTCCTGACTTTCAGCTCAGGAGTGAGGCGAACCGTCACGAGTTCCCAAGCCGGATCACGAAGCATCGTCTCGTATTCATTGCGCGAGATATAAACAGTGAGCCGGCCCACACGCACAGTGGTCTTCACTTCTAGATGCGCGGAGTGCTGATGAGCGTCCACGAAGATGTCGTAGCCGTAGCCGTCGGACCATGCCGCCACATGCTCCACCCGGCCTTCCGCTGACTCGGACAACAGTTCAAAAAGCGCCAGCTCACCCGCCGAACCGATGCGGGAGCGTTCCTCGGTGTCCACCTTTCCCCATACGGTACTGACTTGCGCATAGGCCTCTTCTGGAGCGAGGCCAAGCGTCTCTGCCGCGCGCAGGGCGTCTTCGGGAAGTTCATCGGGGTTACGGATGAGCAGGTCGGCGTCCCGAAGCCATGGAGCTCCGCTATGGGCCATCGCCGCGTCAAACACCCTGCAGTTCAGGGGAACGCCGCTGCTCGCCTCGCCCAGGAGGCCGGTTTCCTGGATCCAGGCGTACGCTGCGTCGTACTGCGTTGGCGTGATGTCACTGAAATCGCTATGCGTAGTAAAAAGCGCACGAACCCGCGTCGATCCGCTGGCTGGAAGCCTTTCCAGCCAGCGGACCGCCGCACGCAGGACTGGCTCAGGCGGCACGGGCACGGAGGTGACCCATCAACGCTTGAAGATCCCGCTGGTCCAGGTCGCCGCCCATCGCCGGTTCTTCCTCAAGGTCGGCCAGTTGCTGGACGGCGGGATCATCGAGGATGCCACCCATAAATTTGAGTTTGTCGCTGAGTCGTTGATCAACGATCTCGTCGATCGTGCCCTTCGAGGCGAGCACCGTGATCCTTGTCTCCGTCTCTGGAGCGAGGCCTAGGCGGTGGATGCGGTCGAGGCTCTGGAGGAAGCGGCCGGCCGCGAAGTCACGGTCCACGTAGACGGCGTCGTGGCAGTGATGATGGAGACTAATTCCCTCGCCGAGAGTCCCCGGATTAGACAAGAGGACCATGCAGTCGGAGTCATGCCGGAACCGCTTGATGGCGGCTTCGCGGTCGGTGTCACTCATCGCGCCGTAGACCAGGGCGGGCGAGAACTCACTGAGCATGCGCTCCAGCGTGTTGAGGCTCCGCACGAAAGTCGACCAGACGAGCGTCTTGCGTCCCTGAGCAGCGTTGTGGCTGACGATCGCCAGGACCTCGCGGTACTTCGGCGACATCTCGTAACTCGGAAGATCACGCATCAGCTCGAAGAGCGGCGTGCCCTCAGGCACGGAGAGCGGAGGTACCTGGTAGGAGAGCGGCTCATGACGTGTGGTGCCTACGGCGAGCAGCGCCGGGCTGGTAGCCGCCATCAGCATGTAAACGACGACCTTACCCAGAGCTAGGAAGTCACCCTCCGAACCAGCAGCACGGGCTGAGAACCGCCCGACGAGCGCCTCATAGACCTCCTGGTGGAGGGGCGGCATAGGAACCGGCGTCAGGTTCGTGGAAACCGGGGGCAGTCCAAGTTCAGATTTGGTGGTGCGGGTGAACAGGGGGCGCAGAACCTGACTCGCCTCGGCGAGGTCCCCGCCGGCCACGGCCTGGATCACTTTCTGGCGCCCGTGGCCGGGCCATACGAAGCCGAAGAGGTTCTCCAGGTCCTTAACCCCATTCGGTGCCGGCGTCCCGGTAAGGATCAGACGGTGTCTGCTGCGGGGGCCGAGGGCCAGGCAAGCAGCGCCGTCCGTGCCGTCGGCTCCGCGCTTCATGCGGTGAGCTTCATCGAGCAGCAGCATGGACGGCCGTGCAGCAAGCCATTGCCCCAGTTCGTTGACGACCCCGTCTTGACGCAGCCGCTCGTAGTTGACGATAAGCGCGTCCGCAGCCGGATCGGCGTCCTTGGAGAACACCTCCATACTCAAGGGCTCATTCAGGCACTGCTGGTTCTCATACTTCCATGACTCGTAGCAAGACTTCGGGCCAACGATCAGCAGCCGTTCAATGCCCTTGGTGCGCCGCAGAGTATGGAAGACCGCGAGGCCTACACGGGTCTTTCCGGCGCCGGGCACTGAAAAATTGGCTCCGTGGCGCAGCGACAGCAGCTTCGCGATGTCACGCCGCTGGAACTCGGTGAGATCCCCTACCCAGCCAGGGCCGAGGAGGTCACGAACTGCCTCAGGGTCAACTTCCCCGTCCGGAACAGCCGCCGCGTCAAGGCGTCTGGCAACCGTCTGCGCGTCAGCGGCGGAGTCTCTTGCCAGGGCCGCCAGCTGAGGGTCCCAGGTGACACTTTTGGGTTCAGGCCACGTGGCAAGCGCCACCAGGTTCGTGAGGAGGTCATCGATTTCGACCTCCATAGTCCCCGGAGAGCGCTGCACACTGCTCTGGAAACGAAGGGCGAGGCGCCGCAGCTCGCTCTCGTAACCGGCGCCGGCTCGAAGTCGCGCTCGCGTCACGCCCTCGCCGAATCCGACCTCCAGGCTGGGCGACGAAGTCTGCTGCGCCATCAGTTCTCCCGCGTCGCGTCAAGCAGCCACGCAACCCCATCGCCAGGAGAAGCGAAGGTCCGTCCCGCCTGCTTCGCGAGCCGGGCAAGACTGGCCTTCAAAGTAAGCAACGCATCGTCAAACGCGTCCTCGTCGAGCGCGCGCTTGGCTTTGGCTTCGGCGAACTCCGCAGCGCACTGGTTGACGTAGTCTGCGGCGTCGGTGAGGCGCGCCGGGACAGCCACTTGGCGTTTCTGGAGCTCGGCGTTCGCCCCGGCCATTTTCACGGCAACGTCGAAGGTCTTGCGCGCCGACTTGATGAGCGCGTCGGCCTGCGTCACTGCCGCGGCGCCCAGCTTGTCACCAGCTTGCGCCGTCGCCTTAGCCTGGAGCAGAGCATCCGTAAGCGCGCGAGTCGTCTTCACCGCCGCGGTCGCGTCCGGGATCGCTACGTCTTCGAGCCCGGGAATCGACACGGCAGCGGACTCCTGGGCCGCAGGCCTTAGGTCATCAGGCAGGCGCTCTTCGAGATACCGGCTGTGGAAGTCGGCTTCCGCAAGACGCACGGTCGTCTTCGCGTAGTTCAGGACCACCATGGCCAGCCGCGATTCCTTGAGCTGCTCGGCAGCGTCCGGGTCGGTCTTGGCGAGCTTGGTGTAGTCGCGGTGAAGTTCGCGGAGCTTCTCCTGGTGGTCCTCGAAGTCGACTAGCCGCAGCACGGCGCCGTTCTCGGTCTGGCTGCGATCAATCGCATCGTTGATCAACTGGTAGACCCAGCGGTCCTGCTGAAGAGTGGTCTTCTTGATGTTGAAGTCGCGGGCAACGTCCTCCTCGCGGCGGCCGTCCGCAAGCTCGTCTTCGATCGCAATCAGGCGGTTGATGTACGAGTACTCGCGGCGCCTGTCACGGCGCAACTGCAGTGCCAGCTCGACGCTGTTGATGTCCCGGCGGGACGTATCCGCCGGGAGCACACCCACCCGGATGTCCCTGATGCCCAGGTCCTTCAGCGCGGCACATCGGGTGTTCCCATCGACCAGGATGCCGTCCGGACTGATGATCCCGGGCTCCCGCTGACCCACGTCGTCCAGCTCGTCCTGCAGCGCCACGTAGTCCGGGTCGGTCTGGTTAGGGTTCGAGGGCCGACAGCGCAGCAGGTCATGCAGATACGTTTGTGCGGCTTCACTCCACGGCTCTTCCTCCAGAACCCGATTACGCTCAGGGTCCAGGGAGCGCTGTGCGCGAATACGGTGGGTGTCGGGGTTGAAGTAGAGCATGTCGACCGGCATGGAGATCACATGCAAGTGCTTCTGCTCACCGCGCCACTCCACGGTGACTTTCGCACCGTCCTCGGCCATGGCCTGCTTGAGCCGCTCGTCCACCAGCGAGCGAATCTTCTCACCCTCGGGCGGAACGCCGAACTTCACAGCCATAACCAGAGCCTCCCCAGCAACCAGACGCAGCGTGCCCCAGCATCATGGCAGGTCCGGCTGACAGGCGGTGTGCCGATAATCCACAATCAACGTCTCGATCAGTTGGAGAACGGAGCACGAAGTGACGCTGCCTGCTTGGAACGACCCTGAGCTCAAGGCCGGAACCATGGTCCGCGGGGCGCTCTGGCTCATCCAAGTGGTCGGCGAGGGGAACACCTTCAACAAGGAGCAGATCCGCGAGGCGTTCCCCGGCATCTCTCAAGCAGACCGGCGCATACGCGATCTCCGTGACTACGGCTGGGTCATGCTCACCAGCGCCGAGGACGCGACCTTGACGGCTGAGGACCAGCGCTTCGAGAAGGCCGGCGTCCCGGTCTGGGACCCCACGGCCCGGCGGGCCGCCACACCGCAGAAGGCAGTCTCCAACAAGGAGAAGCAGGCTGTCATGGCCCGGGATCACTACATGTGCACTATCTGCGGTATCTCCGGAGGGGAGTCCTACCACGACGACTCCAACCAGACCGCCGTGCTCTCCGTCACCCGGCGCCAGACGATCCTGCCCGATGGCAGCGAGGCAACCTTGCTGGTGACGGAGTGCAAGCGCTGCCGCTCCGGCTCCGACGGGAGGACCGCACGCGTCGACGAAGCCCTGGCCGAGATCAAGAACCTGGACCCTGGAGACCAGCGCCGTATCCTGCGATGGATGGAACGGGGACGACGAGGCACCACGCCGCTGGAACGGGCGTGGAACACCTACCGGCGGCTGCCGGCCGATGCCCGGGATGAGCTGCGGTCGGCCATCCGGGACTGATGAATCGGACACCGCCAGCATCCCGCGCGAAGACCAGCGTCCAGGAGTGTCAGTTGAGAGCCGTAGACTTCACTGTCCTGTCCGGCTCTCCATGCCGATCGGGTCCTGGCTGACAGCCTGAGGCTAGGGTGCTGTCGGTTGGCGTGGAGCTGGAAGCCTGTTATGTCTGCGGGGCTGAGTACTAACGCAGTGCCCCTTGCGCTGGTTCAGTCAGCGCATCTGGAAGGAGATCGCAATGTCGGCGGCGGAGCACAAGCAGAGACTCGAAGTCGTCGAGATCTGCGCCGGCGCCGGCGGTCAGTCCTTCGGGCTCCACCGCGCTGGCTTCACCCATCGGCTCGCCGTTGAGCTGGACATCCATGCAGCTCATACGCTGGAGCAGAACCTCCGCCGCGTACTCAAAGAGGACGGCGTGGACGTGCCAGACGACCTCGTAAGGGTCGGCGATGTGGCAGATCCTCACGTATGGGACCCAGATGCTCTGAAGCGGGAGGGTATCGCCCTGCTCGCGGGCGGTGTGCCCTGTCCGCCGTTCAGCATTGCGGGCAAGCAACTGGGCTCAAGTGACGAGCGCGATCTGTTCGCCTGGGCTATCGAGCTATGCGGCCGGATGAGGCCTAAGGCTCTACTCCTGGAAAATGTTCGCGGGCTCAGCGCAAATCGATTCTCTGGCTACAGGCAGGCTGTCCTTGACAAGCTCCACGAGCTTGGCTACATCGCCTTCTGGAAGTTGCTTCACGCCTCACATTTTGGCGTCCCCCAGTTGCGTCCTCGTTTTGTCCTGGTCGCACTTCTTCCCGAATACGCGAAATACTTCGAGTGGCCCCAGGAACGCCCTGGAGAAGCTCCTACAGTGGGCGAAGTGCTCGAGGACCTTATGGGCGAGAACGGCTGGGGCGAGGACGAGGTCGCTGCCTGGGTGAAGAGGGCCAACGGCATCGCCCCCACGATCGTCGGCGGTTCGAAGAAGCATGGTGGAGCCGACCTCGGCCCGACACGGGCGAAGAGAGCCTGGGCCGAGCTGGGAGTCGACGCCATGGGCGTCGCCAATGAGGCACCCAAGGCAGACTTCAAGCCCGTCAACGGTGCCACAGGTCCGAAACTGACAACCAAGATGGTCGCCAGGCTCCAGGGCTGGGACGGAGAGTTTGCCGACTGGGAATTTCTGGGACTTAAGACCTCGGTCTACCGTCAAATCGGCAACGCCTTTCCCCCGCCCGTCGCCAAGGCGCTCGGCGAATCCATCAGGGACGCGCTCCTTCAGAAGGGTGAACCACACCCCCTCGTCGAGACCTCCAGTACAGTCCATGACCCCGTGTACAAACTGCTGCGGCAGCAATCCCGACCACTTACCGCTGACCAGATCATTACGAAACTCGCTAAAACTGGTACGTCCATGGATCAGCCGGAAGTCGAGCGGCGCCTGAACCACTTGGGCCATGACTTCGAATTGCAGAAGACGGAGCGCAAGTCCGGTGAACTCGCCTACAGCCTGGGCCAGTTCAAAGCATTCGTCGGCCAGGACGACCATCAACGCCATGACTTGTTCACACAGTACCGGGCAAAGATCAGCTAAGGCTGTTGTCAGCGATTGCACTTTCCGGCCTTCCCCCGAGGCGAAAGGCCCTGGCACAGGACACCGAACGGCGTCACGTGCTCACACCGCCTGAAACTGTGACGCGAGCCTGGCACCTACCGCTCTCCACAAAGCGGTCGCTCAATTGCTACTGTCATGTTAGGTGCCCGCGAGGTAACAGCGGTGTGGCGCCAGGAACGACCAGAGGCCCCGCCCTCCCGCGGCTGCGACCCGCGGAACGCAAGGACGGGGTTCTGGCTTCGGTGGTGTGGGCCCCGGCTGATCGCTCAGCTGGGGTCCACGCACGTCAGGACCACGGGCAGTGCTCGTAGGCCCATGCGATCACGAGGAACGCCTCGCATGCCGCTGAGACACGCGCGGACGAAACGTGCGGTCGCACGCAGTCCTTCCACCGATCTCCAAGCCAGCGCACCAGCTTCAAGACCGGATCTCCCTTCTGGCCCGAGGGCCATAAACGCGGGAATCGTCCCGCGGTCGTGGAGGCCGCCTGCCCGTACCTCCAGCTGGAAGGCACGATCTGCGGATCCGAAGGGAGCGGGTCCCGACGGGGAAGAACATCGAGCATGCTCATCACGAGTGGTCCCGCCCGTGGCCTCCTTTCCAGCAGTAAGGTTTCTGCCGGACGCTGCCGAAGACCGACGGCCCGACTTTCTGTAGCGCCGACGGTACACTAGTTCAAGCCGTCACCGCTATGAGTGATGACGGCAGCCCACCGAGCCAGCCAGGAGGCAAGCGATGGCGGACGAACGCCCTGTGCGGCGGTCATCGAAGGTCAAGGTCGCCGAGTTTCTGGCAGCCGTGGGTCAGGGCAACGTCTTCACGAAGCTCCAGCTCTTCGAGGGCGTACCCGGCGTTGCTCAGGCAGATCGACGTATGCGTGACCTACGGGAGCTGGGCTGGAAGATCGACAACTACAAGACCGACCCACGACTCCAGCCCGACGAGTACCGGCTGACGGAGATCGGAACCCGCATCGATCTCGGAGAACAGCCGAAGGAGGCCACCCGTCCGCGGATCTCTGCCAGTCGCCGACGGGAGGCCCTGGAAAGGGCCGGCTTCGCCTGCCAAACGTGTGGCATGCGGGCTGGTGAGCCCTATCCGGACGAAGATCAGAGGGCGGTGCTGAGCGTCCATCTCATCGACGCGACCCCGCCTGTAGACACTGAGCTGCCTAACCTCCGCGTGGAGTGCCAGCGGTGCCATGCAGGAAACAGAGGCAGCGGAGCGGGGCTTGCTACACCGCAGGATGTGCTGACGCGGGCGTCCAGGCTTGGCAGCCGTGAAGAGAAGCGCCGACTGTACCGGCTCATGCAGTCCGGTCGGCCAGACCGAGACGAGGTCGACCTGATCTTTGGCGAATGGCTTCGGCTGGGTCGCGACGACAGGGTGGAAGTCATGCTGAAGCTTGCAGGGGCACTAATCGAGGAAGACTGATTCCCAGGGGACTCGTTCAGGCGGACCATCACCTGTAGGCCCCGCAGCACGTGCGCTGCAGGGCCAACTCGCTTACGGAAGTTCAGGCGGCACCCGCGTCAGCCTCGTAGTGCATCTGGGCACGGCCGAGGAAGTCGTCCGGATCATGGCCACGGGCGGCAGTCCAGTGCAGGAGGCCGGCGATCAACTCGATCTCCACCGCGCCCGCAAGGAGCTGTGAATGTCCGTCGGCCCTCAGCTCGCGTCCGAGCCCGTCTGGTTCAAGTCGTCGTACAGCGGCGGGAACGCTACCGAGTATGTGGAGGCCGCGTTCGTGCCGAAGGGAGTGCTGGTGCGGGATTCCAAGGTGCCGGAGGGCCCCCGGTCACCCTGTCGACCGAGGCCTGGTGCAAGTTCGTGACTGCTTCGCTTCGGTGATGTGTGAGGAGCGCTTTCGGAAGGCGGAAGCCGCTTACGCCAACGACCTTCGTACTGCCTCGACCAGGCAGGACGCGCGCACATCGTTGGGGCCCCCGATGATGTTGTTCATCACGTAGCCGAAGGCGATGCCGTATTCCGGGTCGGCGAAACCGAGCGAGCCGCCTCGGCCAGTGTGGCCGAAGGAGTCCGGCCCGATCATCCGGTTGGTCTCGGTGGGCAGCATGTATCCGGAGCTGAAACGGCTCGGCGTCACCATCACCTGGTCCAGCCCGCCGGCCTGCTCCTTCGTCGCCGCTGCCAAGGTTTCCGGGGTGAACAGGCGCACACCGTCCACCTCGCCGATCAGCGCGGCGTACATGCGCGCCAGTGCGCGCGCGGTGCCGATGCCGTTGGAGGCCGGGAGTTCCGCGGCCTGGACCTCAGGCGAGTTGAAGTCGATCTCGGCTGGGGCGGTGACCCGGAACGCTCTGTTGCTGAACGAGTTGGGGTCGCGCCAGGCAGCGACCAGCTCGCGGAGCTCCGGAGGGATCTCCTCCGGCGGTACGGCAGTGAGGTCGACCTCCGGCTGCTGATACACCATCCGGCTGACCCGGTCGCCTTCACTCGCCGGCAACCCGATGAAGAAGTCCAGGCCCAGCAGGTCGGCGATCTCCTCGGCGAAGAAGCTGCCCGGCGTGCGGCCGGACGCCCGGCGGATCACCTCGCCGACCAGCCAGCCCCAGGTCCGGCCGTGATAACCGTGCGCGGTGCCGGGGGTCCACAGGGGACGTTGAGCGGCCAGCGCGGCCACCATCGGCTGCCAGGTGAGCGCATCGGCCAGTGGCACCGGTTCATCCAGCGCGACCAAGCCAGCCTGGTGCGACAACAGCCAGCGCACCGGGATGTCCGCCTTGCCGTTCGCAGCGAACTCCGGCCAGTACTTGGCCACAGTCGCGTCCAGGTCCAGCACGCCTCGCTGGGTCAGCAGATGCGCTGCGGTGGCGGTCGCGCCCTTGGTCGCCGAGTAGACCAGTTGGAGCGTGTCCCGCTCCCATGGACGACCGGTGTCGGGGTCGGCTTCCCCACCCCACAGGTCCACAACCGGCCGGCCATCCCGGTATACGCACACTGCAGCACCGATGTCGCCGTGCTGATCGAAGTTCGCCGCGAACGCCTCGCGCACTGGCTCGAAGCCGGCCTCAACCTCACCGTCGATCGTCGTCATGCGGCCCATCGTGGCATTTCGGCCGCCCGCACCGAGAGCGCTTCTTCGGCGCGCGCAATCCGCGCATCGATCAGTCTGCGGCGGGCAGCGCTTGAAGCCGCTCACGGAATTCGCGGACTGACGCCACGGAGTCGTGCGGTTTAAGCTGCTCGGAGAACTCCTTCAGACGGTCCAGGGCCCGCACGGAGCTGACCTTGTCTTCGAGAAGCTCAGCGCCGACGTTCGCGGCGTGGAGCGCTCCGTCCAGGTCGTTACCAGCGAGGCGGGCTTCGGCCAGACGGCTGGATCGCACGGCCTTGTCCCGGGGTGCGGCCTTCATGACAGAGGTCTCCAGCGACCTCGTGGCGCGCTCCACCTGGCCCGAGCGCAACAGGACCTTGCCCTCGGTCGACTTCAGTTGCGCCTCACCGAACCAGTCGAGCCAGTCCGGGTTTTCCTGCACCGTATGGCGTTCCCATAGGGAAGCGGCACGGTTCAGGGCTGCCCCAGCCTTCTGGTGGTCTCCGTCGCGGGACAGCGCTTCGGCCTTGTGCAGGTAGAGGAAGGATTGGGTGTAGGGCGACAGTGTTCGGGGAGCGTTATCGATGGCGGTCGAGATGAGAGCGACTCGCTCGCCGGTCCGTCCGGCCTCGGAAACGTGCACTCCCATCTCCGCCAGGACGAAGGCACCGAATGCGTCGTCTCCAGCGGTGCGGGCGCTGCGCAGGGCACCGACGTAGTACCGCTGCCCGGCGGACCGCAACCCTGCGTCGTAGGCCATCCAGCCGGTCAGATGCGACACCCGGGCCGCCAGCGTGTACAGGCGGATGCGGATCTTGTCCGTGTAGCGGCCGGCGTTGAGGAGGCCGGTGATCAGGGCCAGGTCGCCGCGGGCCTGCTCCAGGAGCCTGGCACCCCCGAGTTGGTCATCGAGCGTGCGGAGCGTGCTGATGCGCTGCTCGATCGTCGAGACCATGGTGTCGGTGACGCGATCTCCGTTGAGTGCCGAGGCGAAGGCGGAGGGCGCCTCGGCCCAACTCGCTGCGAGCCCCGTCAAGGCGGCACCGGTAATGGTGAGAAACCCCCGGCGGTCCGTGCGGCCACTTCCCACCAGATCAGCCAGTGCCTCAACGGTACCGGCCTCGGTCCAGGGAGCAGTGAGCCCGGTGACTTCCCATACGGGGAGCCACCGCGGCCATCCCTCCGCCTGAACCTGTTCACGCGGAACGCACAGCAAGTCGGCGAGGACGCGCTGAGCGTCGGCATCCGGCTCCTGACCCTGCTCCCACTTCCACACGGTCGTGCGGTTGGTGGCCAGCCGGATCCCGAGCAACACCCCATGCTCCTGCATGAGTCGGGCGAATTCGGCCTTCCCCCATCCACGCAGCTGGCGAACGAAGGTCAGAGGATGGACTGCTAACGGCTGACCAGGCACGTGGTCACTCCCGTCTGTCCCTGAGGTCGTAGTCCGGAGGCTACTCCCGGTATGGGCATGCGGCAGGACACCTGCCTCAGGAGAAACCCCTCAGAAACGTTCCGGACCTGTAGGGCACAGCCCTTGACTGAGCATCAGTCGAGGAGTGGCCCAGAGACGCAGAGTGACTGACCCTTCAGGCTGCTCCCTAGTTCCTTTGAGAGTCCATAAGTGGAAAGGAGGACGAGGTGGCAGAGAGTGCGACGTCATCGCAGGCCCAAAGCGGCCTTCTGGTGGCGGTGGAAGAGCTGACCGCCGTCCACGACCGGTACGACAGCCTCCGGTCCGACAACGCCGGCAGTTCCGGCGACGCGCCATGGCCGGGCGGTGACGGCAACCTGCACGACAGCGAGTAGCGGCAGACAGCGGGGGCCGGCACGGTCCGCCGTCTCGGTCCCCGCTGTGTCTGCACACGTCGATCTCATCAGGAGGCAGTGATGGAACACCGGTTGATCGGCGCCATCGAAGCGGCGCTCGGCTGGAGTGGTGCGGAAGACCTCGGCAAGGGCTTCGTACGGGGTAGCACGGACGATCCGGCGCTGATGTCCCGCATCCTGAGCCCGAACCGCATGCTCGACATCGCCATGCGCAGGAGCTTGAACCGCCCGCAGTTCCGGGTCTTTCGTGAGAGCGAGGAGGTTCATCCGGCCGTCTACTTCACCGACAGCGTCAGCCCGCGCGGCCAGAGCATTCCCATGGTCAACATGCACAGCCTTGGGAGGCTCTTGCGTGAGGGAGCAACTGTCATCCTCGACCAGGCCAACGTCTTCGACCCGACGATGGAAGTCACGTGCCGGGCGTTGCAGTGGTGGTCGCACGAGCGGGTGCAGGTCAACGCCTACCTGACCACGAACGAAGCATCCGGCTTCCCACTGCACTGGGACGACCACGATGTGCTGATCGTGCAGCTCGCAGGAGAGAAGGAGTGGGAGGTGCGCGGAGCTTCACGGGCAGTGCCCATGTACCGCGACGCCGATCCCAACATCACACCGAGCAACGACATCATCTGGTCGGGGATCATGAAAGCCGGCGATGTGATGCACATTCCCCGAGGCTACTGGCATCGGGCGACCCGCGACGGCCATGGATCAGGGAAGAGTCTTCACGTCACGTTCGGCATCACCAAGCGCACGGGGGCGAGCTGGCTCGCCTGGTTGGGCGACTGGTGCCGCGAGAACGAGATCTTCCGACATGACCTGGACCGCCGGCAGGGGGCTGGCACCGGGGTTCTGACCGATGCCGCGAATCGGCTGATCGCCGAGCGGTCCCCTGCCGACTTCCTGGCCGCGTACGAGCAGGCGATGCCGCTTACCAGGCAGGTGCCCTTCCTCGACGTCTTCGGACACCTCGACGCCGTGGTGTGCACCACCCACTTCCCTCCCCGGATCCGTGAGAACGAGAAGACGGTCGATGTGCTGGCCTCCGGGAAGAAGCTCACGTTCAGGCCGACGGCTCTGCCCGCACTGCGACTGCTGCTGAGCGGCCGACCGGTCAGCCTGAACCGGGCGGTGCCGGTCGTCGGGTCCGAGGTGGTGGAGACCGCCGAAGTGCTGGTGGAGGAGGAAATGTGCGCGTCGCTGACCCCCGAGTTGCTCTCGGGCTACACCGGTCTCGTCACGAACGGTGTCTCCTGACTCGCGCGTTGGACCTAGGCGTCACCGTCATCGACACCAGCACCAACTACCTCGGCTTCCTTTCGCATGAGACCTTGTCGAGGACAGCCGGCGATCTGATGCCGAAGTTCACGATCTCCACGAAGGTCGGCTATTTCCGGAGACCGGGCCGGGCGGAGCACTCACTCGACCCTCTTCGGCTGCGTGCGGCCATAGAACAGACTGTTCGGGACCTCGGGCGGGAGCCGGACCTGGTGTTCCTGCACAACCCGGAACACTCGCTGCACGAGACTGCTCGTCACAGCAGGGACGCACTGGCCCGCGCTTGTACCGCCCTTGAGGACGCCACGGCCAGAGGGCTGTGCGGCGCCTGGGGCATCGCGTCCTGGGATCCAACGAGGCTGTCAGGTCTGATCCAAACGTCCGTGCCAAGGCCGTCCGTGCTCATGGTTCGCGCCGGCCTGCTGGTCGGCGCCAGAACGCTCGATGCCGCGGACGCCCTTTCTGCAGCCTGGCGCTTGGACGACGGCATGGTGTGGGGCATGAGTCCCTTCGGAGGCAGTACGAACACGCCGGTGTGGGACCGGGTCGACCCCCGCGTCTTTCTCCGAGACGGTGCGAATTCCTCACGAGTACAGGCGGCCTTCCGGGCCGCTTACCTCCTGCCACAGGTAGGCACGGTTGCCGTGGGTACCAATGAACCCACCCACCTGAGCGAACTGATCAGCGCCCTGGCCTGTGAGGTCGACGAGCGGGCGATCGACGAGTACCGGAGCCTCCTCAGAGACCATGTGCGAAGTCAGCCCGCGTGAAGCTCCGCGGCAACCTGCTCCGCCATACGACGCGCAGGTTCCAGTCGCGGGTCCTCCGGGTGCGCATCCGGGCCGAGAATCTTCGAGCACGTGAAAAGTGTCATCAGTTTGCCGTCCCGGCTTTCGAAGTCGTGACGCCGCTCCCGCCGGACGCGATCGGCCAGAGCCGGGACAGCGAGCGAGCTTCCCCACAGTGTCGCGGAGTCCAGCCCTCGCGGCGCATTCCCCCAGTCCTCCCAGTCGAAGAGACAGAGCGTCGGCGCCGTCATGTTGGCCCAGTTCAGATCCGCGTGAGCCGGCGCCCACTGTTCGACGGTCGTGTCGAAGTCGCCCGGGACTACGGTCTGGATGGTCTCGGTGACGAGAGTCTGTGTGATGGGGACGGTGTCCGGCGTGGCGAGGCGCCTGGTGTGCTGAGCCGCGAGCGCGTCCAGCGAAGTGTTGAGCGCCCGCCACCACGCATCGGTCAGCTTCGGGTCTTCGCTCAGTACGGCGGTGCCGACGGGTACTCCGGGCAGAAGCTCAGTCTCGTCGGCCCGCCACATCACAGGTTCGTCAGCGTCCCGCCAGACCACACATCCCCGCCATGCCGGCTGAGCGATGTTCGCCAGGCGCGCGGCGCATTCGGTGCCGTTCCACCCTTGGTCGCCGATCTTGTCCAGCGAGCGGCGTTCCACCCGCACCCAGGTGTCGCGGTCTGTCCGGGCTCCCACCGAGCGGCGCTTGCGCACCACCGTGTCCGGGGCGAAGCGCACCTGGAGGGACCGCTCGACACGATCAAGGATCTCGTCAACCGGCTGAACTCGTAGATCAACCGCGACACCAGGGGAGACCGAGAGCGTCATGAAGGCGACCGTAGCAGCGAGCCAGGCCGTGGCGCGCGGAGCCTTTCAGGTCGAAGTTCCGGGGCCTTCCGGGTGGGAGGGATCGTCAAGTTCTCTGAACGGGGTCCGGATCTGGTCTGTGGGAGGCACGGGCGTGCCCGCCTCTCGTCCGGTCCTGCGACCGGCTGCCTCGCCTCCGGCGGACGAAGTCACTGTCCCCTGGCCGGCTGGTTGGCGATCAGTAGCGTTGTGTCGGTTGGGCGGAAGCCCAGGCCGGCGTAGAGGCGGGCGACGCGTTCCTCGGCGTAGGCGAGGAAGACGGTGTGGACGTCGTGGGTGCGGGCGTGGGTGGCGAGGGCTGTGGTGACGGCGGCGGCGAGGCCCTGGCGGCGGGCTGTGGGGAGGGTGCAGACGCCGCCGATTTCGGTGGTGCCGTGGCAGGGGTGGTAGTGGCCCGCGGCCAAGGGGGTGTCGTCCTGGGTGAAGGCGGCGATCAGGACTTTGTGGCCGGCGCGGAGGGACGGGCGGGTCGTTTCCGGGGTGCCGTCGGCCGTCAGTTTCCCGGTCGCCGTCGCGAGTTCGCGGGGGCCTGCCGTGGTGTCGGGGGTGAAGGACAGGGTCGGGAGGGCCAGGACGGCGGGGAGGGCGGGGTCGTCCGCGGTCACGGTTCGGAGGGTGATGCCCTCGGGGAGGGGCTGTGGGGGGAGTTGGTGGTTCCGGGGCAGGGTCATCAGGGGGCGTTCCGCCACCGGGAGGCCTGCCGCTTCGACGCGTGCGCGCAGTGTCGGTGTCACCTCCGCCAGCCACTCGAAGGACTCCGGTACGCCCAGCTCGCGCTGTCGGGTGCGGACCCGGGCGATGTCGGTGGCGGTGACCGTCGCGGAGTCCGAGGCCGGGCGGGCGTGGCTCGGGCCGCCGTAGTAGGGGGTGCCCGGCTCCCTTCGTACGAAGAGGCGCAGGGAGCCGTGGTCCTCGGCTTCGGCGAAGAGCAGCGGCACGGTGGCGTAGTACTGCTCTATTCGGTCGCGCGGCGACTTGTCGATCATGTGGCACATCCCGTCACAGGGGTATTGCAGGGGGCATCACGGGAGACACGGCCGGCCCGTGGTCGTTCGGCTGGGGCAGGGTCCTCGTCCGGTGCCGGCCGGACGCGCCTCGCTGCCGCGTTCCGGATCCTCCTCGTGCGGCCGTGCTCGGCCAGGAAGGCGAGGGCGGGCGTCGGGATGTCCGGGGTCTCGGTCAGCTTGAGGTGGAGCCAGTTCGAGGCGTCCGCCAGGGCGGTGGGGGCCCAGGGGTGGGAGAGGGCGATGGCTCGTAGGAGGGTCCACTCGTGGAGGCGGGTGGTCAGGAAGGGGTCGTCGGTCGTGGCCTGGAGCATCGACCGGGACCAGGGCTCGTAGGCGGGTGTCCGGTGGAGGGCCGCCGCACGGTGGTCCAGGTGGTGGAGGACCGCCGAGCGGGCCATCGTCCGGTCCGGGTCGGTGAGGACGGCGCGGACCAGGCGCCCTTCGTCGGCGGGGGCCACCTGGCGGAGGGCCTGGAGGTACTCGGCGTAACGCGCGTGCTCGGGTGGCTCGTCCGAGGGGGCGGAGGTCATGGGGTGCCTTCGGTTTCGGCGACGGCAACGGCGTTGGCGTTGGCGTCGTTGATCACTCGGCGTTCCGGAGGAACGACGTGACCGACTGGTGGAGTGCCCGCGGTTGGTCCAGGTGCACGTCGTGGCCCGCGTCCGGTACGACCGCCACCTGTGTGTCGGACGGGCGGCGGGAGCGCATCTCCGTCATCTCCGCCGCCGGCATCGTCCCCTTCTCGCCCCGCACGAGGAGCGTCGGACAGCTCACCCTCGCCCACTCCGCCCAGTAGTCCCGCGTGGCCGGCTCGGCCACCGCCGCGATCATCGTGTCGCGGTCCACGCGCGCGTGGCCGCCGTCCTCCCGCCAGTCCAGGCCGTCGGCCCAGCTCTCGTGGCCGAGGAAGGCCGTCGCCGCGCGGCGGGAGGGGAAGGGGACCGGCCAGCTGTCCAGCCAGCCGGCGATCTGCGCGGGCAGCTCCGCGTTGCGGCCCGCCGGGCCCGCCTCCACCAGGATCAGGGACGTGACCAGGGACGGGTGGGCCGCCGCCGTCAGCAGGGCCGTCAGGCCGCCCAGGGACTGGCCCAGGAGGACGGCCGGCGCCAGGGACAGCTCCTGGAGCACGGTTACGGCGTCCCGTACGGCCGCCGCCCCGGTCATGTCGGCGGGGGTGCGGGTGCTCGCGCCGTGGCCGCGGGCGTCGTAGCGCACCACGCGGTGGCCGTCGGCCAGGAGACGGGCGGCCAGGTCGTCCCATTCGGCCAGATGGCCCGCCAGGCCGTGGAGGAGGAGGACGGGGGGTGCCGTGGCGTGCGCCGGGGTGTCGTCCCGGCAGGCGAGGCGGATGCCGTCGGGGGTGGTGAGGAACTCGGTCGACGTGGTCAACTCGGCTGCCTGTCCTGGTCGCTCGGGCGGACGAACCCCGACAGCCTCTCCCCTCCCCCACCGCCGCCGCCAGCGAATTGCCGTACGGCGGCGGGGCGGTGGCCCGGTGCCGGTCGGGTCGGGTCGGGTCAGGTCAGGTCAGGGTCGACCAGGTCGAATTCGCTGGGATGGGACCGCCGGGGTCAGTTCCGCCTTGCCGAACAACAGGGCGTAGCCCGGTGGGAGTTGGGCCAGGACGCGGTCGATCAGGTCCTCGCCGGTCAGCTTCGGCAGGACGCTGAGGACGGAGCTGACGTCCCAGCGGGCCGTGGCCGGGGTGGCGCCCTCGATGCGGGCGGCGATCGTGTCGACGAACTCCGGTGCCGACTGCGGGCGGGTCACCGGGATCTGCGACGCGATCACTCCGGCCGCCTCCCTGGGGAGCGCGCGGGCCAGGGCCACGCGCTCGTCGCCGGTGACGTGGCCGCCGAGGGCGGACAGGACGATACGGGTGACGCGTTCCGCCTCCGCGGTGGTCGGGTACTGGCCCGTCTCCTTCACCGACGCGATCAGTTCGGTCCAGCCGTCGTCATCGGGCACCCGCATCCGCTGCGGGCCGGGGATCACGGTCCTCGCCGTGTGCGTGTACGACGAGTGGTCGGTCGTCGTCGCGGTCATCCTTCGGGCTCCTCCTCTGGGTCCGGTGCGCCTGGGTCCGTGCGGCTGGATGCGTGCGGCCGGATGCGTGCGGCTGGGTCCCATGTGCATGGGCCCGGGGTGCATGGGTCCGATGTGCCTGGATCCGGTGGGGCTGGATTCGGTGGGGTTGGGTCCGGGGGCTGGGTCCGGTGGGGCTGGGTTCGGTGGGGCTGGATCCGGTGCAGTGCTTCTGGGGGAGGGGGATGGTGGTGGGTGGGCAGGGATTGGCGCGTCCCGCGCCCCCTGGAGACACCGGGGCGCGGGACGCGCGGGGGAGGCGTTCACTCGCTCAACTGGTCATCCGGCGCGGGCGCTCAGCCGCTGAGCTGCTTGCGTTCCTCGCCGCCGCCCGAGATCTGGATGCGGCGCGGCTTGGCCTGTTCGGCCACGGGGATGCGCAGGGTCAGGACGCCGGCCTCGTACGAGGCGTCGATACGGTCCGTGTCGAGGGTGTCGCCGAGGAAGAGCTGGCGGGTGAAGGTGCCCGTCGGGCGCTCGGCGACCAGCAGTTCCGCGCCCTCGGGGGCGGGGGAACGGCGCTCGCAGCGGATGTTGAGGACGTTGCGTTCCACGTCCAGCTCGATCGTCTCGGGGTCGATGCCGGGGAGGTCGAAGTGGACGAGGAACTCGTCCCCGGACCGGTAGGCGTCCATCGCCATCGCGGCGGGGCGGTTGGTGGCACCGAGGACCTGTTGCGTGAGTCGGTCCAGTTCACGGAACGGGTCGGTTCGCATGAGCATCACAGTCCACTCCTCTCGTCAGGCGCTGTCTGTGCGATGCCCTACGGCTACTTATATAACTCCGAGGAGGAAACTTGACAACCCCCGACTCAGGTTCGGGGTAACGCCTGGTCGGGGCACTAGCCTCGAGGCAGTCTCCGGCAGCTTTCGAAGACGGACGAAGAAGCCGCGACGGCGACGAGACGAAGATCGAGACGAAGTACAAGGCACCACCCACCGAGGGCGCCGGCTCACCGAGGGCGCCGCCCGCCGAGGGCTACCTCCCCAAGGCCGACCGCAGCGTCACCCCGTACAGCCGTCGCAGCCGCCGTATCTCCCACACCGACAGGGCCGTCACCGACAGGGGGCCGCCCAGCAGGAAGGTGTAGAGGACCAGCGGCGGGGCGGCGACCTCCGGGTCGTCGAGCATGGCCAGGCCGAAGGGGGACCAGACCAGGAGCGGGGAGAGCAGCGGCGGCAGCAGTTCGTGGACGTCGCCCACGCGGAAGCTCGAGTTGACGCCGTAGACGACGAGCAGCAGCGTGAGGGGCACTCCGAGGAGGAGGCCGACGAGGCAGGCCAGGCCGCCGATGAGGAACAGCAGCATCACCAGCAGGCCGACGAGGATGCCGTGGTAGCCGATGTCGGCCGTGGAGACGACGTCCCCCTTCAGGCACGCCACCATGAACCAGCACGCCCCGAAGCTCAGCAGGATCGCGCCGACGGTGAGCAGCGGGCCGCGCAGGCGTCGGGCGTACACGCCGGTGAGCGGGGATCGGGCCGCGCAGATGAAGGCCGTCACGGCGAGGAACGCGGTCGTGAACATGATCACGCCGGCGAAGAGCAGGTCCTCCAGCTTGCCCAGGACGAACTGCTCGCGGCCCTCGGTGATCGGGTAGGCCATCACCAGCCACACCGTCGCCACCAGTCCGACGCCCGTACGGGCCCACTGCAGGCCTCGTACGACCGGGTCGTCGATGCGGTCGGGCCGGGACGGCGCGGCGAGGCGCGTGGCCATGGCGTGCGGGTTGGGCATGGAGCGGAAGGGCGCGGACGTGGTCCGGCCTGTGGTGTTCACGCGTGCGTCTCCCCCGAGTACGTGTTCGCGGTTCACGCGTTCGCGTGCGCCACGGCGCGACACCTTATCGGATCTTTACCGCCGTAGTGATCATGCTCAGGGCTCCGTAGTGATCACGTTCGAGGCTGCGGGCAGCCGTCACGCTCGGGGTTCCGCAGTGATCACGCCCGCGATCACGCTCGGGTCCGGAACGCCCGCCGGTACGCCTGCGGGCTCGTCCCCACCACCCGGCGGAACCGTTCCCGGAAGGCCGTCGGCGAGCCGAACCCCGTCTGGGCCGCGATCCGTTCCACCGGGTACGCCGTCGTCTCCAGCAGGTACTGCGCCCGCCGCACCCGCGCCCGGTGCAGCCACTGGAGGGGAGTCGTGCCGGCCTGTTCGCGGAAGCGGCGGTTGAGGGTGCGGGTGCTCATGCCCGCGTGGGCGGCGATCTCGTCCAGGGTGAGGTCGCGGTGGCAGTGCTCCTCCAGCCAGCGCAGCACCGGTTCGAGGGTGGCCCCGGCGGGGGCCGGTGGCAGGTCGTGGACGATGAACTGGGCCTGGCCGCCCTCCCGTTCGAGCGGCATGACGGACATCCGGGCGGCCTGCGCGGCGACGGCCGAGCCGTGGTCCTTGCGGATCATGTGCAGGCACATGTCCATGGCCGCGGCGGCCCCGGCCGAGGTGAGGAACTGGCCGTTGTCGACGTACAGCACGTTCGGGTCGACCGTCACCTTCGGGTACCGCTCGGCCAGGTCACGGGCCGCGATCCAGTGGGTGGTCGCGCGCAGCCCGTCCAGCAGGCCCGTCGCGGCGAAGAGGAAGGCGCCGACGCAGATCGAGGCGATGCGCGTGCCGTTCGCCGCCGCCTCGCACAGGGCCTCCGTGACGCCGGCCGGCAACGGGTCGGGCGGGTCCTCGACACCGGGCAGGACGATCGTGTCCGCTTCCGCGAGGGCCTCCAGGCCGTACGGCGCCCGCACCGTGAACGCCCCCGCGCTCACCTCGCCCGACGGCGACGCGGAACACACCCGCACCCGGTACGCCTCCCGCCCGTCGGGCAGCCGCGCCCAGCCGAAGGCGTCGATCGGTGCGGACAGGTCGAAGGGCACGACCCGGTCGAGGGCCAGTACGGCGACGGTGTGCATGGCGAGAGCGTAGGCAGACGACGGGTTACGGCCAACCCCGCCTGGGTCCCGTCCGCCCACGACCGCACGTCCGGCCGACGCCGACCAGCAGGTCCGGACGGGCCCCTCAAAAGGTCCCGGCCACCCCGACCAGCCGGTCCAGCCACCCCGACCAGCGGGCCGACCACCCCGACCAGCGGGCCCCAACCCAACGGCCCGGCCACCCCCGACCAGCACGTCCGGGCACCCCGACCACCAGCTCCCGCCCCTGGCGAGAATCCGTCGACCTCTGGCACTCCCGCCACTTCTGCGCGGTCCGCGGCCCGCCTACCGTCACCCCGTGACCAAGTTCCTCCTCGCCGTCCACGTCCTCGCCGCGATCGTCGCCGTCGGTCCCGTCACCGTCGCGGCCAGCATGTTCCCGCCCGCCGCCCGCCGCGCCCTGGCCGCGCCCGACGACACCCGCGCCGCCGAGACCGTACGACTGCTGCACCGCATCTGCCGGGTGTACGCGGCCGTCGGCATCGCCGTCCCCGTCTTCGGGTTCTTCACGGCGAGCGCAATGGGCGTGATGGGCGACGCCTGGCTGATCGTGTCGACCGTGCTGACCTTCCTGGCGGCGATCGTCCTGGTCGTCCTCGTCCTGCCCCGCCAGGAGACCCTCGTCGAGGGCACCGGGACCCGTGAGGCGACGGTGCAACTGGCCATGTTCACCGGGGTGTTCAACCTGCTGTGGGCGGTGGTGACCGTTCTGATGATCGTCCGGCCGGGATCGACGACCGGAGCGTAGACGGCTCTTCCGTCGCCCGGTTTTCGTTATCGTGCCGGGCCCTGCCGCGTCTCCCTCGCATGCACTCGACTCGACCTCGACAGATCAGCCGCCGGAGCATGCTGAAGGCCGCGTCCGCGGCGGCCGGGGCCACCGCCGTGGCCACGGGTGCCACCGCCCTGGGCGTCGGCACCACCGGGACCGCTGCCGCCGCCGGCGGCTACGCGCACCCCGGGCTCCTGCACACCCGCGCCGACCTGGAGCGCATGGCCGCCAAGGTGAAGGCCGGCGCCGCGCCTCACACCGCCGGGTACGCCAAGCTGACCGCCAACCGCCACGCGCAGAGCGGCTGGACGGCCAACCCACAGGAGACCGTCTACCGGGGCGGAGGCAGCCCGCAGAACTACGTCACCCTCTACAACGACGTGCACGCCGCCTACCAGAACGCCCTGCGCTACCACGTCGGCGGCGACAGCGCGCACGCCGACACCGCCGTCGCGATCCTCAACGCCTGGTCGGCGAAGCTGACGTCGCTCGAAGGATCCGCCGACCGGTTCCTCGCGGCCGGTCTGTACGGCTACCAGATCGCCAACGCGGCCGAACTCGTCCGGGACCGCGACGACTTCGAACTCGACCGCTTCCGGAAGATGCTGACCACCGTCTTCGCCCCGCTCAGCGAGAGCTTCCTGACGGACCACAACAACGCGGTCGTCACCAACTACTGGCCCAACTGGGACCTCACCGCCCTCGCCTGCGTCCTCGCCACCGGCATCTTCTGCGACGACGAGGCGCGGGTGGAGCGGGCCGTCGAGTACTTCAAGAACGGCGCCGGCCTCGGCTCGGTCAAGAACGCCATCCCCGTCGTCCACGACGACGGCCTCGCCGAATGGCTGGAGGCCGGCCGCGACCAGGGGCACGCCCTGCTCGGCGTCGGCCTCATGGGCACCGTCTGCGAGATGGCCTGGAACCAGGGCATCGACCTGTACGGCTACGACGACAGTCGTTTCCTCAAGGGCGCCCAGTACGTCGCCAAGTGGAGCCTGGGCGGGGACGTCGCCTACACCGCCAACACCCGCAAGAAGGGCGCGATCGGCGGCTGGTCGGGCACGGAGACCGCCTCCGACGCGGCCGCCGTCGACCCGGCCATGACCCGCCCGATCTGGGCGATGATCGCCAACCACTACACCAAGCGCCGGGGCCTGTCCGCCTCCTACCTCACCCGCATCGCCGCCAAGGCCGCGCCGGAGGGCGGCGGCGGGGACTACGGCCCCAACAGCGGCGGCTTCGACCAACTCGGCTTCGGCACGCTGGCGTTCACGCGCGACAAGGCGGCGGACACCTCGGCCGGTGCGGGCGGCCGGCCGTCGGCGAGCGCCTCGACGCCGACGCCCGCCTCCGGCGCGAAGGGTTCGCCGGCGAGCCCGTCTGCCTCCGGGACCGGATCCGCCGCCTCCGTGGCCGGGGCGGCGCCCAGCCCGGCCGGCGGGAGGAGCGGCGACCTCGCCTCCACCGGTTCCACCGAGGTCGTCGCCTGGACCGCCGCCACCGGTATCACCGCCCTCGCGGGCGGACTGCTGTTGCTGCGGCGGAGGGGCCGGGCGGGAGGCGGGGCCCACAGCAAGTAGGGGGAAGGGGCGCGGCGTTGGGGCCCCACCCCGGTCCCAGCCTCGGGCTCCGCCTTGGGCCCCCGCCCTGGTCCCCGCCTCGGGCGTTGGGGCCCCCGCCCCGGGTCCCCGCCCCGGGGAGTCGGGGGCGTTACGCCGTGGCCGTCGTCGGCCCCTGAGGCCCCTGAGGCCCCGGACCCTGGGGGCCCTGCGGCCCCTGGGTGCCGTGTCCCCCAGACCCCCGTGTCCCCCCGGCCGTCACCTTCGTCCGCGCCTTCGTCGCCGCCGCCGTCAGCGGCTTGGCGATGTCCTCCAGGGAGCGCCGCTCCGCCCGTACGGCGAGCAGCGCGGCGACCAGGCCGGCCGCGCACATCAGGGTGGCGCCGATCTGGAAGGCGAGGACCGTGTCGCCGACCTTGCCCGTGCCGGTGAGGTCGGCGAACAGCAGGGGGCCGCTGATGCCGCCGGCGGCGGTGCCGAGGGCGTAGAAGAAGGCGATGGACATCGCCCGGGTCTCCATCGGGAAGACCTCGGAGACCGTGAGGTACGCGCTGGAGGCGCCCGCCGACGCGAAGAACAGCACCGCGCACCAGCAGGCGGTGAGGGTGCCCGCGCTCAGCGAGCCGCTGTCGAACAGCCAGGCCGTGCCGAACAGCAGCAGGCCGGACAGCAGGTACGTCGACGAGATCATCACCCGGCGGCCGACCGTGTCGAACAGCTTGCCCAGCAGCAGCGGGCCGCAGAAGTTGCCGAGGGCGATGACGGCGAAGTAGTAGCCGGTGTTGCCGCTCGGCACGTCGAAGAAGGTCGTCAGGATCGCGCCGAAGCCGAAGGTGATCGCGTTGTAGAGGAAGGCCTGGCCGATGAAGAGGGAGAAGCCGAGGATCGCCCGTCGGCGGTAGTCGGAGAAGACGGTGCGGCCGATCTCGACGAAGGACACGCTGCGGCGCTGGTGGATGGTGATCTCACCCTGGGCGGGCGGGAGCGGCTCGCCCCTCTCGGCCTCGATGCGCCGTTCGATGGAGGAGACGATCCGTTCCGCCTCGCCGTCGCGGCCGTGGATCAGCAGCCAGCGCGGGCTCTCCGGGACGTGGCGTCGTACGAGGAGGATCACCAGGGCGAGGACGGCGCCGAGCGCGAACGTCAGCCGCCACCCCATGTCCTTCGGGAAGACGTCCGTGTTCAGCGCGACGATCGACAGCAGCGAACCGCCGACCGCGCCCAGCCAGAAGCTGCCGTTGATCATCAGGTCGACGCGGCCCCGGTACTCCGCCGGGATCAGTTCGTCGATCGCCGAGTTGATCGCCGCGTACTCGCCGCCGATGCCGAAGCCGGTGAGGAAGCGGAAGAGCAGGAACCACCAGGTGTCGAAGGAGAACGCGGTGAGGGCGGTGGCCGCGAGATACACCGCGAGCGTGATCATGAAGAGTTTTTTACGGCCCCAGCGGTCGGTCAGCCGGCCCCAGAAGAGGGCGCCGAGGCAGGCGCCCGCCACGTACAGCGCGGCCGCGATGCCGGTGACCTCCCCGGAGGAGATCGGCAGGCCGCTGCCGGGCTCCGACAGGCGGCTCGCGATGTTGCCGACGACCGTGACTTCGAGGCCGTCGAGGATCCACACGGTGCCGAGACCGATCACGATCGTCCAGTGCCAGCGCGACCAGGGGAGACGGTCGAGGCGGGCGGGGATGCTGCTGGTGATGGTCCGACCGGTCCCAGCGGGTTCGCTGCCGCTGGCCTCTGCGGTGGTCATGGGCTCCCTCCTCGTCGAGCGGAAACCTCGATCGGGTGCCCGGGCGCTGCCGCTTTACGCCCCCGGGCAGGTGAGGTGCCCCTCACCGAGGTGGGGTGCCCGTCGCCGAGGTGGGGTGCCCGTCGCCGAGGTGGGGTGCCCGTCGCCGAGAAGTGCGGTCCGCCGGCGCGGGACCTGGTGGGGGCTGCCGCCCCCAGGCCCCCGCTTCGGCCCTGAACGGGCCTCGTCCTCAAACGCCGGACGGGCTGGATCACCCGCGCCGGCGCCGAGGAACCGACACCCCGGGGTGAGAAAGTCGGCGTCCGGGGCATGAGAAGGCCCGCGCCGCGGGCGTCAGGAAGCCCCGGTGCCACGGCTGTCAGGAAGCAGACGCCCCGGGCGTCAGAGGGCCGGCGCCCCGGGCGTCAGAGGGCCGGCGCCCCAGGCGTCAGGAAGCCGGCACCCCTGGGCGTCAGAAGGCCGGCGTCAAGGCGCACAGGCGCCGGAAAGCCGGCCCGCCGCGCCGCGCCGCCGCGCCGCGACCGCGCCCCCCTACGCCCGCCCCCCTACGCCCCTACGCCCCCAGCCACCGCGCCACCGTATAGATCAACAACCCCGCCAGCGAACCCACCACCGTGCCGTTGATCCGGATGAACTGGAGGTCGCGGCCGATGTGGGCCTCGATCTTGCGGGTGGTGTGCTCGGCGTCCCAGCCGGCCACCGTGTCGGTGATGAGGGAGGTGATCTCCTTGCGGTACGTCGTCACGACGTGCACCGCCGCGCCCTCGACCCAGCTGTCGACCTTCTCCTGGACCTTGGGCTCGGTGGCCATGCGCGAGCCGAGGGAGAGCAGGGCGGCCCGCACCCGCAGCCGCAGCTCGCTGCGCTCGTCCTCCGCCGCCGCGACGATCATGGATCGTACGGCGGACCAGGCGGAGGCGATGAGGTCCTGGACCTCGCCACGGCCCAGCACCTCGCCCTTGAGCCGCTCGACCCGCGCGCGCGTGTCGGTGTCGGACTGGAGGTCGGAGGCGAAGTCGGCGAGGAACCGGTCGAGGGCGCCCCGCGCCGGGTGGGTCGGCATGTCCCGCATTTCCGCGCAGAACCGCAGCAGCTCCTTGTAGACGCGCTCGCCGACCTTGCGGTCGACGAACTTCGGCGTCCAGCCGGGCGCGCCGCCCTGGACCGCGTCCATCACGGAGTCGGAGTGCAGCACCAGCCAGTCGTGGGCCCGGGAGACCACCAGGTCGACGGCCCGCCGGTGACCGCCGTCCGCGACGATCTTCTCCAGCATCTTCCCCATGCCGGGCGCGATCTCCTGCGCGTCGGCCCGCCGCGTGATCGCCTCGCCGACC
Organism: Streptomyces sp. NPDC014995; assembly: GCF_043080745.1. Taxonomy (NCBI): domain Bacteria; kingdom Bacillati; phylum Actinomycetota; class Actinomycetes; order Kitasatosporales; family Streptomycetaceae; genus Streptomyces; species Streptomyces sp. NPDC014995. Next base: position 201,009 of record NZ_JBIBVX010000009.1, read on the forward strand.
ACCGCCTGGACGTCCGAGTCACGCAGCACCGTCAGCGCGCCCCGCAGGGCCGTCGCCAGCTCCGCCGTCACCCGGTCCGCGTGCTCCGGCTCCGCCAGCCAGGCGCCCAGCCGGCTGCCGATGCCGACCGCGCGCAGCCGCTGCCGTACGACGTCCCTGGACAGGAAGTTCTCCCCGACGAACTCACCGAGGGAGATGCCCAGCTGGTCCTTCTTGGTGGGGATGATCGCCGTGTGCGGGATGGGCAGGCCCAGCGGGTGCCGGAAGAGCGCGGTGACGGCGAACCAGTCGGCGAGCGCGCCGACCATGCCGGCCTCCGCGGCCGCCGCCACGTACCCCGCCCAGGCTCCGGCTCCCTGGTGGGAGGCCCACTCGGCGACGACGTACACCACGGCCACGAACAGCAGCAGCCCGGTCGCGGTGAGCTTCATGCGCCGCACCCCGCGCCGGCGCTCCTCGTCGGCGGCACTGAAGACCGTCATGGCGCGCGCCGCGGCGACGCCTTTTTCTTCCGTTTCCGTATGATCCATCCGCTCCACCCGTTCCGGATCCCCCACGTCACCCACGCAAACATTGTCCCTACTTGACCGACTCCTGGAACGGAACAGGAGTTCCCCACGTCTGTCAGGTGGGGGAGTTCAACGGCGACCTCCTGTGCATGAAGGTCCGGAGCCTCGCCGCTCCCTCGCCCGAGGAGAACACACCCGCATGACCAAGCCTCACGACGGGGTCGTGGGGGTTTCCCCCACCCGGCACGGCGCCCTGTTGTCCGCGATCCTCGCCGTGATCGTGACCTTCTCGGCAGTCATCTACCTCGGGGTCGGTGCCGGACACGGCCGCAGCGACGACACCCTCGCCGTGCCCGGCTCGGCGCACAACCCCGCCGCTCCCGTCTCGACGGGCGTCTGGGTCGGCACCTGGGCCGCCGCCCCCGTCGGCAGCGAGCCCCTCACCGAGACCGGCGGCATGGCGGGGCGCACGGTGCGCAACGTCGTCCACACCAGCGTCGGCGGGACCAGCGCCCGCATCACCCTGTCCAACCTCTACGGCACCCAGCCGCTGACCGTCACCGCCGCCACGATCGCCGTCGCGTCGGGCGCCGGCCCGTCCGCCGAGGCCGACACCCTGCGCCGGCTCACCTTCAACGGCGTGCCGACACTCGTCGTCCGGCCCGGCGGGCAGGCCGTCAGCGACGCCGTCGCCCTGGCCGTCCCGGCGGACTCCGACATCCTGGTCAGCACCTACACTCCCGTCTCCTCCGGTCCGGTCACGTACCACCGGCACGCCCGGCAGACCAGCTACGTCGCCGACGGCGAGCACACCGAGGACGTGACGGGGACCGCGTACACCGGGCAGAGCACGTACTGGCGCTACCTCACCGCGCTCGACGTCCTCAGCAACGAGGCCGACGGCACCGTCGTCGCCTTCGGCGACTCCATCACCGACGGCGTCACCTCCACCGCCGGCGCCAACCGCCGCTGGCCCGACGTGCTCTCCGACCGGCTGCGCGCCGCCGTCGCCTCCGGCGCGGACGCGCCGCGCTACGGCGTCGTCAACGAGGGCATCAGCGGCAACCAGGTCCTCGCCGACGGGCGGGGCCGCCCCGCGAACAACCCGAGCGGCCTCAACCGCTTCGAACGGGACGTCCTCGACCGCCCGAACGTGAAGGTCGTCGTCATCGACCTCGGCGTCAACGACATCCTGCGCAACCGCACCCTCGCCGACCCCGACGCCGTCGTCGACGGCCTGCGCACCCTCGTCGACCGCGCGCACTCCCGCGGCATCAAGGTCGTCGGCACCACCCTCATGCCGTTCCGCGGCCACCGCGGCTACACCGACGCCCGCGAGGACGTACGCCGCCGGATCAACGAGATGATCCGCTCGGGCACGGTCTTCGACGAACTCGCCGACGTCGACAAGGCCCTGCGCGACCCGTACGACCCGCGCCGCCTGCGGTCGGACTACGACTCGGGCGACCACCTGCACCCCAGCGACCACGGGTACCGGCGGATGGCGGAGGTCATCGAACCGGGTCAGTTGACGGGATCGGCACCGGCCCGGCTGTGAAGCCGGTCCGGGCTCGGGCGACCGCCGGCGGTCAGTCCTCGTGGCGGCGCTCGCGACGCTGTTCCCGGCGCTCCTCCCGGTGCTCCCGCCGCAGATCCCCGTGGCCCTCCAGCATCCGCCGGTGGGCCCGGTGGATGTCGTCGCGGAAGGAGGTGTGCGGTTCCTGCGCCACGGCCCTGCGGTCCCGCTTCTCCTCCCGCCGCGCGGCCCGTGTCCGCTTGCGCTCGATCCCGACCCCGCCCCAGAAGGCGAACCCGGTCACCACCACGCGCGGCGCCCCCGGCTCCCCCGGAACGCCCGTCTCCCGCTGGTCGAAGCCGCCCATCACGCCGATCCCGCGGACGACGACCTCGACGCCCGGCGGCACCACGATCTGCACCCCGCCCATGATCGCGACACAGTTGATCTCGACCTCCCCGGCGGCGAAGTCCGCCTCGCGCAGGTCGAGTTCGCCGCCGCCCCAGAAGGCGAAGCAGGTGAAGCGCCGGGGCACCGTCCAGTGCCCCCTGCGCTGGAAGCCGGACATCACGGCCACGGCCCGCCTCGACGACCCCTCTCCGCCGACGATCCGCCCGGTGCCGTCCCCGCCCGCCCGCGTCTCCTTCTCCAGGGAGACCGCGACCGGCAGGTCCCGGGTGATCGGCGCCAGCTCGCCGTACGTCCGCGCCCGGTACGTCGCGTCCAGCCGCTCCTCGAACTCCGCCATGTCGAGCCGGCCCTCGGCGAGGGCGTCCCGCAGGACCTCGGCGACCCGCTCGCGATCGGCGTCGGAGGCGCGGAGGTCCGGGACTGCGTCGTCGGTCATACACGGCAGCCTACGAGTTACCGGCGCCCGGTACCACGGTCTCCCGTTCGGCGTACATCTTCGCGATCACCGCCTCGATGTCCGGCTCCCGCACCGACAGGTCCACCAGCGGATACTCCGCCGCGATCCGCGCCACCAGCGGAGCCGCCGACTCCGACGCCGGGAAGGCCAGCCACTGCCGCGGACCGTCCACCCGTACCACCCGGGCCGACGGGCCCGCCTCGATCGGCGGCAGCTCCCGTTCCAGGTCCACCACCAGCGTCCGCTCGCTCTCGCCCGCCTCGTGCAGGCCGTCGAGGGAACCGTCGTGGACCAGGCGGCCCTGGTCGATGACCATCACCCGGGAGCACAGCTGCTCGATGTCCTGGAGGTCATGGGTGGTGAGCAGGACCGTGGTGCCGCGCTCGGCGTTCAGCTCGCGCAGGAACTCCCGCACCCGCGCCTTGGAGACCACGTCCAGGCCGATCGTCGGCTCGTCGAGGTAGAGCACCTCGGGATCGTGCAGGAGGGCGGCCGCGATGTCACCGCGCATCCGCTGCCCCAGCGACAGCTGCCGTACGGGCACGTCCAGCAGCGCGGACAGGTCCAGGAGTTCGACCAGACGGTCGAGGTTCTCGCGGTAACGGGCGTCCGGGATGCGGTACATGCGGTGCATCAGCCGGTAGGAGTCGATCAGCGGGAGGTCCCACCACAGCGTCGTGCGCTGCCCGAACACCACCCCTATACGGTGCGCCAGGCGCGTCCGCTCCCGGGACGGGTCGATGCCCGCCACCCGCAGCCGGCCGCCGCTCGGGGTCAGGATCCCCGTCAACATCTTGATCGTCGTCGACTTCCCGGCGCCGTTCGGCCCGATGTAGCCGACCATCTCGCCGCGCGCCACGGTGAAGGAGATCGCGTCGACCGCCCGCACCCGCCGCGTCTCCCGCTTCAGGAAGCCGGCCCGCTTGCGCACGTCGAAGACCTTCTCCACCCGGTCGAGCTCGATGAACGACGTCTCCGCCTCCGATGCCCCGCCGACCACCGCGTCCATGACCTCCCCTAACTTCCCGTACTCCGGTACGACCGCAGCCCCGCCCGCCAGGCCAGCCCCGCCAGCGCACAGCACGCCACCGCCACCAGCGGCGGCGTGAACGCCGCCCACTCCGGCAGCCCCAGCGGATACGGCCGCCCCAGCACATAGGCGGCGGGCACCCAGTTGACGAAGGCCAACGGCATCACGAACGTCACCCCGCGCACCAGGTCCTTGCCGAACACGGTCGGCGGGTATTGCAACAGCGTCTGACCGCCGTAGGTGAACGCGGCCTGCGCCTCCGACGCGTCCTGCGTCACGAACTGGAACGCGGCGCCCGCCACGAACACCGCGCAGAAGATCCCGGCTCCGCTGGCCAGCATCACCGGCAGCAGCAGCACCTTGAGCGGCGTCCACTCGACGTCCATCGCGGCCAGCGCGTAGCCCAGCACCAGCACGGCCTGGGTGATCCGGCCGACGCGGCGCAGCGCGAACCGGTCCGCGGCGACCTGGGCGAGCACCGGCGCGGGCCGCACCAGGAGCGTGTCGAGCGTGCCGTCGCGCACCCGCTGGCCCAGCCGGCCCGTCGAACCGATCGCCAGGTCGGCGAAGCCGAAGGACAGCGCGGCCAGGCCGTAGAGGAAGGCGATCTCGGGCAGCGTGTAGCCGCCGAGCACGTCGACCCGGGAGAACATCAGCAAGATCGCGACAAAGTCGAGGCCGGTCACCACGATCCCGCCCAACGCGGTCATCACGAAGGACAGCCGGTAGGCCAGGGTCGAGCGGATCCACATCCCGGCGATCAGCCGGTAGGCCCGCAGCCCCTCCAGCACCCTGCCGCCGCGGCCGGCCTCCCCCTCCACGACCTTCCCACCGGTCCCGACGGTGTCAGCCACCCTGCACCACCACCCGCCGGGTCGCCGCCGCCTGCACCAGCCGGCCCGCCGTCAGCAGCACCACCGCCCAGACCATCTGAAAGGCGTACGTACGCCACGGATCGGCCTCCCCCATCAGGACGTCCGCCGGCATCTGGAGCATCGCCGCCCACGGCAGCGCGCGCACCACCTCGCCGAGCATCCCCGGGAAGACGTTCAGCGGCAGCACCATCCCCGTGCAGAACATGCCGGTGACTATCAGCATCTGCAACGCGCCCGTGCCGTCCAGCAGCCAGAACCCGCTCAGCGCGACCAGATACCGGATCGCGAAACTGACGACCATCGCGAGCGCCACCGCGACCACGAAGTGCGCCCACAGCAGCGGATCGCCCGGAACGGCCGTCGGGAAGACCAGCATCCCGAACCCGAACGGGATCACCCCGCGCCCCAGCAACTGGAACAGCGACCGCCCCAGGTCACCCGCCAGCCACCACAGTTGGAGGTCGGCCGGCCGGTACAGGTCGATCGCCACGTCACCGGTGCGGACGCGTTCCATCAGCTCGGACTCGAACCCGCCGCCCTGCAACGCCAGCGTCGCGAACAGCGCCTGCCCCAGCCACACGTAGGTGACCGCCTGCGCCTGGTCGTAGCCCCCGAGCTGCGGCCGCTCGTCCCACAACGCCAGGTAGGTGTAGCAGAGGATCAGGCCGAAAACGGTGTTGGTGAACACCCCCGCGGCCGTGGCCGCCCGATAGGTCGCGTACCTTCGGAAACCCCCCGCTGCGACGGCCGCGTACAACCGCGCGGAACCCACGGCAACCGTCCTCCCAGACTCGCGGACACCGAAGCGCAGGAGCCTAGTCCGCCGGTACGGTCGCGTGCCACGCGATTTCCGGGCACGAAGCGTCCCGCAACGCGTGCCGATTGTCGGGAACGGAACGCTTGGTGCGAGAGTCTTCAACAGGGGGCGCAGAAGGCGTACGAGGCGTACGGGAACGTGCGACGCGACACAGGAGTCCGAGCAACACATGAGCGACGAGCCGCAGCCGAAGCAGCCGACCGAGGCCTGGGCCGCATCCAGGGAGCCCGAAGCGGCCGAACCGGCAGCCGGCAAGAAGCCCAGGCGCCCCAAGCGCACCGGCTGGCGCCGCCTCCTGCCGACCTGGCGGATGGTGCTCGGCACCCTCGTCCTCGGTGGCCTGCTCCTCGTCGGCCTGTTCTACCTCGGCTACTCGACGGTCAAGATCCCCCCGGCCAACGCCCTCGCCACCAAGCAGAGCAACGTCTACCTGTACGCCGACGGCACCGAGATCGCCCGCGACGGCGCGGTCAACCGGGAGAACGTCGGCCTCGCCCAGATCTCCAAGGCCGCCCAGCACGCCGTCCTGGCCGCCGAGGACCGCGACTTCTACACCGAGTCCGCCGTCGACCCCAAGGCCATGATCCGCGCCGGCTGGAACACCGCCATGGGCAAGGGCAAGCAGTCCGGCTCCACGATCACCCAGCAGTACGTCAAGAACTACTACCTCGGGCAGGAACAGACCGTCACCCGCAAGGTGAAGGAGTTCTTCATCGCGATCAAGCTGGACCGCAACCAGTCCAAGGCGCGGATCCTCGAGGGCTACCTCAACACCAGCTACTTCGGCCGCAACGCCTACGGCATGCAGGCCGCCGCCCAGGCCTACTACGGCATCGACGCCGCCGAACTCACCGCCGCCCAGGGCGCGTACCTCGCCGCCCTGCTCAACGCGCCCAGCGAGTACGACGTCATCGCCCACCCCGAGAACAAGGCCGCCGCCCAGGCCCGCTGGAACTACGTCCTCGACGGCATGGTCACCAAGGGCTGGCTGAGCGAGTCCGCGCGCAAGGGCATGGCGTTCCCCACGCCCCGCGAGACCAGCGGCACCGACACCGGTATGTCCGGGCAGCGCGGCTACATCGTGCGCGCCCTCAAGGACTACCTGATCCAGAACAAGATCGTCGACGAGGGCCAGCTCGACGCCGGCGGCTACCGGATCACCACCACCCTGGAGAAGAAGAAGCAGGACGCCTTCGTCGACGCCGTCAACGACCAGCTGATGGACAAGCTCGACAAGGACCGCAAGGTCGACACCTACGTCCGCGCGGGCGGCGCCGCCGTCGACCCCAAGACCGGCAAGGTCCTCGCCATGTACGGCGGCGTCGACTACATCAAGCAGTACACCAACAACGCCACCCGCCGGGACTTCCAGGTCGGCTCCACCTTCAAGCCGTTCGTGTTCACCTCGGCCGTCGAGAACGGCTCGGAGACCCAGGACGGCCGCACCATCACCCCCAACACCATCTACGACGGCACCAACCGCCGCCCCGTGCAGGGCTGGAGCGGCGGCTACGACCCGGCGAACGAGGACGACGTCTCCTACGGCGACATCACCGTGCGCGAGGCCACCGACAAGTCGGTGAACTCGGTGTACGCGCAGATGGCCGTCGACGTCGGCCCCGCCAAGGTCAAGCAGACCGCGATCGAGCTGGGCCTGCCCGCCGGCACCCCCGAGCTCCAGCCGTACCCGTCGATCGCGCTCGGCGTGGCCACCGCCAGCGTCCTGGACATGGCGGAGGCGTACGCGACCCTCGCCAACCACGGCCGGCACGGCAACTACACGATGATCGAGAAGATCACCAAGGACGGTTCGGACGTCGTCGAGCTGCCCGCGCGCAAGTCCTCGCAGGTCATCAGCCGCGAGGCCGCCGACACCACCACCTCGGTCCTGCGCAGCGTCGTCCAGAACGGCACCGCGACCGCCGCCCAGGCCGCCGGCCGCCCCGCCGCCGGCAAGACCGGCACCGCCGAGGAGGACACCGCGGCCTGGTTCGCCGGCTACACCCCCGACCTCGCCACGGTCGTCGCCGTGATGGGCCAGGACCCGGTCACCGCCGCCCACAAGTCCCTGTACGGCGCGATGGGCCTGCCCCGGATCAACGGCGGCGGGGCACCCACCGAGATCTGGGCCCAGTTCACCGAGGAGGCGCTGAAGGACACCCCGGTCACCGACTTCAGCCTCCAGCTCCAGGAAGGCTCCGAGGAGACCGCCTACCCCTCCGCCGAACCCCCGCGGGACGAGCCCACCGACAACGGGGACGAGGACGCGACGACCACCGGCGGCCAGGGCACCCGGACCCCGGGGCAGACCCCGGGCCAGACCACCGGCGGCACGACCGGCAGCACCCCCACGACCGGCGGCACGACCACGGGCGGCACGACGACCGGCGGCACCACGGGCGGCACCACCGACGGCGGCGCCACCGGGGACACCACCGACGGCGGCACCACGGGAGACACCGGGGACGGCGGCACCACCACGGACGGCGGCACGACCGACGGCGGCACGACGGGCCAGCCGGGCGGCGGGACCGGCCCGCAGCTCACGACCCGCAGACCCGTGGAGTAGCCCGGGGAGCAGAACGAGAAAGGGGCTGGTGACCGAGGTCACCAGCCCCTTCTCGCTCTTCCGGCTCTCAGAGGTACAGCCCCGTCGAGTCCTCGGCCCCCTCGAACCGGTCCGCGGCCACGGCGTGCAGATCGCGCTCGCGCATCAGCACGTACGCGATGCCCCGCACCTCCACCTCGGCCCGGTCCTCCGGGTCGAACAGGACCCGGTCACCCGCCTCCACGGTCCGTACGTTCTGGCCCACCGCGACGACCTCGGCCCACGCCAGCCGACGACCGACGGCCGCCGTGGCGGGGATCAGGATCCCGCCCCCGGACCGCCGCTCGCCCTCACTGGTGTCCTGCCGCACGAGAACACGGTCGTGCAGCATCCGGATGGGGAGCTTGTCGTGGTGGCTGCTGTGCTCGTCTCTGTTACCGCTCACGCCTTGAACCTACCTGCCTCGACCGGACGGGAACTCCCCCGGGTCAGCCCTTGCGGCGCCGGGTACCCAGGGCCAGCAGCCCCACGACCCCCACCACGACCAGGGCGACCGGTACGACCCGCTCGAGCCGCGGCGCGCCCTCCTCGTCGACGAACTGCGCCTTCACGTCGCTGACGACCCGGTTGACCTGGACGTAGGCCTTCCCGAGTGTGTGGTCGACGTTGGCGACGACCTTGGCCTTGGCGTCCCCGACGATCGTCTTCGGGTGCACTCGCACCCCGATCTCGTCGAGCGTCTCGGCCAGCACTTCACGGCGGCGCCTGATGTCCGCCTCGATCTGCGCCGGGGTTCTGGTGTCCGACGTGTCCGCCACGGTAAGGCCTCCGAAGTCAGCCGATGCCTGTTGCTGCTGCCGATGCTTGTGCTGGACAGTCTGTCAGCTCCACCGGCGCCCGCACCGCCAGGACCCCCGGTTACGCTGGACCGATGAGCGAGCGACTCCAGCCCGGGGACGTGGCCCCCGCCTTCACCCTCCCCGACGCCGACGGCAACGAGGTGTCCCTGTCGGACCACAAGGGCCGCAAGGTCATCGTCTACTTCTACCCGGCGGCCCTGACCCCCGGCTGCACGAAGCAGGCCTGCGACTTCACCGACAACCTGGAACTGCTGACCGGCGCCGGGTACGACGTCATCGGCATCTCCCCCGACAGCCCCGAGAAGCTGGGCAAGTTCCGCGACAAGGAGTCGCTGAAGGTCACCCTGCTGGCCGACCCCGACAAGAAGGTCCTCGACGCCTACGGCGCGTTCGGCGAGAAGAAGAACTACGGCAAGACGTACCTGGGCGTCATCCGCTCGACGATCGTCGTCGACGAGGACGGCAAGGTCGAACGCGCGCTGTACAACGTGCGGGCGACGGGCCACGTGGCCAAGATCATCAAGGACCTGGGGATCTGAGAACCCGACCCCCTGCCGACGAGCGGCCCCCGCCGGGTGACCCGGCGGGGGCCGTTTCACGTTTCGTGCGTGACTGTCGGAGTGGCGGGACGACCGGCGGGAGAACCTGCGGTTGCCCTGTCGGAACTGCCCGCCACAACCAGCACGTGGGTGCCGAGGAGATCGCCGAAGGTCCGCGTGGCCGAGCACACCGCGACCGGTAGCATGTCGCTGCGCGGCCGTGGCGGAATGGCAGACGCGAGGGCCTTAGGAGCCCTTGGGCGAAAGCCCGTGTGGGTTCGAGTCCCACCGGCCGCACGTCGCCCCGCACGTTCACATCGAAGGTGCGGGGCATCTTCGCGAGATCAGCCCACGAGCTCCCGCACCACCGGCACCAGCGCCCGAAACGCCTTCCCCCGATGGCTGATCGCGTTCTTCTCCTCCGCGGTCAGTTCCGCGCAGGTGCGGGTGTCGCCCTCCGGCTGGAGGATCGGGTCGTAGCCGAAGCCGTTGGTGCCCGCCGGTGTGTGGCGCAGGGTGCCCCGGAGTTGGCCCTCGACCACGCGTTCCGTGCCGTCGGGCAGGGCGAGGGCCGCCGCGCAGGCGAAGTGGGCGCCGCGGTGTTCGTCCGCGATGTCGGAGAGCTGGGCGAGCAGCAGTTCCAGGTTGGCGCGGTCGTCGCCGTGCCTGCCCGACCAGCGGGCCGAGAAGATGCCGGGGGCGCCGCCGAGGACGTCGACGCAGAGGCCGGAGTCGTCGGCGACGGCGGGCAGGCCGGTGGCCCGGGCGAGGGCGTGGGCCTTGAGCAGGGCGTTCTCGGCGAAGGTGACGCCGGTTTCCTTGACGTCGGGGACGTCGGGGTAGGCGTCCGCGCCGACGAGGTCGTGGGGCAGGCCTGCGTCGGCGAGGATCGACCTGAGTTCGGTGATCTTTCCGGCGTTGCGGGTGGCGAGGATCAGGCGGGTCATGGCCCCCAGTATCGCGGGGGCCGGCGCCGGGTCGTTACGGGGTGCAGACCTTGGTGAGCTCGCCCGCCGCGTCCGTGACGGGGCTGATGTCGGGGGTCTCGTCGCCGTTCTTGATGGCCGTACGGACGTTGACCACGGCTTCGCGGAGGTCCTGGGTGGCCTTGTTCACATCGGCGTTGTCGGTCTTGTCGCCGATGTCGTTGAGGTTCTTCTCGATCGAGTCGAGGGACTCGTCGAGCTGGGTCGGGTCGTTCGATGCGCTCTCCACGGCCTGCTGGAGTTGGGTGACGCTGTCGGCGATGGCGTCGGCGGTCTGGACGCAGTCCAGCGCCTTGTTGACGGCGTCGCAGCCGGTGGTGACTCCGGCCGTCAGCGCGACGGCCGCGACCGCTGCGGCTATGACGGTACGGCGACGGCGGCGTCGGCTCTCGGCCATGGTGGTGGTCCTTCCCCTTGCTCAGCCCCAAGGGCCCCCGCGTGCTGACGTGGCCGGGCGTACGGCGTCGAAGCCGTACGCCCGTACTCGTAGGGACGCGGGGGCGGGCGGCCTGGTTGCCCGTGCCGGCCGCCCGTCTTGGTGTGTCCTTTACTTTTCGAGGACCGTATCAAGGGCCGTGCGCTGGAGGACAGCCAGTTCCGTACAGCCGGAAACGGCGAGGTCGAGCAGGGCGTTGAGTTCCTCGCGGGCGAACGGCTCGGCCTCGGCGGTGCCCTGGACCTCGACGAAGCGGCCGTCGCCGGTGCAGACGACGTTCATGTCGGTCTCGGCGCGGACGTCCTCCTCGTAGCACAGGTCGAGGAGCGGGACGCCGCCGACGATGCCGACGGAGACGGCCGAGACGGTGCCGGTCAGCGGCTGGCGGCCGGCCTTGATCAGCTTCTTGCGCTGGGCCCAGGAGACGGCGTCGGCGAGTGCCACGTACGCGCCGGTGATGGCGGCGGTGCGAGTGCCGCCGTCGGCCTGGAGGACGTCGCAGTCGAGGACGATCGTGTTCTCGCCGAGCGCCTTGTAGTCGATGACCGCGCGCAGGGAGCGGCCGATGAGGCGGGAGATCTCGTGGGTACGGCCGCCGATCCTGCCCTTGACGGACTCCCGGTCGCCGCGGGTGTTGGTGGCGCGGGGCAGCATCGAGTACTCCGCGGTGACCCAGCCCTCGCCGCTGCCCTTGCGCCAGCGGGGGACGCCTTCGGTGACGGAGGCGGTGCAGAAGACCTTCGTGTCGCCGAAGGAGACGAGGACGGAGCCCTCGGCGTGCTTGCTCCAGCCGCGTTCGAGGGTGACGGGGCGGAGCTGTTCGGGGGTGCGGCCGTCGATTCGAGACATGGCGTTGAGCCTAGTCGTCCATGGAACCGCGGTACCCGTGGCGGGGGCCCCTCCCGCGGCGGGAAGGGGCCCCTGACGGGTGGGTGGGGCTCACATCATGTCTTCGATCTCCGCGGCGATCGGGTCGGCGTCGGTGCCGATGACGACCTGGATGGCGGTGCCCATCTTGACGACGCCGTGGGCGCCGGCGGCCTTCAGGGCGGCGTCGTCGACCAGCGAGGGGTCGGACACCTCGGTGCGGAGTCGGGTGATGCAGCCCTCGATCTCCTCGATGTTGTCGATGCCACCGAGTCCGGCGACGATCTTCTCAGCCTTGCTGGCCATGTCCTTCTCCCTGGAATCCCTGGTGCGACCTGGTACGACCTGGCGTGGACTGCTGTGTCGCAGTATCCACAGTTGGCGCAACTTCGTGAGCGATCGTGCCGGATGTACCGAAAGATGACGTCACAGCAACGAAATCGTCCACGGCTGGTCTACACCACCTGACAGGCGGTCGCCAAACCATGAGTGCCGAGAACGCCGACACCACGGCCGGCTCCGCGCGCGTCCGCTGGAACAACCTGTTCCAGCAACTGCAGAAGATGGGCCGCAGTCTGCAGCTGCCGATCGCCGTGCTCCCGGCCGCCGGCATCCTCATCCGGCTGGGGCAGCCGGACGTGTTCGGCGACGACGGTCTGGGCTGGACGAACGTCTCGAAGGTGATGGCCGGCGCGGGCGGCGCCCTGCTCGACGGCTCGCTGGGCCTGCCCCTGCTGTTCTGTGTGGGTGTGGCCATCGGCATGGCGAGGAAGGCGGACGGTTCGACCGCGCTCGCGGCGGTGACGGGCTTCCTCGTCTACTACAACGTGCTGCGCCAGTTCCCGGAGGACTGTCCCGGCGGGACGCGGACCGCTCCCGGCATCGGCTGCGTGGCGACGGCCGACGACACGGTGACGGCGTTCACCTTCCAGAACCCGGGTGTCTTCGGCGGGATCGTGATGGGGCTGCTGTCCGCCTACTTCTGGCAGCGCTTCCACCGCACGAGGCTGGTCGCCTGGCTCGGCTTCTTCAACGGGCGGCGGCTGGTGCCGATCATCATGGCGTTCGTGGCCATCGTGTTCGCGGCGCTGTGCCTGTGGATCTGGCCGCCGATCGGCGACGGGCTGGAGACCTTCAGCGACTGGCTGAGCGACGCGGGCGCCTGGGGTGCCGGTGTCTTCGGTGTCGCCAACCGGGCGCTGCTGGTGGTGGGCCTGCACCAGTTCCTGAACGTGCCCATCTGGTTCCAGTTCGGCAGCTACACCAGGCCGGACGGCCAGGTGGTGCACGGTGACATCAACATGTTCCTGGCGGGCGACCCGGACGCGGGTCAGTTCACCTCGGGGTTCTTCCCGATCATGATGTTCGCGCTCCCCGCGGCGGCCCTGGCCATCACCCACTGCGCGCGGCCCGCCCGCCGCAAGGAGGTCGGCGGCCTGATGCTGTCGGTGGCGCTGACGTCGTTCGTCACCGGCATCACCGAGCCCATCGAGTACTCGTTCCTGTTCGTGGCGCCGGTGCTGTACGTGGTGCACGCGCTGCTGACGGGTGTGTCGATGGCGGTGACCTGGGGGCTCGGGGTGCACGACGGGTTCAGCTTCTCCGCCGGTCTCATCGACTACGTCATCAACTGGAACCTGGCGACCAGACCGTGGGCGATCATCCCCATCGGTCTGTGCTTCGGCCTCGTCTACTACGTCATCTTCCGTTTCGCGATCACCGCGTTCGACCTGAAGACTCCGGGACGGGAGCCGGAGGAGGAGCGGGAGGACGTCACGAAGGCCTGAACGGCGGGACCCGAGCGGCGCGCCGTGGCCGGAAAAGGACGCTGAGCGTAGCGCTCCGGTTGCAGTTCTGACGGGTTCCTTATATCGACTCCATCGTGTACAACAGGTCTACACCACTGAGTGGTGTAGACCACCACCGATGGAGGAAGTCTATGAGCACCGCCACCGCGCCTACGGCGGCCCCCGCGAAGAAGTGGGGATCCGGCCTGTTCCAGGGCCTGCAGAAGGTCGGCCGCAGCCTGCAGCTCCCGATCGCCGTGCTGCCGGCGGCGGGCATCCTGCTCCGTCTCGGCCAAGACGACGTGTTCGGCAAGGACGGCCTCGGCTGGAACAAGGTCGCGGCCGTGTTCATGACCGCCGGTGACGCCGTCTTCGCCAACCTGCCGCTGCTGTTCTGCGTGGGCATCGCCATCGGCTTCGCCAAGAAGGCCGACGGCTCGACCGCCCTCGCCGCGCTGGTGGGCTTCCTCGTCTACAAGAACGTCCTGACCGCGTTCCCGATCACCGAGGAGAAGATCACCAAGGGTGCGGACGTCGCCGCCACCTACAACGACCCCAAGGTCTTCGGCGGCATCATCATGGGCCTGATAGCCGCGGTCACCTGGCAGCGCTTCCACCGCACCAAGCTCCCCGACTGGCTGGGCTTCTTCAACGGCCGCCGGCTGGTCCCGATCCTGATGGCCTTCATCGGCACCGCCGTCGGCGTCTTCTTCGGCCTGGTGTGGGAGCCCATCGGTGACGTCATCACCAACTTCGGCGAGTGGATGACCGGACTCGGCGCGGTCGGCGCGGGCATCTTCGGCGCCATCAACCGGGCGCTGCTGCCCGTGGGCATGCACCAGTTCGTCAACACGGTGGCCTGGCAGGAGATCGGCTCCTTCAAGGACGCCTCCGGGGCCGTCTGGCACGGTGACCTGCCGCGCTTCTTCCACGGTGACCCGACCGCCGGCCAGTTCATGACGGGCTTCTTCCCGATCATGATGTTCGCGCTCCCGGCCGCCGCTCTCGCCATCACCCACTGCGCCCGCCCCGAGCGCCGCAAGGTCGTCGGCGGCATGATGGTCTCCCTCGCGCTGACCTCGTTCGTCACCGGCATCACCGAGCCGATCGAGTTCGCGTTCATGTTCATCGCGCCGCTGCTGTACGTCATCCACGCGGTCCTGACCGCCATCTCGATGGCCGTCACCTGGGCCCTGGGCGTCCACCACGGGTTCAGCTTCTCGGCCGGCGCGATCGACTACTTCCTCAACTGGAACCTCGCCACCAAGCCCTGGATGATCATCCCGATCGGCCTGGTCTTCGCGGCGATCTACTACGTGACCTTCCGCTTCGCCATCATCAGGTTCAACATCGCCACCCCGGGCCGCGAGCCCGAGGAGGAGGTCGAGGACCTCACGAAGGCCTGAGCCTCTTCAGGCGGCACGCGAAAGGCCCCCGGAGCCCTGAACCGCTCCGGGGGCCTTCGTCACGTTCGGAACGTCCGCGGGGTCAGACGGCGTACGACACCCGCGGCACCGCCAGCTCCACCGGCCCGTCGAACACCGCCCGCGCGTCCGCGAGGTTGACCTGCGGGTCGGTCCACGGGGGGATGTGGGTGAGGACCAGGCGGCGGGCGCCCGCGCGGGCCGCCGTCTCGCCCGCCTCGCGGCCGTTGAGGTGCAGGTCGGGGATGCTCTCCTTGCCGTGCGTGAAGGCGGCCTCGCACAGGAACAGGTCGGCGTCGCGGGCGAGTTCGTCGAGCGCCGCGCTGATGCCCGTGTCGCCGGAGTAGGTCAGTACCTTCCCTCCGTGCTCGACGCGGATGCCGTACGCCTCCACCGGGTGGGCCACGCGTTCCGTGTGGACCGTGAAGGGGCCGATGTCGAAGGTGGAGGGCTTGACCGTGTGGAAGTCGAAGACCTCGCTCATGGAGGAGGCCGAGGGGGTGTCGGCGTAGGCCGTGGTGAGGCGGTGCTCGGTGCCCTCCGGCCCGTAGACCGGGAGGGGGCCGCAGCGTCCGCCGTCGTGCCGGTAGTAGCGCGCCACGAAGTAGGCGCACATGTCGATGCAGTGGTCGGCGTGCAGATGACTCAGGAAGATCGCGTCGAGGTCGTAGAGACCGCAGTGGCGCTGCAGCTCGCCCAGGGCGCCGTTGCCCATGTCGAGAAGCAGCCGGAAGCCGTCGGCCTCGACGAGGTAGCTCGAGCAGGCCGATTCCGCGGACGGGAACGACCCCGAGCAGCCGACGACGGTGAGCTTCATGAAGAGAAACCTCCGCTGGCGGGAACCGAAAGACGGAACACCCGGAAAGATCGTGAAACGAACGGTCGGTCAAGGGGTGACAGGGGTCGTGCGGTCCGTCGAGCGTAAGGCGCAAAACCTCCGGTCGCTCCTCCGCCAGGGGCCGTTGTGGGCGAACTCACCTGTGCTGTCACCGGTTCGGCTGGACGCGGGGCGTGCGCGGCGCGCGGGAGGGCGCGCGCTGTTGGACGCACGCCGGTAACGTCGTCCCCATGGACACGTCCTGGTGGCTGGCGCTCGCGGCGGTGGTACTGCTCGCGCTCGTCGCCACGCTCGTCGACGGCTGGGGACGCGGCCGGCGCCCGGCGGGTCGCAGGTCCCGGCCACCGGGGCGGCCCACCCGGGGCCACGGGGTGGCGGGGCGGCCGCAGCCGGCGGAGATCTGGTGGGCGAACGTGCCCTTCGAGGACGGGCCGGGCGCCAAGGACCGGCCGTGTCTGGTGCTGGTGGTGCGCGGCGACCGGGTCACCGTCGCGAAGATCACCAGCAAGTACCGCGACGAGCGCTCCGGGGTGATCCCGCTGCCGCCGGGCGCCGTCGGTGACACGCAGGGACGCCCGAGTTTCCTGGAGACGGACGAGCTGCGCCAGGTCCGGGTGCGCGACTTCAGGCGCCGGGTGGGGGTGGTGGACCCGGCCCTGTGGGACCAGGTCCGTCACCTGACGACGTGAAGGTCTACGCCCAGAGCTGGCCCTGGAGGGTCTCGATCGCTTCCTCCGTGGTCGCGGCCGTGTAGACCCCGGTCGAGAGGTACTTCCAGCCCCCGTCGGCGACGACGAACACGATGTCGGCGCTCTCCCCCGCCGCCACGGCCTTCTTGCCGACGCCGATCGCGGCGTGCAGCGCGGCGCCCGTGGAGACGCCCGCGAAGATGCCCTCCTGCTGGAGCAGCTCACGGGTGCGGGTGACCGCGTCCGCCGAGCCGACCGAGAAGCGGGTGGTGAGGACGGAGGCGTCGTACAGCTCCGGTACGAAGCCCTCGTCGAGGTTGCGCAGGCCGTACACCAGGTCGTCGTAGCGCGGTTCGGCGGCGACGATCCTGACGTCCGGCTTGTGCTCGCGCAGGAAGCGGCCGACGCCCATCAGGGTGCCGGTGGTGCCGAGGCCGGCCACGAAGTGGGTGACCGACGGCAGGTCGGCGAGGATCTCCGGGCCCGTGGTCGCGTAGTGGGCGCCCGCGTTGTCCGGGTTGCCGTACTGGTAGAGCATCACCCAGTCGGGGTGTTCGGCGGCCAACTCCTTGGCGACGCGTACGGCGGTGTTGGAGCCGCCCGCGGCCGGGGAGGAGATGATCTCCGCACCCCACATGCCGAGCAGGTCGCGGCGCTCCTGCGAGGTGTTCTCGGGCATCACGCACACCATGCGGTAGCCCTTGAGCTTGGCCGCCATGGCGAGGGAGATGCCCGTGTTGCCGCTGGTGGGCTCGAGGATGGTGCAGCCGGGGGTGAGGCGGCCGTCCTTCTCCGCCTGCTCGACCATGTGCAGGGCGGGGCGGTCCTTGACCGAGCCGGTGGGGTTGCGGTCCTCCAGCTTCGCCCAGATGCGGACCTCGGCGGACGGCGACAACCGCGGCAGGCGCACCAGAGGGGTGTTGCCCACCGCGGCCAGCGGGGAGTCGTAGCGCATGGGTGGTCAGCGGCCGATCAGGCCATGCCGCCGGCCACGGCCGGCAGGATCGTCACGGTGTCGCCGTCGGTCAGCTTGGTGTTGATGCCGTCGACGAAACGGACGTCCTCGTCGTTCAGGTACACGTTGACGAAGCGGCGCAGCCGGCCGTCGTCCACGATGCGGGCGTGGATGCCCGCGTGCCGGGTCTCGAGGTCGGCGAACAGGTCGGCGAGGGTGTCACCGTTGCCCTCCACCGCCTTCTGACCGTCGGTGTACTGGCGGAGGATGGTGGGGATGCGGACCTCGATGGCCATGGCTCAGGGCTCCTGTCGGGAGTGGTCAGGTCGGTAAGCGCGCGGCAGCGCCAAGTACAGCAGGGTCGTGCGTCGCGCCGCGGCTCACGGGCCGTACGGCGGCAGGGGCAGCGTCAACAGATGGCGCTGGCGAGCCTGCACAGGTCGACGTGCAGCCGCGCCACGAGCAGCGTGCCCGGCGTCCTGTCGCTCACGTCGTTCAAAACCATGGGCTCATCGTATCGATTCCCGGTCGGGCTCCCCGAGTGTGATCCCATATCGTGGACGAAATGCGGCCGATGAGTGAGACCGGCCTCGTCGGGAGCCGCGTCCCTCGGGCGGGCCGGGACTCATGAGGCAGGCCGGGGCTCAGGCGGACTGTCGCCGGACCAGTCGGGTCGGTACGACCACGGAGGGCGCCCGGGGGCCGTCCTCGAACAGCAGGCGGGCCATCAGGCGGCCCATATCCTCGACGTCCTGGTGGACCGTGGTCAGCGGCGGTTCGGTCGACTCGGCGATGGACGTCAGGTCGTCGAAGCCGACGACGGCCACGTCCTCGGGCACCCGGCGCCCGCGCTCGCGCAGCGTCCGCAGGGCGCCGGCGGCCATGAAGTCGGAGGCGACGAAGACGGCGTCCAGGCCGGGGCAGCGGTCCAGCAGCGCGGCCATGGCGTCGGCGCCGCCCTCCCGGCTGTAGTCGGCCTTCTCGACGAGGTGGGGCGGGGCGTCGGGAAGGACGTCGCGGTAACCGGCGAGGCGGTCGGCGGCGGAGTTCTCCTGGTCGTAGGGGCCGGTGATGGTGGCGATGCGCGTGCGGCCGAGGGAGACGAGGTGCTGGACGGCCTGGCGGGCTCCCCCGCGGTTGTCGCCGTCGACGTAGGCGTGGTCCGCGTGGCGGGTGCGGCCGTCGCGCAGCCGGGGGCGGCCGCCGAAGACGGCGGGGATGTCGAGCCGGTCGATCATCTCGTGGAGCAGGTCGCCGGGGCGCAGCGAGAACAGCACGGCGCCGTCGACGTGTCCGCCGCCGAGGTAGTCGGCCACGCGCGGGTAGTCGTCCGGTTCCTCCAGGAAGAGCAGGACGGCCTGGGCGCCGTGCTCGGCGAGCTGCCGGCGCACCCCCCGTAGCAGGCAGTCGAAGAACGGGTCGAGGAAGAGGCGGCCCTCCGGCGGGCTCGCCACGACCGCGATGGCGTTGGTGCGGTGGGTGACCAGCTGGCGGGCGGCCTGGTTGGGGACGTAGTCCAGCTCGGCGATCACCTCACGGACCCGCTCCACGACCTGCGCGCTCACCCGTGGCTCGCCGTTGATCACCCGTGACACGGTGGATCTCGACACGCCCGACTGGCGTGCCACGTCTTCGAGGGTGGGCCGCCGTCCATTCGTCCGCTGTGTCAACACCTGCTCCATGGAAGGGAGTTGTCGCCGCGAGCTTAGTACGCCTCGACGATCTCCACCTCTTCCTCCGTGACCTCGCCCTCGACGATCCGGAAGGAGCGGAACTGGAACTCGCCGGCGCCGTCGGTGTCGGCGGTGGAGACGAGGACGTAGTGGGCGCCGGGCTCGTTGGCGTAGGAGATGTCGGTGCGGGAGGGGTAGGCCTCGGTGGCGGTGTGGGAGTGGTAGATGACCACCGGCTCCTCGTCGCGGTCGTCCATCTCGCGGTAGAGCTTCAGCAGGTCTCCGGAGTCGAACTCGTAGAACGTGGGCGACATGGCCGCGTTCAGCATCGGGATGAAGCGCTCGGGGCGGCCGGAACCCGCCGGGCCCGCGACGACGCCGCACGCCTCGTCGGGGTGGTCCTTGCGCGCGTGCGCGACGATCTTGTCGACGAGGTCCTGGGTGATGGTCAGCATGGTCGCCAGGATAAGCAAAGGGGCCCTTCCGTACCGAAGGGCGGTACGGAAGGGCCCACATGGCGGACGCCCTGAGCGGCGGCGGCCGCAGGGGGCGCCACGAGAGCTCCCTGCGGCCGGACGTCCCCGGTGTTGGTCAGTGCGTCTTTTCCAGCTCCGCGTCGTGGCGCCGGGTGACCTCGGGATTGCGGGACTTCAGCACGGCCCAGCCGATCGCGAGGGCGGCGGCCCAGCCGGCCATCACGTAGAGGCAGACGCGGGCGTCGGCGTCGTACGCGATGAGGCCCGTGACGAAGAGCAGGAAGGCGATGGCGACGTAACTGCACTTCGAGCCGCCCGGCGCCGGGAAGGCCGAGGCGGGCAGGCGGCCCGCGTCGACCGCGCGGCGGTACAGGACGTGGCTGATCAGGATCATCAGCCAGGTCCAGATGCCGGCCGCGGTGGCGACGGAGGTGACGTAGCCGAAGGCCTTCTCCGGGACGACGTAGTTCAGGACCACGCCGATGCCCATGAAGAGCACGGAGACGAAGATGCCGAAGGCGGGCGTCTTCGTCGACGACAGCTTCCTGAAGGCCGCCGGGGCCTCACCGCTGTCGGCCAGGTTCCGCAGCATGCGGCCGGTGGAGTACATGCCGGAGTTGCAGGAGGACAGGGCGGCGGTCAGCACGACGAAGTTGACGATGCCGGCGCCGGCCGGGATGCCGATCTTGGCGAACGCGGCGACGAAGGGGCTCACGCCCGGCGCGAACTCGGTCCACTTCACCACGCAGAGGATGACCGTGAGGGCGCCGACGTAGAAGAGCGCGATGCGCCACGGGAGCGTGTTGATGGCCTTCGGGAGGGTCTTCTCCGGGTTCTCCGACTCACCGGCGGTGACGCCGACCAGCTCGACGGCGAGGTAGGCGAACATGACGCCCTGGAGGGTCATCAGGGACGAGCCGATGCCCTTGGGGAAGAAGCCGTCGAAGGCCCACAGGTTGGAGACGGCGGCGGTGTCACCGGCGGAGCTGAAGCCGAAGGTGAGGACACCGAGGCCGATGACGATCATGCCGATGAGCGCGGTGACCTTGACCATCGAGAACCAGAACTCCAGCTCACCGAAGAGCTTCACGGAGATCAGGTTGACCCCGAAGAGGATCACCAGGAAGACCAGCGCCGTCACCCACTGGGGAACGGCCGGGAACCAGTAGTTGACGTAGATCGCGGCGGCCGTCAGCTCGGCCATGCCGGTGACGACCCACATCAGCCAGTACGTCCAGCCGGTGAAGTAGCCGAAGAACGGGCCGAGGAACTCGCGCGAGTACTCCGCGAAGGAGCCCGAGACCGGACGGTAGAGCAGGAGCTCGCCGAGCGCCCGCATGATGAAGAAGATGATCACGCCCGCGAGGGCGTACATGAAGATGAGGCTGGGGCCGGCCTTGGCGATGTTCGCCCCGGCTCCCAGGAACAGGCCGACGCCGATGGCGCCGCCGATGGCGATCATCTGGACCTGGCGACTGCCGAGTCCGCGCTCGTACCCCTCTTCGGAGGTCTTCTCCGTGTCGACCTGGGCGGAGGTCATGTGGTGGTGCGCCTTTCTCCATGCCGACCCGGGCCTTCGTCGGCCTCGGATCGGGTCTCGATCCCCCCGGACTGCTGGAGCTGTGCCTGGCCGGCGATCCGCCGGCTCGGTGGCGCACCCGGCCGAACATACGGGTGGTGTTCACCGGGCGGTCGTGAAGATTTACCACGGCCGCACCATTGATCACCGGAGCGGCATGTGGCGCACTCCACAGGGATAGGGGGGCGAATGGGGCACACCGGCGCCAATGCGGCCACCGCGGTGATGCGATCGTTATCCGGACTTGAGCGTCCTCTGAGCGAACACAGAACCGTCACATCTCAGGACGCATGCCGCACCCACAGCGCACTCACGGCCCACTCGGGGCGTATTCGGGCCCACTCGGGGCCCACTCGGGGCCCCCTCGGGCGTCTCAGGGCAGGAGGGTCGTCACGAGGGTCTCCTGGAGGCCGCCCAGCCAGAGGTACGCCATGACCATCGGCTTGCGCGGGTCCTCGTCCGGCAGCCGGTAGAGGAGGTCGGTGTCCTCCTCGTCGGTGATCTCCAGCCGGGAGCCGATCGCCAGACGCAGGTCGTTGAGGGCGCCGAGCCACCGCCGGGACTCCTCGGGCGACAGCTTCAGCACCGCCGCGCCCTCCTCCTCGACGGCGAGCGCGTCCAGGGAACGCACCACCGCGAGGGCGTTCTCGCGCTTGCCGGCCCGCAGGTCGTTCTCGGTGTAGCGGCGGAACTCGGCGGAGTACGCCCGCCGCTCCTCCGCCTCCGCGGATCCCGAAGTCGCCTCCGGGTCGGTGTAGGCGTCGGGGAAGAGCCGCCTGAGGACGGGGTCGGCGGGCGGTTCGCTCGGGCCCTCGGCGAACAGCTCGGCGAGCGGATCGTCGGGGGCGTCCTCGGCGGGGCCGGGGCCGATCAGCTCCAGGAGCTGCACGGCCAGCGACCGGATGATGGAGATCTCGACGTCGTCGAGCGCGACGGCCGCGCCGCCGCCGGGGAGCGGTTCGAAGTGTCCTGGCATCAGTGAGGTGACTACTTCCGGTCCTGCTGGAGGGTGGCCCACAGGCCGTAGCCGTGCATCGCCTGCACGTCGCGTTCCATCTCCTCGCGGGTACCGCTGGAGACGACCGCCCGGCCCTTGTGGTGGACATCGAGCATGAGCTTGGTGGCTTTGTCCTTCGGGTAACCGAAGTACGTCTGGAAGACGTACGTCACGTAGCTCATGAGGTTGACCGGGTCGTTGTGGACGATCGTGACCCAGGGGACGTCCGGCTCGGGTACGGCGAAGACCTCCTCCGCCGACTCGGTGCGTTCGATCTCAAGGGGAGCAGGTGACGTCACACGAACCATGCTGCCACGCATCACCGAAATCGTCACACCGACGAAAAGGGAGTACCATCCTCTGCCATGAACACAGCGGACCTTGGGCTGCCGGTGGATGTTCCCTCGACGGCGCTCTTCACGGACCAGTACGAGTTGACGATGCTGCGGGCCGCCCTGAAGGCGGGTACCGCCGGGCGGCGCAGCGTGTTCGAGGTCTTCACCCGGCGGCTGCCGGAGGGCCGGCGCTACGGCGTGGTGGCGGGCACCGGCCGGGTCCTGGACGCCGTGGAGAACTTCCGGTTCGACGCGGGTGTCCTGGGCTTCCTGCGCGAGCGGAAGATCGTCGACGAGGACACGCTCGACTGGCTCGCCTCGTACCGCTTCTCGGGTGACATCTGGGGCTATCCGGAGGGCGAGGTGTACTTCCCGGGCTCGCCGATCATGCGGGTCGAGGGCTCCTTCGCCGAGTGCGTGCTCCTGGAGACCGTGATCCTGTCCATCCTCAACCACGACTCCGCGATCGCGGCGGCCGCCTCCCGCATGGCCTCGGCGGCCGGGGAGCGCCCGCTGATCGAGATGGGCGCCCGCCGCACCCACGAGCTGGCCGCGGTCGCCGCCTCCCGCGCCGCGTACGTCGGCGGCTTCACCACCACCTCCGACCTGGCCGCCGGCTTCCGCTACGGCATCCCGACCGTCGGCACCTCCGCGCACGCCTTCACCCTCCTGCACGACACCGAGCGCGACGCCTTCCGGGCCCAGGTCGACTCGCTGGGCGGGGACACCACCCTGCTCGTGGACACGTACGACGTCGCCGAGGCCGTCCGTACGGCGGTGGAGATCGCCGGGCCCGAGCTGGGCGCGGTGCGCATCGACTCCGGTGACCTGCTGCTCGTCGCCCACCGGGTGCGCCAGCAGCTGGACGAGCTGGGCGCGACCGACACGAGGATCATCGTGACCTCCGACCTCGACGAGTACGCCATCGCCTCGCTGGCCGCGGCCCCCGTGGACGCGTACGGCGTCGGCACCCAGCTGGTGACCGGCTCCGGGCACCCCACCTGCTCGATGGTCTACAAGCTGGTCGCCCGCGCGGAGTCCGCCGACCCGAAGGCGCCGCTGGTGCCGGTGGCGAAGAAGTCGTCCGGGGGCAAGACCTCCATCGGCGGCCGCAAGTGGGCCGCGCGGCGCCTGGACGAGGACGGGGTGGCGGAGGCCGAGGTCGTCGGCACGGGACCGGTCCCCGCCGAGCTGGCCGACCGGCAGCTGCTCGTCCAGCTGGTCAAGGGCGGCGGGGTGGTCGCCCGGGAGCCCCTGGACGTCGTCCGCGACCGGCACATCGCCGCCCGGGCCGGCCTGCCGCTGTCCGCTACACAGCTCTCCCGAGGGGAACCCGTCATTCCGACGGAGTACGTACAGGGGCGTTCGGGTAGCTAGGGGCTGTCGGACACCCCGCGGGGCCCGGGCCGGCCGGCACTCCGGCCGCACCCCTCCCGCACCGCCGCCGAAGTCTCTAGGCTCGTAACTTCACACACCGTCGAAGGACACCCACCATGCGCCGCGCCTTGATCGTCGTAGACGTGCAGAACGACTTCTGCGAGGGGGGCAGCCTCGCGGTGGCCGGGGGTGCCGACGTGGCCGCCGCGATCACCGAGCTGATCGGGCAGGCCCCCGCCGGTTACCGGCATGTCGTCGCCACCCGCGACCACCACATCGCACCCGGCGGCCACTTCGCCGACAACCCCGACTACGTCCACTCCTGGCCCGCGCACTGCGTCGCGGGCACCGAGGGCGTGGGCTTCCACCCGAACTTCGCCCCGGCGGTCGCCTCGGGCGCCATCGACGCCGTCTTCGACAAGGGCGCCTACGCGGCGGCGTACAGCGGCTTCGAGGGCGCCGACGAGAACGGCGTGAAGCTGGGCGACTGGCTGCGGGCGCGGGAGATCGACGAGGTGGACGTCGTCGGCATCGCCACCGACCACTGCGTCCGGGCGACCGCGCTGGACGCGGCACGGGAGGGCTTCCGTACGCAGGTGCTGCTCGACCTGACCGCCGGAGTGGCCCACGAGACCACCGAGCGGGCGATCGAGGAGATGCGGACGGCGGGCGTCGAACTGTCCGGCAAGCCGGTGGTGCAGTAGCCGCCCGCCCGGTGGCCCCCGTCCCCCGCGGAGACCGTCACGGACCGGCTCGGGGCCGCGTGGGAGTGGTGGTCCGCCGCCGAGGAGGGGCCTACGGCTGTGCCGCCGGTCGCCTCAGCAGGGACCGGATCGGCCGCCACAGCTCCGGGACCGAGGCGACAGCGTTGTCGGGGGCCGTCCGCCATATCAGGCCGTCGGGGTGGTGCAGGACCGCCGTGATCTCGTCCGGGGTCGGCGGCGCGGCGTTCCCCCGCAGGTAGACGGCGCGCAGACCGAGGTTGCGGAGCCTGGTCAGGGCTCGGGCGCGGTTCTGGGCGAGGACGAGGACGCGCACTCCGGTGGCGGCGTCGACGGTGGGGCTGGGCAGGTTCAACGCCACCACCACCGTGCCGTTCGGCAGCTTGCAGAAGCCTCCTGCGGCCATGCGGTCACACCCCCGTGCGTATCGATGTCGAAGCCGGTGTCGGTACCGGCGTCCCTGCCGGTGTCAATAAGAGAAGCACAGGAGGCACCTAAACACGATCGGCGGCGACCCGCCAGGGGGTCGCCGCCGATACGCGTCTGACCTGTGGAAACGTCGGCTACTTCGCCGACGGTCCGACCTTGACCGTGATCGTGGAGCCGCTCAGGGGCTCCTTCACGATCTTGATCGAGGTGTTGGTGTCAGTGACCCGCACGCCGGCCAGCGGGTTCGACGCGTCGTAGTAGGTCGACCGGCCGTCGTCGAAGACCGGGACGCCCGGACGCGCCTTGATCCTGGTGGCGACGTCCGCCTGGTGCAGCGTGATCGCGTCCGTCGGGTACCAGCTGAAGGTGGAGTCGAAGGACTGGATGCGGTTGCGCATCAGGGTGCCGTCGGACCACTTCAGCGGGGCCGGGTGGGAGTCGACCGGCAGGATCAGGCCCTCGCCCGGGTGCTGGCTGGTGTTGTCGTCCGCCTGGGAGGTGTCCCACTTCCAGATCAGCAGGCCGTTCTGGTACGGGTAGTGCTCCACCCAGTCCGGACGGGTCGCGGCGAAGCCGTAGTTGTACGGGCCGACCTTGAGGGTCTTGTCGTACGAGACGTACTGGCGGTTCTCGGCGATGTAGAACTGCTCGTAGTCGTCCGTGATGGCCGCGCCGATGCGGGTGAAGCCGCCGGCCGTCCAGGCCGCGTCCGCGGTCTCCGCGTCGTCGGAGAAGAGGGGGGCGCCGTCGGCGGTCACCGTGATCCGGTCGGCCGCGAAGCCCTTCTGGGCCACGCCGCCGTCGGTGGCGTAGCGGAAGCGCAGGCCGATCTTCTGGCCCGCGTAGGCGTCCAGCGGGAACGTCAGCTTCTGGTAGGCGTCGACCGTGCCGGTGAGGGCGGGCTTGCCGCTGCCGTCGCGCGGGATGGCGGAGCCGTCGGCCAGCTTGCCGTCGACGGGCGTCCAGTTGGCGCCGTCGGTGGAGACCTCGGTGTAGAGGTAGTCGTAGTCGGCCTCGATGTCCCACCAGCCGTCCAGCGTCAGCGCCGCCGACGACGTGCCGGTCAGGTCGACCGAGCGGGTCAGGGTGTTGCGCAGGTCGTCGCCGCTGCCGGAGTACCACTGGGTCGCGCCCTGGGCGGGGACGACCACGTCGGTGGTGACCGTCTTCTTCGGCAGTTCGACGATGAGGGCCTGCGGGTTGGCGGTGTTGTACTCCGCCACGCCCAGCTTGTGGGTGGACTTCACGCCCGCCTTGGCGACCTCGTAGTCGAGCCAGCCGAGCTGGAGCTTGTCCCAGGAGTTCATGTCGCCGGGCAGGTCGCCGATGGAGTCCTTGCCGGTGCCGAGCCAGGAACCGGACGACATCAGGGTCCAGAAACCGGTGGAGTTCTCGCCGCCGCCGGAGGTGTCGTACTCGTCGGGCAGGCCGAGGTCGTGGCCGTACTCGTGGGCGAAGACGCCCAGGCCGCCGTTCTCCGGCTGGATGGTGTAGTCGCCGACCCAGATGCCGGTGTCGCCGATCTGGGCGCCGCCGAGCCTGTTGGTGTCGGGGCCGGTGGAGCCGGCGTCCGTGCCGAAGGCGTACCAGCGGTGGGCCCAGATGGCGTCCGCGCCCTGGGCGCCGCCGCCGGCGGACTCGTCCTCGCCGGCGTGCACGATCTGGAAGTGGTCGATGTAGCCGTCGGACTCGTTGAAGTCGCCGTCGCCGTCGAAGTCGTAGCGGTCCCACTGGTCGAACTCGGCCAGCTCCGCCTTGATCTCGGCGGGCGTGTCGCCCGCGGCCTCGCGCTCGGCGACCCAGGCGTTGACGCCGTCCTGCACCGCGTACCAGGCGCCGGTGGGTGCGTCGTTGGAGCCGTAACGGGCCTCGTTGTAGGGGACCTTGACCCAGTCGGTCACTTCGCCCTCGACCGAGTAGCGGCCCGAGGACTGCTTCTCGTAGTACTTCTTCAGCGACTCGACGTCCGCGCCGGTGCCGAAGTAGAGGTCCTGGAAGTGCTTCTGGTCGTAATCCGCCTGCCAGGCCGTGCTGTTGTTCTGGGTGCGGTCCGGCTGGGCTATCTGGTTGTGCAGCGGGCCGGGGGTGCCGCCGTAGCGGCTGTCGATCCGGTCGCCGAACTCGACGAGGATCGTGAAGATCTTGTCGGTCTTCTCGCGGCCCAGCTCGACGTACTTGCTGTCGCCCTTGCGGCTGTCGAGCTCGACGACCTTGGAGCCGTTCCGCTCCTCGACCGTGGCCTCGCCGGATATGACCTGCTTGAGGGCTTCCTCGCGCTGGGCCTCCTGCGTCTTGCTGAGCGGCCCGTCGAAGTCGTGCTCGTGGGCCTTCGCCGGCTGCGGGTCGTGCCGGTCCACCGCCGGGGCCTTCGCCGGCGCGCTGTCGGCCGCCTGTGCCACGGCGAACGTCGAGAACGTCGCCGAGGCCGCCGCGAGGGCGACGACCGTGGCGGCCGTCCTGAACGTCCAGGATCTGCTGGTCACTTGATGCCTCCCCTAACGCGCCCCTGTCGCGCGGAAGGGGGATCCATGTCAAGGGAAGTCCGCGCGCGGTTATACGCGTGTAGTCAAGTGCCGTCATTTGACTACTGGTTCAGCAGAAAAGACAGACCTTGACTTGGACAGGTCAACGCATTATTGGGAGCCGACGTTCGCATTGCGGACACACGACCGTGGGGTGACGGGCGCGCGGGCCGTCCACGGAGTGGACGTCATGACTCCGTGCGCCCCCTGTGCACCGGCACCGTGGGTTAGGTCACGCTTACTGCCCGGTCCCCTCGGGCATGCAGGCGATTAGAGTCGAGACTGCCCCCGCTTCCGAGGACACGATTGCCATGCCTCGTCCGACTGTCGCACAGCTCACCTACGGTTCCTGCACCGTGATCCTCTCGGCGCTCGCCATGCTGGCGCTGTCCCAGACGAGTTCCGGCTCGCTCATCGCGGTCATCTCCGTCACCGCGGTCGCCCTCGGCGTACTCGTCGCCATGACGGTCCCGGCCCCCCGGCGGGCGCCCGTCGTCGTGGCGCGCTCCACCGCGGACGAGCCCGTACCCGCCTCGGTCGCCGCGGCGCCCGAGCCCGTCCGGGAACACTCGGCACCCTGAACTCCGCTTCGGAGGGCCCCCGCCCGCGCGGCGGTGGCCCTCCTCGGTGCTGTCGGCGCGTCAGGTGGTGCTGACCACCACCGTCTTGGCGGCCTTGTCGTGCAGCCCCTGCTTGTAGGGCTTGTCGAAGAAGCTCCAGCCGCCGCTGACCGCCGTCCACAGACAGGCGCAGCAGAACGCGAACGGCAGCCACAGCACCAGGGCCCTGATCAGCGAGGTCTGCGCGGACGGCGTCGAGCCGTTGTCCAGGTTGGCCACCCGCATGCCCAGCCACTTCTTGCCCAGCGTCTGCCCGGACCGGGCGGTCATGGCGGTGTCGTAGGCGACGTAGAGCACGGCGGCCACCAGGGACTGCGCGAGTGACTTGCCGACCTCGACGCGGTCGCCGTCCATCTCGTACTCGTTGACCCCGAAGCCCCACGTCAGCAGCCCGACGACGATCCCCACCAGGACCATGTCGATGATCCTCGCCAGCGTCCGCTTGCCGCTGTCGGCCAGCGGGGGCATGCCCGCGAGCGGATCGGCCGGGTAGCCGCCGTACGGGTCGCCGCCGTAGGGGCCGCCCCCGTACGGCGGTGGCTGCTGCCCGCCGTAGGGCGGCTCCTGGCCGCCCGGACCGCCGTACGGCCTGTCGTACGGCGAACCCTGCGGGCCCTGCCCCTCACCGTGCGGGGGCTGCTGCGGGGGCTGCTTCCTGAACGGATCGTCCTGCGGCGGCTCGCCGCCGGAACCGGGGGGCGGTTCGGTCGTCATGGCCCGAGTCGACCGCGAACCCGGCGTCCGCGCATCCGGCGAGCGGCCGTCCGGGGTACGAAATTCCCTGGGCCTCTTGCGGTAGGGGGCGGTGGCCGGTCAGCCCGCCACGAACGTGTGCGCCGCCTTGTCGTGCCAGCACTGGCGCCACGGCCTGTCGAACAGGCACCACAGGACGCCCAGGACACCGACGCCGAGCAGACCGGGCACGCTGTAGACGAGCCAGCGGCGCAGGGCCGCGCCGAAGGACGGCGGCTCGTGGCCCTCGATGTCCCGCACCTCCAGACCGAGCAGTTTCTTGCCCAGCGTGC
Source organism: Streptomyces sp. NPDC014995 (assembly GCF_043080745.1). Classification (NCBI taxonomy): domain Bacteria; kingdom Bacillati; phylum Actinomycetota; class Actinomycetes; order Kitasatosporales; family Streptomycetaceae; genus Streptomyces; species Streptomyces sp. NPDC014995. The sequence goes on from NZ_JBIBVX010000009.1 coordinate 230,308, forward strand.
GCCCCCACTTGGCGGTCGGCAGCGCCTCGTAGACGATCCCGAAGACCAGCAGCACGGCGAGGACGATGCCGAGGTACGCCGACGTCGTGCCGTCCAGCAGCCAGACGGTGACGGTCTCTCCGGTGAGCTTGGCCTCGTCGATCTTGTCGTTGACGTGCTCGACGGCCCTCGTGCCGAGCGGGACGGCGGCGGCGGAGGTGACGGCGCCGAGGACGAGCGTGTCGACGAGGCGGGCGGCCAGCCGCTTGCCGAGACCGGCCGGGCGGGCCTCGGCCTGACGCCGCGCGGCCGCCTGGAAGAGGTCCTCGACCGGCGGCTTCCAGGGGGCGACCGGCTGGTCGTCCCCCGCCCCCGCCAGCCGGTGCACCTGCTGCGCCCAGGAGGGCTGGCCGCCGCCGGGGCCGGGGCTCATGGGCGTGGCGGCCTGCGCCGCCGGGGTCACGGGGGCCGCGGGCTGAGGAGCGGCGGACTGCTGGGGGAAGGAGGGTGCGGGCGCCTGGGCGGCGGGCTGGGCGGTCCGCGGGCCGGCGGGTGCCTGCGGGGCGGGTACGACGGCCTGGGCCTGGGCGGCCTGCGACGCCGCGGCGCGCTCGGCGGCGGCCTTGCCCGCGCCGAAGCCCGGCTTGGCGGCGGGGGCGGCGGTGCCCGCGGAGCCCGGAGCGCCGGAAGCGGGGGCGCCACCGGCGCCGGGCGCGCCGACGGGACCCTGGGCGCCGTAACCGGCCGCCGGGACGGCGGGGCCTCCGGAGCCGGCCGCGCCGACCGGTCCCTGGGCGCCGTAACCGGCCCCCGCGGCCGCCGCCTCGGCAGTTCCACCGGCACCCGCCGCACCCACCGGACCCTGCGCGCCGTAACCGGCCGCCGCCGATGTCCCGGGGGTCCCCGGCGTCCCCGGCGTTGCCTGGCCCGGGCCCGTGGGTGCGCCCGTGCCCGCGGGCCGCGCGCCCGGTGCCCCGCCCTGGTGGGGTGTGCGCGGGCCCGGCGCGCGGAAGGTCATGGTGCCGTCGTCGGAGGCGGGGCCGACGGGGCCGGAGGCGGCGGACGGGGTGCCCGCGGGCGCGGATCCGGCCGTCGGGCGGCGGAAGACGAACGTGCCCTCCGACCTGCCGTCACCCTCGCCGGCGTCCGGCGCCGGAGGGATCGTCGCCGTGCCCTCGGTGCTGGCCGACCGCCCGTCCGGCTGGGCCGCCCGCACACGCGGGTCCGGCCCCTGCGGGCTCCCCCAGGACACCCTGCGGTCCTGGTCACCGCCGAAACCGGACTGGTGGGAGCGGTCGGCGCCCCACGCGGACGGCCGTTCGGGACCGCTGCCGGGCTGCCCGGCCGGTACGGGGTCCTCGTCGAAGAAGTGGGGGCCGGTCTCCTCGACCGAGGGGGCGGAGGCCGGGGAAGCCGTCGGCTGCGCGCCGGGCGGGGGCGCGAGCGGCTCGCCGTCGGACGGCGCCGGGCGGCTGGTGCCCGGCACCCAGGCGGCACCGTTCCAGTACCGGACGTATCCAGGGATGGACGGGTCCGGGTAATACCCTTCGCGGGGCCTGTCGTCGCCGGGGGCCGGGGTTGGGGCGCTCATGTCCGTCGTCCCGTATCTGCTCGGGGGTGGGATGGGGGCCTCCACATCTATCAGACGAGCGCAACCCCCACCGCCAGTCCCGCCGTACCCACTCCTTTCCGGGCAACCGCGTGCACGCCCTTCACACGTTCGGAGCGCGGTGGCCTCCCGGACGAAAAAAGTTCTCGGAACCCGCGTAATGCTCCGGGCCCCGGCCGGCTCTCCCCTGCGTACGGCTCACGTACGGATCAGTACCGAGAGGAGAACGGACATGCACCCCACCGTGGTGGAACGCGAACTGGAGCTCACGCTCGTCCTGTCGCCGGAGCACGGCATCCCGGTCCCGGCCCGGCTCAGCTACCGCAGCGACGACCCCTTCGCCGTGCGCGTCACCTTCCACATCGACTCCGGGCACCCGGTCGACTGGACGTTCGCCCGCGACCTTCTCGTGGAGGGCGTGTTCCGGCCGTGCGGGCAGGGAGACGTGCGGGTGTGGCCGAGGAAGGTGAACGGACGCGGCGTCGTGCTGATGGCGCTGAGTTCACCCGGGGGCGACGCCCTGCTGGAGGCGCCCGCCGCGCAGGTCTCGTCCTGGCTGGAGCGGACGCTGCGGGTGGTGCCCCCGGGGACCGAGGGCGCGCGGCTCGGCATCGACGACGCCGTGGCCGAGTTGCTCGCCCCCACGGCGGCCGACGACCTGCGGCTGCTCGGCCCGTGCCCGTTGGACGAGGCCCCGGACGGGGAGTGAGCCGTGGGGGACGCTCAGAAGAGCTTGCCCGGGTTGAGGATGCCCAGCGGGTCGAAGGCCGCCTTGATCGCCCGCTGCATCTCCAGGCCGACCGGGCCGATCTCGCGCGCCAGCCACTCCTTCTTCAGCACGCCCACGCCGTGCTCGCCGGTGATGGTGCCGCCGAGCTCGAGGCCGAGGGCCATGATCGCGTCGAAGGACTCCCGGGCGCGCCGGCACTCGTCGGGGTCGGCCGCGTCGAAGCAGACCGTCGGGTGGGTGTTGCCGTCGCCCGCGTGGGCGACGACCCCGATGGTGAGCCGGTACTTCTCGGCGATGCGCTCGACGCCCTCGAGCATGTCGCCGAGCCGCGACCGGGGCACGCAGACGTCGTCGATCATCGTCGTGCCCTTGACGGCCTCCAGCGCGACGAGCGAGGACCGCCGGGCCTGGAGGAGCAGTTCGGACTCGGCCGCGTCCTCCGCCGGGACGACCTGGGTGGCGCCGGCGGCCTCGCACAGCGCGCCGACGGCGGCGAGGTCGGCGGCCGGGTCCGCGGTGTCGAAGGCGGCGAGCAGCAGCGCCTCGGTGGTCTCGGGCAGGCCCATGCGGGTCAGGTCGTTGACGGCCTTGACCGTCGTACGGTCCATCAGTTCGAGGAGGGACGGCACGTGTCCTCCCGCCATGATGTGACAGACCGCGTCGCAGGCGGCGGCGCCCGACGGGAACTCGGCGGCCAGGACCAGCTGAGCGGGCGGCCTCGGTTTCAGCGCCAGCACGGCCCGTACGACGATGCCGAGCGAGCCCTCGGAGCCGACGAAGAGGCGGGTCAGGTCGTATCCGGCGACGCCCTTGGCGGTGCGCCGGCCGGTGGACATCAGGCGGCCGTCGGCGAGGACGACGTCGAGGCCGAGGACGTACTCGGCCGTCACCCCGTACTTCACGCAGCACAGGCCGCCGGAGGCGGTGCCGATGTTGCCGCCGATCGTGCACATCTCCCAGCTGGAGGGGTCGGGCGGGTAGTACAGGCCGTGCTCGCCGACCGCGCGGGAGAGGGCCGCGTTGACGACGCCCGGTTCGACGACGGCGATGCGGTCGACGGGGTTGATCTCCAGGATCCGGTCCATCTTCGTCAGGGACAGCACGACGCAGCCGTCGCAGGCGTTGGCGGCTCCGGACAGGCCCGTGCGGGCGCCCTGCGGAACGACCGGTACGCGCAGCGCGGAGGCGGTGCGCATGACGTGCTGGACCTCCTCGACCGTGCGCGGCAGCACGACCACGGCCGGGGTGCCGGCCGGGCAGAAGCTCGCCATGTCGTTGGCGTACGAGGCGGTGACGTCGGGGTCGGTGAGGACCGCGTCGGCGGGCAGGCCGTCGAGCAGCCGGTCCAGGAGGTTGCCGGTCGCTTCGTCACGAGGAGCTTCGATACGGCTCATGATCACAGCGTCGCACCCGGGGCCATCGGTGTGAACCCCGTCTGCGGCACCCGGCGGATGCCCGGCCGACGACGTCGTCCTGACGCACAGTGAGCGCCATGGACAGCACCATGAAGACCGAAGCCGCGGACCGGCCGCCGGAGGACCGGCCACCGGAGCCGGAGACGTCCGCCCCGCGCGCGGGGGCCCGCTCCCGGGTGCGCCGCCGGGTACTCCTCGGCGCGCTGGCCGGATGCCTGGTGCTGGGCGGGATCCTCGTCCTCCTGCCCGGTGAGGAGCGGCGGCCGGCGCCCGGACCGGCGCCGGGCGCGCAGGCGCACTCGGCGGTCCGTACCGGGGTGGCGGCCGCGCTGCCCGACCTGGCCGCGCTGATCGGCGAGCGGGAGACGTATCTGCGCACGCATCCCCGGGACGCCCGGACCTGGGCGGTGCTCGGCTCGGCCTACGTCGAGCAGGGCCGGCGCACCGCCGACGTCGCCGTCTTCTACCCCCGGGCCGAGCGGGCCCTGCGCACCTCGCTGAAAGTGCGCCCCCAGGGCAACGCCGAGGCCCTCATCGGCCTGGCCGCCCTCGCCAACGCGCGCCGCGACTTCCGGGCGGCCAAGTCCTGGGGCGAGGCGGCGCGCGCGCTGGCGCCGAAGCGGTGGACGACGTATCCGCAGCTCATCGACGCCTACACCGGGCTCGGCGAGTACAAGAAGGTCCCGGCCACCCTCGACACGCTGATGGAGCTGCGCTCGGGACCGGCGGTGAAGGCGCGGGCGGCGGCCGTCTACCGGGACCTCGGCTGGCGCGAGGACGCGGCGGCCGCGCTGTCGGACGCGGCGGCCGGGGCGTCCTCGCCCGCCGAGGAGGCGGCGTGGCAGGAGCGGGCCGGGCAGCTCGCGTGGGAGCGCGGCGACCGGGAGGCGGCCCTGCGCCACTTCCGGGCGGCGGTGCGGCTCGACCCCGACCAGCGGGCCGCGCAGGCCGGGCAGGGCCGGGCGCTGGCGGCGCTCGGGCGCACGTCGGAGGCGCTGAACGCCTACCAGGTGGCCGTCGCCGCCCAGCCGCAGCCGCAGTACGCGCTGGAGCTGGGCGAGCTGTACGAGTCGATGGGGCTCAAGGAGGCGGCCCAGGTGCAGTACGACCTGGTGCGGGAGCGGGTGCGCGCGGACGCGGCCGGCGGGGTGGACGGGGAGCTGGTCCTCGGCCAGTTCGAGGCCGACCACGGGGATCCGGCGTCGGCGGTGCGGCGGCTGCGCGCCGAATGGCGGCGGCAGCCGGGGATCGCGGTCGCGGACGCGCTGGGATGGGCGCTGCACCGCGCCGGCCAGGACAAGGAGGCACTGCGGTTCGCCGTGATCGCCACCGACGAGGCGCACGGCGGTGCGGTGCGCAGCGCGCCGTACTCCTACCACCGGGGCATGATCGAGCGGGACCTGAAGCGGTACGGGCCGGCCCGGCGGTTCCTCGAGGAGGCGCTGCGGATCAACCCGTACTTCTCCCCGCTGCACGCGCGCACGGCCCGGACGGCCCTGACGGAGCTCGGCGAGCCGCCGCTGACGGACCCGCCGAGCTGACTGTGGCCTACAGGTTGCCGCGCTTGGCCTGCTCCCGCTCGATCGCCTCGAAGAGGGCCTTGAAGTTGCCCTTGCCGAAGCCCATAGAGCCGTGCCGTTCGATGAGTTCGAAGAACACGGTCGGACGGTCCTGGACCGGCTTGGTGAAGATCTGCAACAGGTAGCCGTCCTCGTCGCGGTCGGCGAGGATCTTCAACTCGCGCAGGGTCTCCACGGGGACGCGGGTGTCGCCGACCCACTCGCCGAGGGTGTCGTAGTAGGAGTCGGGCGTGTCGAGGAACTGGACTCCGGCCGCGCGCATCGTCCGGACCGTCTGCACGATGTCGTTGGTGTTCAGCGCGATGTGCTGCACGCCCGCGCCGCCGTAGAACTCCAGGTACTCGTCGATCTGGGACTTCTTCTTGGCGAGGGCGGGCTCGTTGATCGGGAACTTGACCTTCAGGGTGCCGTCCGCGACGACCTTCGACATCAGCGCGCTGTACTCGGTGGCGATGTCGTCGCCCACGAACTCCTTCATGTTCGTGAAGCCCATGACCTTGTTGTAGAAGCCGACCCACTCGTCCATCCGGCCGAGCTCGACGTTGCCGACGCAGTGGTCGACCGCCTGGAAGGTGCGGTGGGCGGGCGGTTCGACCATCGGCCTCGCGGCGACGAAGCCGGGCAGGTACGGGCCGTCGTAGCCGGAGCGGTCGACCAGGGTGTGGCGGGTCTCGCCGTACGTGGCGATCGCGGCGAGGACGACGGTGCCGTGCTCGTCCTTCAGTTCGTACGGCTCGGCGACGGAGCGGGCGCCGTGCTCGATGGCGTAGGCGTACGCGGCGCGCGCGTCCGGGACCTCGATGGCGAGGTCGATCACGCCGTCGCCGTGCTCGGCCACGTGCTGCGCGAGGAAGTGGCCCCAGGTGGTGGACGGCTTGATCACCGAGGTGAACACGAAGCGGGCGGAGCCGTTCTCCAGGACGTACGCAGCGGTCTCGCGGCTGCCGTTCTCCGGTCCGGAGTACGCGACCAGCCGCATGCCGAAGGCGGTGGAGTAGTAGTGCGCCGCCTGCTTGGCGTTGCCCACGGCGAAGACGACCGCGTCCATTCCCTTGACCGGGAAGGGGTCGGCCTGCCGGGCGGTGTCGGGAGCGTGGTGTGTGGTCTGCGTCATAGCCGAAGCCTCGCCCTGCCCGGCAAGGTGCGCAACACTTCGCTTGTCCGCTGGGCAGTCTGCTCAGCGGTACGGCGGTTCCGGCGGACTTTCTGTACAGGGTGACCATCTCGGAGGCGGGCATGGCGATCGATCATCTGGACGGGCGGATCATCGTGCTGCTGGCGCGGGAACCGCGCATCGGCGTGCTGGAGATGTCACGGCGGCTGGGGGTCGCCCGGGGCACCGTGCAGGCACGGCTGGACCGGCTTCAGTCGAATGGCGTCATCCGCGGATTCGGTCCCGAAGTGGACCCGGCGGCCCTCGGCTACCCGGTCACGGCGTTCGCGACGCTGCAGATCCGGCAGGGGCAAGGGGCCGACGTGCGGGCCCACTTGGCGACCGTCCCGGAGGTGCTGGAGCTGCACACCACCACCGGCAGCGGGGACATGCTGTGCCGTCTGGTGGCCCGCTCCAACGCCGATCTCCAGCGGGTCATCGACCGGGTCGTCGGTTTTGATGGGATCGTCCGGGCCTCCACCGCGATCGTGATGGAGAACGCCGTTCCGCTGCGGGTCATCCCGTTGGTGGAACAGGCGGCGGGGCAGGCCCCGGACCGGGAAGGACCGGGTCGACCTGCGGGGTGAGGCGTGTGAGCTTCTGGGAGTACCTGGGCAACCGGCACCAGCAGTTGCTCACCGACGCCTACCAGCACGCGAGCGCCGTGTTCCAGTGCATGGTCGTGGCGACCGTGCTGGGGGTGCTGATCGGGGTCGTCACCTACCGCAGCGGCTGGGCCGGTGCCCTCGCCACCACCGCCACCTCCACGATCCTCACCGTCCCGGCCCTCGCGATGATCGGTCTGCTGATCCCGGTGGTCGGCCTGGGCGTGCCGCCGACGGTGACCGCGCTGACGCTGTACGGGCTGCTGCCGGTGGTACGGAACTCGATCGTGGGCCTGCGGGGCGTCGACCCCGCCCTCGTGGACGCGGCCAGGGGCATCGGGATGTCCCGGCCGATGCGGCTGGCGCGGGTCGAACTGCCGCTGGCCTGGCCGCCGATCCTCACCGGTGTCCGGGTCGCCACGCAGATGCTGATGGGCATCGCCGCCATCGCGGCGTACGCCTCCGGGCCCGGCCTCGGCAACGAGATCTTCCGCGGGATCGCCTCCCTGGGCAGCGAGAACGCCCTCAACCAGGTCCTCGCGGGCACGCTCGGGATCATCGTCCTGGCCCTGCTCTTCGACGCCGCGTACGTCCTCGTCGGGCGGCTGACGATTCCGAGGGGGATCCGTGCCTGAGACCGGCACCCACGGAGCGACGATCGAGCTGGAGAACCTCACCAAGCGCTACCCCGGCAATCCGCAGCCGTCGGTGGACAACGTCACCATGGAGATCAAGGCGGGCGAGACCGTCGTCTTCGTCGGGCCGTCCGGCTGCGGGAAGTCGACCACCCTGAAGATGATCAACCGGCTGATCGAGCCCAGCGGCGGCCGCATCCGCATCGACGGCGAGGACGTCACCGACATCGACCCGGTGAGGCTGCGCCGCAAGGTCGGGTACGCCATCCAGTCGTCCGGTCTCTTCCCGCACATGACCGTCGCCCAGAACATCGCGCTCGTCCCCAGGATGACCGGCTGGCCGAAGGCGCGGATCCGGGACCGGGTGGAGGAGATGCTCGGCCTCGTCGGGCTGGACCCCGGGGAGTTCCACGGCCGCTATCCGCGCCAGCTGTCCGGCGGACAGCAGCAGCGCGTGGGCGTGGCGAGGGCGTTGGCGGCGGATCCGCCGGTGCTGCTGATGGACGAACCGTTCGGTGCCGTCGACCCGATCACCCGGGACCATCTCCAGGACGAGCTGATCCGGCTCCAGCAGGAGCTGCGCAAGACGATCGTGTTCGTCACCCACGACTTCGACGAGGCGATCAAGCTGGGCGACCGGATCGCGGTGCTGCGCGACCGCTCGCACATCGCGCAGTTCGACACCCCGGAGGCGATCCTCACCAACCCGGCGGACGACTTCGTGTCGGGGTTCGTGGGCGCGGGGGCGGCGTTGAAGCGGCTGAACCTGACCCGCGTACGGGATGTCGGGGTCACCGACTGTCCGACGGTGGGCGTGGACGACCCGCTCCAGACGATCTTCAACCGGCTCCGGAGCAGCGGCACCAACGAGATCCTGCTGCTGGACAGGCGGGGCCGGCCCTACAAGTGGCTGCGGCGCGGCGACCTGATGCGGGCCAAGGGCTCGCTGGCCCGCGCGGGGACGCTGGTGCACTCCACCGTGACCAGGGACGCGACGCTGCGGGACGCGCTGGAGGCGGTCCTGACGGACAGCACCGGGCGGGTCGCGGTCACCGGGCGGCGTGGCGCGTACACCGGGGTCGTCGACATGGAGACGCTGCTGAACTCCGTGCACGAGCTGCTGGAGGCCGACCGGCTGGAGGCGCTGGAGGCACAGCACGAGCTGGAGGAGGCGCGGGCCGCGCAGACCCACGCGGAGCAGGAGGGGCACGGCGGGGAGGTGAAGGCGTGACGGCCCCCGAGCTGAACGCGCCACGGGACGAGCAGCCGCGCGACGGGTCGCGGGACGGGCTGCTCGACGGGCTGCGGGAACGGGAGGAGGCCGAGGCGTCGCCGCCCCCGGCGCCCGCCCGGCGACGGGTCACCTGGCAGAAGCTGACCGTCCTGCCCGCCTTCCTGGTCGCGCTCCTGCTCGGCACCTGGCTGTGGTTCCGGCAGGCGGACCTGGACGCGATCTCCGAGAACGCGCTGTCCGGCGGGCAGGTGACGACGGCGCTGTGGCAGCACGTCGAACTGACGGTGATCTCCACCTTCTTCGTGCTGGTCATCGCGATCCCGCTGGGCGTCCTGCTCACCCGCGGGGCGTTCCGCAGGGCCACCCCGGCGGTGATGGCCGTCGCCAACACCGGTCAGGCGACGCCCGCGATCGGCCTGCTCGCGCTGCTGGTGATCTGGCTGGGCACGGGCATGAGGGCGGCCCTGATCGGCATCATCGCCTACGCCGTCCTGCCGGTGCTCGCCAACACCGTCGCGGGCCTGAGGGCGAACGACCCCACGCTGCTGGAGGCGGCCCGCGGTATCGGCATGTCCCCGCTGGGCGTGCTCGCGACGGTGGAGCTGCCGCTGGCGGTCCCGCTGATCCTGGCCGGCGTCCGTACGGCCCTGGTCCTGAACGTCGGTACGGCGACCCTGGCGACCTTCGGCGGCGGCGGTGGGCTCGGCGTGCTGATCACCACCGGCATCACCAACCAGCGCATGCCGGTCCTGGTGCTGGGTTCGGTCCTCACCGTCGCCCTGGCGCTGCTGGTGGACTGGCTGGCCTCGCTGGCGGAGCTGCTGCTGCGGCCGCGGGGGCTGGAGACGGTCGGATGAGGCGCCGGGTGTGGCCGGCGGGGGCGCTGGTGCTGGCCTCGGGCTGCGGGCTGACCAGCGGCTCCCCCATGGTCGACGACGTCGGGCCCGGCTCGATCGGACGGGGCGAGCCGCTCAGGGGCGCCCACCTCACGGTCACGTCCAAGTCGTTCACCGAGAACCTGATCCTCGGCGCGATGGTGGGCATCGCCTTCGAGGCGGCCGGCGCGGACGTCCTGGACCGCACCGGCATCCAGGGTTCCATCGGCTCCCGCGAGGCGGTCCGCAAGGGCGACGCCGACGCCTCGTACGAGTACACGGGCACCGCCTGGATCACGTACCTGGGCAACAGCGAGCCCATCGCCGACCCGCGGCGGCAGTGGCAGGCCGTGCGCGACGCCGACCTGAAGAACGGGCTGACCTGGCTGCCGCCCTCGGAGCTGAACAACACCTACGCGCTGGCGATGAACCAGGCCAACCACCGGAAGTACGGCACGAGGACGCTCTCGGACGTGGCCGCGCTGTCGAAGTCGGACCCCGGCGCCGTGTCGCTGTGCGTGGAGGGCGAGTTCGCCAACCGGGCGGACGGGCTGCCGGGCATGCAGAAGGCGTACGGGATGGACGTGCCGGCGTCCCGCACCACGCAGATGGACACCGGGATCATCTACACGCAGGCGGCGAAGGGGAGTTGCACGTACGGGGAGGTGTTCACGACCGACGGGCGCATCAGGTCGATGAAGCTGGTGGTGATGGCCGACGACAGGAAGTTCTTCCCCAACTACAACGCGGCGCCCCAGATCAACTCCCGGACGCTGGAGAAGTGGCCGGCGATCGCGGACGTCCTCGACCCGATCACGAGGAGACTGAACAACGCGGTGGCGCAGGAGCTGAACGCGAAGGTGGACGTGGAGGGGGAGGATCCGCATCAGGTGGCACTGGAGTGGATGCGGGAGGAGGGGTTCGTGACGTAGGGGGTGGTGGGGTGGCCCTTCGCGGTGTGGGGGTCGCGGGGTGAGGTTCGCGGTGTGGCGTTCGCCCTCTGGGGATCGCGGTCAGCGGATCGCGGTCAGCGGATCGCGGTCTGGGGATGTGGCGAGCCGGGGGCCGGCTAGCAGCTCGGGACGGACCCCGTGCCCTTCTCCAGCGCGACCAGGGAGGCGACGGCACCCTTGAGGGTGGTCACCGGGATCAGCCGCAGGCCCTTGGGCAGCTCGGCCTTGGCCTCGGCGCACTCGTCCCTCGGCACGAGGAAGACGGTGGCGCCGTCCCGGCGGGCGGCCTGCGTCTTCAGCGCGACCCCGCCGACCGCGCCGACGGTGCCGTCGGCGTCGATGGTCCCCGTGCCGGCGACGGTACGGCCGCCGGTGAGGTCGCCGCCGCTGCCGTCGCCCTCCAGCTTGTCGATGATCCCCAGGGAGAACAGCAGACCGGCGCTGGGTCCGCCGACGTCGGCGAGCTTCAGCGTGACCTTGATGCCGTCGTCGGTGCGCTTGAGGTACGTCAGCGCGGCCCCGGTCGCGGCGTCCTGGGACTCCTTCATCTGCTCGGTGTTGTGCCGCTCGATCTGCTCGGTCGTCTCACCGCTGGGATACACCGAGTCCCGCGGCATGACCGCCTGGTCGCTCCTGAACCAGCCGTCGATCACATCACCCAGGGAGACGTGCGCGTCCGGGCCGGTCGCCACGATGGTCGTCATCCGCAACTGCCCACGGGTCTCCCGCGTGGGCGCACCCGAGATCGTGATCACCGGCGTGCCCTTGTGGGCCCCAAGCACATCCGCCGTCGTCCCCGGGTACGCCACCGAGAACGGCAACGGCGCGAGCCCCGCGGTGGCGACCAGTGCCACGAGGGGAACCGCACAGACAGCGAGGGCGCGGGGGCGCGTGAGGCGTGAGAGCACGGAGCCAATCTAACGCGAGCCCTCTGACCCCGACCCGCGGGCATGTGGTCCACCCACACAACCTGCCCCGCAGCCGCGGCAACCGGGCCGCTGGGACGGCACGCAGCGGCACCCCGGGACGCCGGGCCGCACGCCCCACCCGCCGACAGCCCCGCCCGCGCAACTGCGGGCAATCGTGCCGCCGGGGCGGCACGGGTGGGCGCAGCGGCACCCCGCGACGCCGGACCGCGCGACCCACCCGCCGGCACCGGCCCCGGCGGACCCCTCACGCAACGCTCAGCTCACGGACCCGCACCGATCCCGATCCCGGTCCACATGTCACGCGACGCCCAACTCACCGACCCGCACCGACCCCGCCGCACACCTCACGCACGTCTCCCGCACGTCTCACCTCAACGCCTCCGCGACCTCCCGCGCCGCGTCCACCACGCGCTGCCCCACCCGCTCCGGCACCGCGTCGGCCAGCATCACCACCCCCACGCTGCCCTCGACACCCGTCACCCCCAGCAGCGGCGCGGCCGCACCGCTCGCGCCCGCTTCCAGCTCCCCGTGGGTCAGCGTGTAGCCGGGGTCCTCCAGCGACCGCTGCCGCGCGGCGAGAATCGCCCTGCCCGCCGCCCCCCGGTCCAGCGGATGCCTGAACCCGGCCCGGTACGCCACGTGGTAGTCCGTCCACGTCGGCTCGACGACCGCGACGGCCAACGCCTCCGACCCGTCGACGAGCGTCAGATGCGCGGTCGCCCCTATGTCCTCGGCCAGCGAACGCAGCGCGGGCAGCGCAGCCTCCCGCACCAGCGGATGCACCTGGCGGCCCAGCCTCAGCACCCCCAGCCCGACCCGGGCACGTCCGCCCAGATCACGTCGTACGAGGGCGTGCTGCTCCAGGGTGGCGAGCAACCGGTACACGACGGTCCGGTTCACGCCCAGTTTGTGGGAAAGCTCGGTGACGGTCAGGCCGTGGTCCGTGTCGGCCAGCAGTTTGAGGACCCTCAGTCCTCGATCGAGCGTCTGGGAGGTCTCCGCGGTCACGACGCCCACTCCTTAGTGGTGAGGTCGACGGCCCCCTCGCGGCGGATGCGTCACCGAGTCCCGTCGGCGACGCGCTTCAGAGGCCGCCGATCGGCAGGTGGGCCCGGCGTGTCCGGGCCCAGTCGCTTCACGGCTGCGCTCCGCGGCGGCGCTGCCACGGGGCGTGTGCGTAGCGGGACAGTAGCGAAGCAGGTTCGCTGAGCGGAAGGCTCCGTCCAGAATCCGGTCAATGGCCGGCAAGGACTACCTCTGTTTGTCACGATACGTACGGCGCACCACGCAGTGGCCCCAAGGAATACGCGCCCCGCCCCCTTCACGCGGCGGGCGTCACTTCATCCGGGTCGCCCACTCCTGCACCTTGGCGATCCGCTGCCGCAGCTGTCCCGCCGTCGCCTCCGCGCTCGGCGGCCCGCCGCACACCCGCCGCAGCTCGGTGTGGACGACCCCGTGCGGCTTGCCGCTCTGGTGGACGTACGCGCCGACCATCGTGTTGAGCTGCCGGCGCAGCTCCATCAGCTCCTTGTGCGAGACGACCGGCCGCCGCTCGGCGGGCAGCTCCAGCAGGTCGGCCTCGGTGTCCGGCTTCTTGCGGCTGTGCGCGATCTGCTTGGCCTGCCGCTTCTGGAGCAGCAGCTGCACCTGCTCGGGCTCCAGCAGGCCGGGGATGCCGAGGTAGTCCTGCTCCTCCTCGCTCCCGGGGTGGGCCTGCATGCCGAACTCGGCGCCGTTGTACATGACCCGGTCGAAGACGGCGTCGGACTCCAGCGCCTCGAAGGGCAGCATGTCCTGCTCGCCGGTGTCCTCGTCCTGCTCCCGGTTCGCCTCCTCCATCTCCTTCTCGGACTCGGCGTACGGGTCCTCCTCGTCCCCGCCCTTCTTGGGCTTGTCCAGGACGTGGTCGCGCTCGCGCTCCATCTCGTTGGCGAAGCCGAGCAGGTCGGGCACGGTCGGCAGGAACACGGAGGCGGTCTCGCCCCGCCGCCGGGACCGCACGAAACGCCCGACGGCCTGGGCGAAGAACAAGGGTGTCGAGATCGTCGTCGCGTACACCCCGACCGCGAGCCGGGGCACGTCGACGCCTTCCGACACCATCCGCACCGCGACCATCCAGCGGTCGGTGTTGTTGCTGAACTCGTCGATGCGGTTGGAGGCTCCGGCGTCGTCGGAGAGGACGAGCGTCGCCTTGGTCCCCGTGATCTCCCGGATCAGCTTGGCGTAGGCGCGCGCCGAGTCCTGGTCGGAGGCGATGACCAGCGCCCCCGCGTCCGGGATGGCCTTCCTGACCTCGGTGAGCCGCTGGTCGGCGGCGCGCAGCACGCTGGGCATCCACTCGCCGCGCGGATCGAGGGCCGTACGCCAGGCCTGGCTGATCGCGTCCTTGGTCATCGGCTCACCGAGCCGGGCGGCGATCTCGTCACCGGCCTTCGTCCGCCAGCGCATGTTGCCGCTGTAGGAGAGGAAGATGACGGGCCGGACGACGTGGTCGGCGAGCGCGTTGCCGTACCCGTAGGTGTAGTCGGCGGCGGACCGCCGGATCCCGTCGTTCCCCTCCTCGTACGTCACGAAGGGGATGGGGTTGGTGTCGGAGCGGAACGGCGTACCGGTCAGCGCCAGCCGCCGCGTGGCCGGCTCGAACGCCTCCAGACACGCCTCGCCCCACGACTTGGAGTCACCGGCGTGGTGGATCTCGTCGAGGATCACGAGGGTCTTGCGCTGCTCGCTCCGGTTGCGGTGCAGCATCGGCCGTACGCCGACGCCCGCGTACGTCACCGCGACACCGTGGTAGTCCTTGCTGAGCGGCCCCGCGCTGTACTCGGGGTCCAGCCGGATCCCTATCCGCGCCGCCGCCTCCGCCCACTGCTTCTTCAGATGCTCGGTCGGCGCGACCACGGTCACCTGCTGCACGACGTGGTGGTGCAGCAGCCAGGAGGCGAGGGTCAGCGCGAAGGTCGTCTTGCCGGCGCCGGGGGTGGCGACGGCGAGGAAGTCGCGCGGCTGCTCCTGGATGTACTTCTCCATCGCCCCCTGCTGCCAGGCGCGCAGCTTGCTGGCGGTGCCCCAGGGGGCGCGGCCCGGGAAGGCCGGTGACAGGTGGTGGGAGTGGGAGGAGGAAGCGGCGGTGGTAGTCACGGTCTCCGGTTCGTGGGTCGTGCGGCTCGGGTCTCGGCTACGTATGACAACCGGGCCACCCTACCGGCGGCCCGACCCCGTCACCGCGCGAACCGGGCCGGGTCGCCCCCGGGTGGGATTCACGTCACAGAGGTCTCTTGGCTCACGGCTGTCGCAGCCGTGTCGTCACCCAGGCCCCGACCAGCGCGACGCCGGCCATCGGCAGGAAGACGGCGGCGAAGGCGGCCGGGTGCGAGCCGGTGGCCTGTGCGGCGGCGTGGGTGACGGTGCCACCGCCGAGGGCGGCGAAGGCGGCCCCGCCCGCCGCCAGCAGGAGGACGTTGGACAGGCCGTCCGAGATCTGGAGCGCGGCGGAGTTGGTGCCGGCCTCCTCGGGGGCGGAGAGCTGGAGCAGCAACACGCTGGTGGAGGAGATCACCAGTCCCATCCCGAAGCACCCGAACGCCCAGGCGACGGCGACGGTCCAGGCGGGCACGGCGTCGATGAGCACACTCGGCGCGGCGGCGATGGCGGCGGCCACCAGCAGCATCCCGACGGTCATCAGCCGCTCCCGGTACGGCTCCACGCGCGGCCGGGACTGCACCCACGAGGCCAGCGCCCAGGTCCCGCCGCCGGCCGCCAGCGAGAACCCGGCGAGCGTCGGACTGAGGCCGCGCTGCGTGACGAGCATCAACGGCACGAAGGACTCGGCAGAGATGAAGGACCCCGCCGCGACACCGCGCAGCAGCACGACCGACGGCAGCCCGCGGGCCGCCCGGTAGGTGCCGCGCGGCAGGAGTCCGCGCACGGCGGGCAGGAGCAGCGCGCCGCCCGCGAGGGCGGGGAGCACGGACAGGGGCCGCAGATCCTGGGCGGCGTACTGGAGCAGGCCGGCGCCGAGGGAGATACCGAGGGCGAGCCGGATGCGCCGCGAGTCGAGGGAGCCGTCCCCGGCCCCGTCGACCGGCCCACCCGCTCGCCGCCGTATCTGCGGCAGCGCGAGCGCGAGCGGCAGAACGACGAGCACGGGAATGCCGACGAACACCCACCGCCACCCCAGATGCTCGGTCACCGCCCCCGCAGCGAGCGGCCCGACGACCGACGGCACGACCCAGCTCGCCGCGAACGCCGCCATGATCGCCGGCCGCAGCCGCTCCGGATAGACCCGCCCGACGACGACGTACAGGGCGACGATGACGAGCCCGCCTCCGAACCCCTGCACGGCCCGCCCGAGAATGAACAGCCACATGACCCCGGCGGTCCCGGACAGCAGCAGCCCAGCGGCGAAGGCGCCGATCCCACAGGTCAACGGCCCCAGCGGCCCCCGCCGATCGGACCACTGCCCCGCCAGCACCATCCCGAACAGGCTGGTCGTGAAGTACCCGGAGAAGGCGAAGGCGTACAACGACACACCGTCCAACTCCCGCGCCGCCACCGGCATCGCCGTCCCCACGGCGGTCGCCTCGAAGGCGATCAACAAGACGACGGAGACGATTCCGACGCTCAGCGCGCGGTACGACCGCCCGAGCACGGTCTGGCCGGAGGACGGACGGGACGGACTCGACGGACTGGAGCTCTCGTCTGCGTCGGCGACACCGGTGTCGCGGGGTTCGGGCACGGCCATGCCCGCCAGAGTAAGGCCCACAACCGACATTGACCCCTGTCCGTGGACGGGCCTGCGCCTGGTCCCTTGGTCGTACGTCCCACCCCGCCCGCCACGGCCTCGAGTGCACTGCCCCGTCAGCGATGCGAGGCCGGCTCGGCAGTGCCGCCCGAGGTGGTTGCGGGTTTCGTGTGGAGGACTTCGCGGGCCTGGTCCGCGGCGCGGGCGATGCTCTCCGAGATGAAGTCGAGGAAGCGGGCGATGTTCTCGAGGCGGGCGGCGGCCGGGGTGCCTGGGCCGAGGACGCCGACGCCCTGCCGTGCGATCTCGACGAGCTGGGCGGTGGACCGGGCGCTGGCCATCATCGACTGGTACCAGATGTCGTCGTCGACGACGTAGCGCTCGCGGCGGCGTTCGTCGCGTTCCCGGCGTACGAGGCCCTGGCTCTCGAGGAATGCGATCGATTTGGAGATGGACGCCGGGCTGACCCGGAGGCGCTGGACGAGTTCGGACGCGGTGAGGCTGCCCGCGTCGGTGGTGCAGAGGCAGGCCAGCACCCGGGACATCATCTTGGGCATGCCCGATTGCATGAGGACGGTGGTGAACGTCTCCTCGTACTCGCGCACCGCCTCGGCGTCGCGTCCGTGGGCCTGCCCGGGCGCCTCCGGCCCTCGGGGCGCGGTCTGCCTGCGCCGGTGGGCGCGGCGTTCGGTGGCACGGTGGGCGAGGTCGGCGCGGTAGGCGGTGGGGCCGCCGTTGCGCATGACCTCGCGTGTGATCGTCGAGGTCGGACGGTCGAGGCGTCTGGCGATCTCCGCGTAGGCGAGGCCGTCGGCCAGTCCCAGCGCGATCTGCTGGCGTTCCTGCTGGGTGAGTCTGCCTCCCGGCATCGCGGCCTCCTTCGTGGTCCGTGGCGTCTCCAGTATAGCGTTCACTCTTAAATCATTGCAACGAAGAGGGCAGGCGTTGTTGCGTTAGATTCCATACCATTGCAACGAATTCATGCATCTGAGCAGCATTAATAGCGATGACGAGCAACGAGCTTGTTGCCGATCTCTTAAATGCAACGTAGCGTTTCCAACATCGGAAACAACGCCCGAAGGAGCGCACGATGCAGAAGTTCGACACCCCCACCCCGGTCTCGGCCGTCCTCGACATCCCGGCGGGACGCATCCGGTTCATCGCCGCCGACCGGGTCGACACGACGGTCGAGGTCCTGCCCGCGGACGCCTCGAAGGGCCGCGACGTGAAGGCGGCGGAGCAGATCGACGTCGCGTACGGCGACGGCGTCCTGCGGATCGAGGCCCCGGCGGCGAAGAACCGGATCCTCGGCGCTTTTGGATCCCTCGAGGTGACGGTCCGGCTGCCCGCCGGCTCCCGCATCGAGGCGAAGGCGGCCGACGGCGAGTTCCGGGGCGTCGGACGGCTCGGCGACGTCACCTTCGAGGGCGCGCGGGGTTCGGTCAAGCTCGACGAGACGGCGAGCGCCCGCCTCACCCTCCTCGCCGGTGACATCTCGGTCGGCCGCCTGGGCGGCCCCGCGGAGATCAGCACCCAGAAGGGCGCCATCCACATCACCGAGGCCGTGCGCGGCACGGTCACGCTGCGCACCGAACACGGCGGCATCTCGGTCGGCGCCGCCCACGGAGTCTCCGCCTCCCTGGACGCCGGCACCGCCTACGGCCGGATCCACAACGCGCTCGGGAACACCGACGGCGCCGCCGCCGGCCTGAACATCCACGCGACCACCGCCTACGGCGACATCACCGCCCGCAGCCTGTAAGAAGGAGCACCCCTCATGACCGACCTGGCCATCGCGGCGAACGGGCTGCGCAAGTCCTACGGCGACAAGACCGTCCTCGACGGGGTCGACCTGGCCGTCCCGGAAGGGACGATCTTCTCCCTGCTCGGTCCGAACGGCGCCGGCAAGACCACCGCCGTCAAGATCCTCTCCACCCTCGTCTCCCCCGACCCCTCCTCCGGTGCGATCCACGTCGGCGGCCACGACCTCGCCGCCGCCCCGCAGGCCGTGCGTGCCGCGATCGGCGTCACCGGGCAGTTCTCCGCCGTCGACGGGCTGATCACCGGCGAGGAGAACATGCTGCTCATGGCGGACCTGCACCACCTCTCCAAGCGGGAGGGACGGCGGGTCGCCGCCGAGTTACTGGAGCGCTTCCACCTCACCGAGGCCGCGAAGAAGCCCGCCTCCACCTACTCCGGCGGCATGAAGCGCCGCCTCGACATCGCCATGACCCTCGTCGGAGACCCGCGGATCATCTTCCTCGACGAACCGACCACCGGCCTCGACCCACGCTCCCGCCACACCATGTGGCAGATCATCCGCGAGCTGGTCACGGGCGGCGTCACCGTCTTCCTCACCACCCAGTACCTGGAGGAGGCCGACGAACTCGCCGACCGCATCGCCGTGCTCAACGACGGCAAGATCGCCGCCCAGGGCACCGCCGAGGAGCTGAAGCGGCTCGTCCCCGGCGGACACGTGCGGCTCCGCTTCACCGACCCGGCCGCGTACCAGAACGCCGCCTCCGCCCTGCGCGAGGTGACACGCGACGACGAATCCCTCGCGCTGCAGATCCCCAGCGACGGCAGCCAGCGCGAGCTGCGCTCCGTCCTCGACCGGCTGGACTCGGCCGGCATCGAGGCCGACGAGCTGACCGTGCACACCCCCGACCTCGACGACGTCTTCTTCGCCCTGACCGGCGGCGCCGACGTGCCCGCGCAGCCCAACCAGCCCAAGGAGGCTGTCCGATGAGCTCCCTCTCCCTCGCCGTACGCGACTCCTCCACGATGCTGCGCCGCAACCTCCTGCACGCGCGCCGCTACCCGTCCCTCACCCTGAACCTGCTGCTCACCCCGATCATGCTGTTGCTGCTCTTCGTCTACGTCTTCGGCGACACCATGAGCGCGGGCATCGGCGGCGGCGCTCCGGACCGCTCCGAGTACATCGCCTACATCGTCCCGGGCCTCCTGCTGATGACCATCGGCAGCACCGTGGTCGGCACCGCGGTCTCCGTCTCCAACGACATGACCGAGGGCATCATCGCCCGCTTCAGAACGATGGCGATCCACCGCGGTTCGGTGCTCGTCGGACACGTTGTCGGCAGCGTGTTGCAGTCGATCATGAGCGTGGTCCTCGTCGGCGTCGTCGCCGTGGCCATCGGCTTCCGGTCCGCCGATGCCACCGTCCTGGAGTGGCTCGCCGCGTTCGGACTGCTCGTGCTGTTCGCCATGGCGCTCACCTGGATCGCGGTCGGCATGGGCCTGAGCAGCCCGAACGCCGAGGCCGCCAGCAACAACGCGATGCCCCTGATCCTGCTGCCGCTCCTCTCCAGCGCCTTCGTCCCCCTCCACGCGATGCCGGGCTGGTTCCAGCCGATCGCCGAGTACCAGCCGTTCACGCCCGCCATCGAGACCCTGCGCGGCCTGCTGCTCGGCACCGGGATCGGCCACAACGGGTGGCTCGCCGTCGTCTGGTGCCTGGGCCTCGCGGTGCTCGGCTACCGCTGGTCGACCTCGAAGTTCGGCCACGACCCGAAATAACCGCCATGACAACGCGGGCCCACCTCCCGCGACCCGTCCCACCCGAGGGCGGCGTACACCGACACCCGTCGGCGTACGCCGCCCCGTTCGTGAGCACGGAGGACGTCGTCCCGGCCGCTGGACCACTCGGTGATCGGCGACCGGCCGGGAGCTGAGGGACGGCGGCATCGCCCCCGGTGCGCGTGCGGCGCGCAGGGTGGTCTCGGACCGGCTCGGTGCGAGCGGTGAGCCGGACTGGTCGCGGCGCGCGATCACCGATGCGGGTGGGGCCCCGACCGCACCACTGCCCAAGGGCCGACAGGTGCCGGGACGGTCGGCGACCCGTGCGGTGTTCCTACCCGTACAGCCCGCCGCCCACCTCGTCGCCGAACACCCCCGGCCAGTACCGCCACCCGTCGTCGCCGGCCACCGACGGAGTCGGGTCGCAGGACAGCGGGTCGAGGGCGGTCAGGGTGCGGGTCATGGTGGCGGCCAGTTGGTCGTACGCCTCGGTCAGGGCGTGGTCGGTGTCCAGGGATCTCGCCCGGTGGATCAGCCAGAGGGTGAACGCCAGGGTCGAGATGTCGGCGTTGAGCGGGCGCAGGGCCGCCTCGGACTCGCTCCAGGCGAGGACCGCGCCCGTCGTGCCGTCGACGACGAGGCTCGTGTCCTCCAGGAGGTGGCCGAGGCGGATCAGGCGGGTCGCGCCTTCCGGGAGAGGGGCGTCGGGGTCGTCCGCCCAGTGCTCGGTGAGGGTGGGCAGCGGCGCGTCGGTGTCGAGGTGGAACCAGACGCACTCCTCCGGCAGGCCCACCTCCCGCAGGAAGCGGCGGGTCGGCTCGTGGGTGAGCGCGGACGGGAAGTCGACGTCCTCGAAGCGGGCGAGGGCGCGGGAGCCGAACTCCTCGTCGAGGAGGCGGGGCGGGAGGTCCAGGGCCAGCCCCGAACGGGTGCCGGGGCCCGCGATCAGGGCGAGGGGGCGGATCACCGCGGCCAGACGCCAGAACGGCGGCACCTCACCGGCCGTACCGGACTCGTACAGCGCCAGGAGCTGCGCCGTCGCCTCCGCCACCGCCTCGGGTCCGAACCGGCCCGCGTACGCCGCGAACTGGCCTCGCAGCGCCGCCAGTTCGTCCGCCGCCGTCGCGAACCTGACGAGCGTCTCCAGGGAGGGCGCGAGCGGACGGCGGTCCATCAGGTCGGGGCGGGCGTGGAAGAAGTACGCCGTCGTGATTTCGCCCGTGGCGCCGTCCAGCAGCACCGACTCGGTCTCGGGGCCCGCCGGGCCGACGAGTCCGCCGATGACCAGCTGTTCGCGCAGGTCCGCCGCCAGGCGGCCCTGGGGGTCGCCCGTCGAGTCGCCCACCGTGCGCAGGCCGTCCGCGCGCAGCGCGTCGAACGTCAGCAGCCCGCCGACGCCCGGCAGTCCCGGGCCGGTCAGCCAGCGGCGCGTCGGCGCGTGCGTGACGTACCGATCCAGCTCGGCCTCGGTGAAGGTGATCACCGCGGCGCCGGTGGTACCGGTCGTGCCCATCGATCCCCCGTGCGTGAAGTGTGCCGTCCCCCGCGGCAGACCGTGCCCGCCGCGGTTCCACTTCCTCGAACACTACGCGGCACCACTGACAACGGCCCCGTACGAGAAGACGTCGGGCCACGCTCGCGCGTTCCCTCCCCACCGGGATCGCCCCGACCGTCTCCCCCGCCGTCGGCTCCGTGGCGTCCGGCACGGGTCCGGTGCGCGGGGTACGAACGGAAGGCGAGGTTCCGCACCGCGGGCGGCCACGGTCCGGTCCGCGCCGCGGTCGTCCGTCCCCCGCACGACCCCGTTCAGGTCAGGTAGACGCCGCCCAGCACGACCACGACCGCCGCCAGCACGAACAGCAGGATCCAGAACAGCAACTTTCCCGCGCTGGGCGGGGGTTCGTAGCGCTGAGGCTCCCCCGGCCCCGGCTGCGGCCCGCTCACTGTGCCGTCACCACCGCCGCCTGCGGCCTTATCGGCAGCCGGTTCACCGGGCGGCCTGTCGCGGCGCGTACGGCGGAGGCGATGGCCGCCGGGGAGGTCACGACCGGGACCGCGCTGACCGCCTTCGCGCCGAAGGGGGCGACCACGTCCCGCTCCTCGACCAGCTTGACGATCCGGATGTCGGGCGCGTCCAGGGCCGTCGGGAGCGCGTACCCCGTGAGGTCGGGGTGGCGGATCAGGCCGCGCGGGGTGCGGAGGTTCTCGGTGAGGGCGATGCCGACGCCCTGGGTGACGCCCGCCTCGATCCGGGCGGTGAGCTGCGCCGGGTTGAGGATCCGGCCCACGTCCTGGGCGACCGCCAGCTCCACGACCCGTACCGAGCCCAGTTCGATGTCGACGTCCACGACCGCGCGGATCGCGCAGAAGGCGAGGCCGACGAAGGCGTCGCCCTGGCCCGCGCCGTCCAGCGGCTCGGTGGGATGCGGGCGGCACTGGGCCGTCGCCCACAGTTCCTTGCCGACCAGTTCTTCGGTGACCGTGGTCGACAGGACACCGTCGTACGAGGTGATCTTGCCGTCGGTGATCTGGAGCAGTTCGGTGGACATGCCGAACTTGTGGGCCAGGGGCTGCAGGAGCTGGGTGCGGACCATCTTGGCCGCACGTTCCACCGCGCCGCCCGAGACCCAGGTGTGGCGGCCGCGGCAGCCCGCGCCGGCCGGCGGCTGGTCGGTGTCCACGGGCGCCACGTGCACCTCGTCGACGCCGAGCGTCTCCTGGACGATCTGCCGGGCCAGCGTCGTGAAGCCCTGGCCGGTCTCCACCGCCGCGCACAGCACGGTGGCGACGCCGTCCTGGACCTTCACCGTGGCCGTGGAGACCTCGTCCGCGCCCTCCGCGCCGAGCATGTGCACCATGCCCAGGCCGTAGCCCACGCCCCGGCGCACCGCGCCCGGTTCGCCCGCGCCCTCGGGGCCGCCGGGCAGCAGCCAGTCCTCCTCCGGGCCGTCCTTGGGCAGGGGCGGCAGCGGGAACTCCTGGACGGCCTGGAGCAGCTCGGCGACCGGCGCCGGGCAGGTCACCGTCTGGCCGGTGGGGAGCACGTCACCGGTGGCCATGGCGTTGCGCAGGCGCAGCTCGGCCGGGTCGACGCCCAGTTTCTTCGCCAGCTTGTCCATCTGCGCCTCGTAGGCGGCGCAGACCTGCATGGCCCCTTCGCCGCGTACGTGCCCGGACGGCGGGTTGTTGGTGCGCACCGCCCAGCCCTCGATGAAGGCGTTCGGGACGACGTAGGGGCCGCAGGCGAAGGAGACGGCGGCGGCCAGGGCCTCGGCGGAGGTGTCGGCGTACGCGCCCGCGTCCAGCAGGATCTGTGCCTCGACCTTGACCAGCCTGCCCTCGGCGTCCGCGTGGTGGCGGTATCTGAGCAGCGTGGGATGGCGGTGGGCGTGGCCGAGGAAGGACTCCTCGCGGGTCGCCGTGAGCTTCACGGGACAGCCGGTCCTGAGCGCCAGCAGGCCGAGCGGGAGCTGGAAGCTCTGGTCCTCGCGGTCGGCGGTGGCGCCGGGCACCCCGGTGACGACGATCTTCACCCGATCGGGTGCCAGGCCGTAGCAGGCGGCGGCGGTGTCGCGGTCGGCGTGCGGGTCGGTGGAGGCCAGGTAGAGCTCGACGCCGCCGTCGGGGCGGGGCACCGCGAGACCGGCCTCGGCGCCGATCGGGGCCGGGTCCGCGCGGCCGATGCGGTACAGGCCCTCGACGACGACCTCGCCGGCCGCCTCCGGGTCGCCGTGCCGCAGCGGGATGTGCCGGATCAGGTTGCCGTCGGGGTGCAAGGGCTCGGCCTCGAAGGCCTGCTCGGGGTCGGTCACCGGGTCGAGCACCTCGTACTCGACGATGACGGCCGCGGCGGCCATCCGCGCGGTGTCGGGGTGGTCGGCGGCGACGGCCGCGATGGGTTCGCCGTGGTGGCGTACGACGTCGGAGGCGAACACCGGGCGGTCGGCCTTGCCGCGTCCGTGCAGCGGGCTGCCGGGCACGTCCTCGTGGGTGACGACGGCCCGTACGCCGGGCATCTCGCGCGCGTGGGAGGTGTCGATGGAGACGATGCGCGCGTGCGCGTGCGGGGAGCGCAGCACGGCCGCCCACAGCAGGCCCTCGGCCCACAGGTCGGCCGCGTACGGGAAGGTGCCCTCGGTCTTGGCACGGGCGTCGGCGGGCGGCAGGGACGCGCCGAGGCCGTGCGGGATCGGCTCGGGGGCCGGGGCGGCCTCCGCGGGGGTCGTCGCGGTGGCTGCTTCGTTGCTCACGCCTGGCCTCCGTCCTGGCCGTACGCCGGGTCATGGGGGTGCGGCTGGTTGGGGTTCTCGAACGCCGACACGTGGACGCCACCGGCACCCGGACCCGCCTGGTGGGGGATGCGGGCCTCGTCGCCGTCCGTGTCGGGGTCCCCCGTCGCGTGCGCCTCGCGTTCGGCGACGACGTCCCTGACGGCCTGGAGGACGCCCCGGTAGCCGGAGCAGCGGCACAGGTTGCCGCACAGTGCCTGGCGGGCCTCCAACTCGGTGGGCGCCGGGTTGCCCTCCAGGAGGTCGTGCACGGTCATCGCCATGCCGGGCACGCAGAAGCCGCACTGCACGGCCCCGCACCGGGCGAGCGCCCGCTGCACGTCCGAGGGCTGTCCGTCGACGGCCAGGCCCTCGACGGTACGGATCTCGCTGCCGGCCGTGGTGACGGCGGGCACCAGGCAGGAGGCGACGAGCCGCCCGTCCACCTGCACGTTGCAGGCCCCGCACTCGCCCTGTGAGCAGCCGTCCTTGGCGCCCGCGAGCCCGAGCCGCTCCCGCAGGACGTAGAGCAGCGACTCGCCGATCCACGCGTCGGTGACCGGGCGGTCGGAGCCGTTGACGCGCAGGACGTAGGAGGCGAGGGGGTGTTCCTCGTGGTGGGGCGGGGCGGCTTCGGCCTCGGCGCCGGCGTCCGCGCTCTCGCCGTCCGCGGGTTCCGTGCCGTCCACGCGCGTGGAGGCCGCCGTGACGTCGTCGGCCGCCGCTTCGGCCCGCGGGGCGGCGGGCTGCGCGCCGGACGCGTGGGCGTCCGGGGCCGCGTCGGTCCCGGCGGGCGCATCGGCCGGCGGCTCGTCGGCACCGTGGCGCGGGGTCTCCGGGGCGTGCACGGCGTCCACCGCGTTCGCGGCCTCGTGGAGGGCCAGTGCGGCTTCGTGGGCGGCCTCCGTGGCCTCCTGCGCGGCTTCCACGGCCTCGTGGACGGCCTCGGCTCCCGCGCCGGCGCCGGGAGCCTCGGCGGCTTCGGCGGCGGGCGGGAGGGGCTCGTACGGCCGGTCGGCGGGGGCGTGCCCGAAGGCGGGCGCGTCCGGCGTGGCGCCGGGCGCCCGCTCGGCCTCGCCGGCACCGGGAGCGGCGCCGGCGCCGGCCGGGTCCGGCTGCTGTCCCCACGCGCCGTCGGACGGGTGCGCGGGTCCGGTCGCCCAGGGCGCGGGCGCGCCGCCCGGCAGGGTCGCCGGAGGAGTGCCGCCCCACTGTTCGACCAGGGACGACGTGGTGAACTCGCCCGATTCGTCCGGGAGATCACCACCGGCGACGGGGATCGACCACTGCCCGGTCACGTCGTGCCCGGGGGCCGGGGCGTGGGCCGCCGCGGTGTCGTCGAACGTCCACTGTCCGGTCGCGCCCGGGTGGTACGTGAACCGGTCGTCACCGGCCGACTGACCGTCCGCCGGGGCGGGCCACTCGGTGCCGCCGGCCGGGGCCGCCCACGCGCCCGAGCCGGTCGCGGCGGGGTCGGTCCCCTCGTGGTCCACCGTTATCGGTGGCGGCACGTACCCGTGCCCGGGGGCCGCGAGCGGGCTGTCGCCGCGCCCGGCCAGGAGGGCGTCGATGCCTCCCTCGGGCAGCTTCACGAAGGCGGTGGCGCCGTCGTCGTAGTCGCCCTGCGGCAGCGGGTCCCAACGGCCGCCGCCCTGCGGCGTGCCCTGTTCCTGCTGGTCGTCGGTCACGTCAGCGCCCTCCCCAGTGCTCGTCGGGCCAGCGCGGCGACGGTGCGCCGCAGGTGCAGTACGGCGGGCGGAAGCGGTTGCACGGAGCCGTCCTCGGCGGGGACCGGGTCGGGGATGCAGGCCGCGGCGACGTACTCGCCGAAGGCGTTGAGGGCCTCGGGGACGATCGCGCGGTTGTTGTCCCAGTCGATGAGCCGGGCGACCCACTGCTCGGCCTCCAGGGGCCGCAGCGGCATCGGCGCTATGGCGCCGACGGCGCACCTGACTCCGCGCCGGGCGGGGTCGAGGACGAGGGAGACGGAGGCCACGGCCCGCCCGGGGCCGGTGCGGCCGGTCGCCTTCAGGAAGACCTGAGGGGCGTGCAGCAGTGGCACGCGCACGTACCCGATGAGTTCGCCGCCACGCAGCATGTCCATGCCGGCCAGCAGGTGCGACACCGGGATCTCCCGGCGGGCTCCGCCCGGGCCCGCGATGATCAGCGTCGCCTCCAGGGCGGCCAGGACGGGCAGCGCGTCACCCGTGGGGGACGCCGAGGCGATGTTGCCGCCCAGGGTGCCCGCGTTGCGGATGTGCGGGGGTCCCGCGGCGCGCGCGGCTGCCGCGAGCGCCGGGATGAGGGCGGCGAAGTCGGGGCGGCCCATCCGCGCGTGCGTGAGTCCGGCGCCGAGCAGGGCGTGACCGTCCTGGTACTGCCAGCCGCGGATCTCGCTGATCCGGCCGAGACCGACCAGCGCGGCGGGCCTCAGCTGCCCGGAGTTGACGGCGGCCATCAGGTCGGTGCCGCCCGCCACGGGCACGGCGGCGGGCATGGCCGCGAGGGCCGCCACGGCCTCGTCCAGCGTCGTGGGCAGCGTGACGGCCTGCGCCGCCCGTGGTGCGTGCGTGGTCAAACCGGCTGCCCCTTCCCGCTGCCCCACCTGGTCCCACCTGTGTTGCCGTACGGTACGTGCTGACAGGGCGGACGTGGCAACTCTGGCACATCTTCGCAAGGCCCGAACGCGGGGGTCCGCTAGGAGGCATTCGCCCACCTCACCTGGGAGATGGTCCGTTTTCGCACGGCATCACCGATGTGCTCGAATTTGCCACTCTTCGGTGACACTGTCGGGGTTTTTCCGTGATCCTTTCCGTGCTCCTCCCGTGCCCCTTCCGTGCCGCTCCAAGCTCCCGCCCTCCGGGACGCGGCGGACTCCGGGCCCGGCTACCGGTTCGGGGGCGGCCCGTCGACCGGGCGTCCGAGCACGCCGGGCCGCTTCTGCCACGGCCGGGGACCCTCCGGCGGCCGGTAGGCGACACCCAGGGCGTCAAGTCGCGCGTAGTGGGCGCCCATCCGCCGCTCGAAGTCCGCGAAGTCCCGTTCCCCGGGGGCGGGCAGGCCGCTCCAGGCGACCTCGGCGAAGGCCGCGAGGCGGGGGAAGACCTGGTAGTCCACGCGCGCGTGGTCCTCCATCACCTCGGTCCACACGTTGGCCTGCGCGCCCAGCACGCGGACCGCCTCCTCGGGCGTCAACTCCGGTGGAACGGGTTCGAACCGGTAGACGTCCTCCAGGGTGCGCACATATCCGATCGGCACCGGTTCGTCCGGTCCGTCGGCCTGCCGGTGGTCCAGGTACACCCGCTGTTCGGGGCACATGACGACGTCGTGCCCCGCGCGCGCGGCGGCGATCCCGCCCGCGTAACCGCGCCAGGACGACACGGCCGCGCCCTCGGCGAGACCGCCTTCCAGGATTTCGTCCCAGCCGATGAGCCGACGCCCGCGCGCGGAGAGCCACTTGTCGAAGTGCGCGACGAACCACGCCTGGAGTTCGTCCTCGTCGGCGAGCCCGAGTTCCTTCATCCGGGTCCGCGCCGCCGGTGACCGCCGCCACTGGTCCTTGGGACATTCGTCACCCCCGATGTGGACGAACTCCGAGAACGCGGCGGCGTCCGCCGGGAACAGCTCCAGCACTTCCTCGAACACCCCCTCGTAGAAGCGCAGGGTGTTGTCGGTGGGGGCGAGTACGTTGGGATTGATTCCCCAGGTGTCCCAGACGGAGAGGGCGGTGGTGTCGATGACGTCGGTGTTGCCGAGTTCCGGATACGCGGCGATGGCCGCCTGCGAGTGGCCTGGCACGTCGATTTCGGGGACCACGGTGATATGCCGCTCGGCGGCGTAGGCGACGATCTCCCGGATGTCGTCCTGCGTGTAGAAGCCCCCGTGCGGCTTCTCGTCCCACAGCGGTGAGGCGCGGTGGCCGAATTTGGTCCGTGACCGCCAGGAGCCGATCGCGGTCAGCCTCGGGTACCGCCTGATCTCGAGACGCCAGCCCTGGTCGTCGGTCAAGTGGAAGTGGAGGACGTTCAGTTTGTGCGCGGCCATCAGGTCCAGGTAGCGCAGGACGCCTTCCTTGGGCATGAAGTGCCGGGCGACGTCGAGGAGGAGGCCGCGCCAGCGGAAGCGGGGGAAGTCCTCGACGGTGACCTCCGGGAGGAGCCAGTCCCGGCCCGGCCGCAGCGGGGCCCGGCGGAAGGCGTCGGGGCCGAGGAGCTGCCGGAAGGTCTGCGCGCCCCACAGGACGCCGGCCGCGCTGCCGCCCTGGATCAGGCGGTCGTGGCCGTCGACGACGACCCGGTAGCCCTCCGGGGGCAGGTCCGGCTCGATGCTCAGCGCGATACGGGACTCCGAGTCGCCGTGCTCCGGCAGGACCAGCCCGGTCGCCGCGCCGACCGTCGCCCGCAGCCAGCGTGCGACACCCTCGGTGCCCGGCCCCGGCACCAGCCGTGTCTGCTCGTCCAGGCGGGTCTGCTCGTCCGGGCGTGCCTGCTCGTTCGGGCGGCCGCGGCCGGCGGGGTTCCGGGTGATGCGCCGCGGCGCCGGAATCAGCTCCGTCGAAGACGTCATGTCAGTCCTTCACCGCTCCGCCGAGGCCGGAGACGAGTCGCCGTTGCACGAGTACGAAGAACACCAGCACCGGAATCGTCATCACCGTGGATCCCGCCATCACGCCGCCCCAGTCGGGGTCGTCCGGCTTGTAGAACACCAGCAGGGCCATCGGCAGCGTCGACTGCGACGTGTCGCTGATGATGAACGACTTGGCGAACAGGAAGTCGTTCCAGGCGGAGATGAAGGAAAACACGCTGGTGGCCACCAGACCGGGCAGGACGAGCGGGAAAAGGATCTGCCACAGGAATCGGGCGCGGCTCGCCCCGTCGAGGTGCGCGGCCTCCTCCAGGGCCTCGGGGACGCCTTTCACGAAGCCCCTCAGCATCCAGATCGCGAACGGCAGTGAGAAGGCGATGTGGGGCAGGATCAGCGCCCCCAGGGTGTTCAACTGGCCGATGTCGCGCATGAGGAAGAACAGGGGGATCGTCAGCGCTTCCACGGGCACCATCTGGGCCACCAGAAACATGATCAGCAGGGTGGTCCGGAAGCGGAAGCGGAATCGCGTGACGGCGGTCGCGGCGAGAAACGCGATCACCGCCGAAGCGATCACCACGGTGCCCGCCACGACAAGGCTGTTGAGGAAGTAGCGGCCGAATTCCTGCTGCCCGAACACCCGCCGGAAGGAATCCAGGGAGGGCGAGAGCGTCCACGGCCGCGGCTCGCTCGACTCGATCTCCCCGGCCGGTTTGAGGGCGCCGAGCACCATCCAGTACAGCGGGAAGGCGACGACGGCGGCGACCAGCAGGGCGCAGGCGTCCGCGGCGGTCCGCCACGGGCGCCGCACAAGTCCGCTCGAAAGAGTCCGTGGAAGATTCACAGCTTTTCCCCCTGACGACGGAGCAGTCGCAGGTACACCAGGGTGACGGCGAGCAGGATCAGCAGCATCACGACGCCGATCGCCGCACCGAGGCCGTACTGCGAGGACGCGAAGGCCTCTTGGTAGGCGTAGACGTTCAGGACGAGGTTCTGGCCCGCGATGCCGCCGCCGTTGGTCATGACGTAGATCTGGGTGAAGACCTTGAAGTCCCAGATGACCGACTGGATGGTGACGACCACCAGGATCGGCCGCAGCATCGGCGCGAGGACGGACCGCCAGATCCGCCACCGCGAGGCGCCGTCGAGCGCGGCCGCCTCCAGCACCTCGGCCGGTACGGCGCGGATGCCGGCGTAGACCGTCACCATCACGAACGGGAAGGAGCACCACACCACTTCGAGCAGGACCAGGAAGAAGGCGCTGTAGCGGCCGTACGTCCAGGAGTGGTCGCCGAGGCCGAGCACCCGGTTGACGGGACCGAAGTCGGGGTCGAACAGGAACAGCCAGACCGTCGAGCCGGTGACCGCAGGGGTGGCCCAGGCGCCCAGCGCGGCCAGCATCAGCGCGAGCCGGGGCAGGGCCCGCACGCCCGTGAGGAGCACGGCGAGTGCGCAGCCGACGGCGAGCGTGCAGACCACGCAGGCCGCCGCGAAGACCACCGTCGCCGGCAGCACCTGCCGGAACCGGTCGTCGGCGAAGACGTCGGCGTAGTTGCCCAGGCCCCGGAAGACGGTCGGTTCGCCGCCGCTGACCTGGGCCTGGGTGTAGCGGAAGAGGGAGATCAGACCGAGCTGGTAGATCGGGTAGCCGAGCAGCGCGGCCAGGACGACGAGGGCGGGGGCCAGGTAGAGCCAGGGAGTCCGGTCGGCGGCGCGTCGGGAACGGCGCCGGTCCCCCCGGCACCGCCGGAGTCGCGCGGTACCGCGCGCCCCGCGACGAACAGCCCGCACCCGCCCGCGATCCGGGTCCCTCGAGCCGTGGGGCGCCGGTCCGCCGGTCTCGGACCCGGCCGGAACGGCGCCCTCGGTCAGCGGCGTCACCCGGCGGAGCCGAACGCGTCGTTCATCTTCCGCGCCGCCTCCGCCGAGGCGGCCGCCACGTCCTTCCGGCCGCTGACGATCTCCTGGAACATCGTCGGCAGGACCAGCTGGGAGTCGATCCGCGACCAGGCGGGCGAGGCCGGCACGAACCTGGTGCCCGCCGCCAGCGTCCGGGCGAACGGCTTCACGAACGGCTCCCGCGCCGCCGCCCTGTCGCGTTCGTCCGTGAAGGTCGGCAGGAAGCCCATCGCGTCGAAGAGCCGCGCCTGGGTCCGCTTGGAGGCGAGCGCCTCCATCAGCTCGACGGCGAGGGTGCGGTGCGAGGTGCTCTTCAGGACGCCGATGTTGTTGCCGCCCGCGAAGGCCGGCGCGATCGAGCCGGA
This sequence comes from Streptomyces sp. NPDC014995, assembly GCF_043080745.1. Classification (NCBI taxonomy): domain Bacteria; kingdom Bacillati; phylum Actinomycetota; class Actinomycetes; order Kitasatosporales; family Streptomycetaceae; genus Streptomyces; species Streptomyces sp. NPDC014995. The sequence goes on from NZ_JBIBVX010000009.1 coordinate 261,396, forward strand.
CGTCACGCCGGGCAGCGGCACGACCGCGTACTTGCCCTTCACCTTGCCCGCCTCCACGGCGGTGTGGCTGAAGTCGCCGCCGATCGCCATGCCCGCCCTGCCCGCGGCGAAGGCGGTGACGGTGTCGTTGCCGCCCATGCCCGCGCACTTGGCGGCAGGACAGTTGTCGTCGGTGAAGAGGGAGGTGTACGCCTTGATGCCCTTCCGGGCGGCCGGGCTGTCGATGGCGGCGGTGTACGAGCCGTTGCGGCCGGTGGCGATCTCGCCGCCGTAGGCCCAGACGAAGGGCATCGCGCCGTAGGTGTAGGCGCCGCCGACGACCAGGCCGTACAGGCCGGGCCTGGCGGCGCGGATCGCGCGGGCCGTGGTGGCCAGTTCGGCCATGGTCCTCGGGACCTCGAGGCCGAGTTCGGCGAAGACGTCCGTGCGGTAGTAGAGAGCGCGTACGCCGACGTAGAAGGGGGCGCCGTAGATCCTGCCGTCGACGGTGACGGACTGTCTGGCGGTGGGGTCGGTGCTCCTGCTCTCCTTCCAGGCGGTGAACTCCTCGGTGACGTCGAGGAGTCCGCCGTCCCTCACATGGCCCGCGGTGTCGGTGTTGCCGTACTCCATCACGTCCGGGGCGGACTCCGGGTCGTTGAAGGCGGCCTTGACGCGCTGGGCGCGGGTCTCGACGGGGATGTACTCGACCTCGACCTCCGTGCCGTCGTGGGCCTTCTCGAAGGCGGCCACCACGGAGTCGACGACCTTCCGCTTGGGATCGTTGCCGACCTCCTGGAAGAGCCACACGCGCAGCGTGCCGGTCTTCTCGTCCTTGCCGGAGGAGGAGTTGGCGGAGGTCTGGGGGGCGCAGGCGGCGGTGACCAGGACGGTCAGCAGCGCGGCGATGCGGACGGACGGCTTCATGGAGCGTTCCTCCGATGGTGTTGCAACATGCGCAATGATGGTTTCGCTGTGCACAACATTCGGGAGGCTAGGGACTGCGGGAACACGGCCACAAGAGGTCTCAACCACTCTGTGACCGGCGGACGCACTCCGCGCAACGCGGCCAGGGCGACAAAACGACACGGAGGCCCTCAGAGCGCACCGAAGCGCGCCCTGAGGGCCTCCGCGAAGTTCAGGCGGTTACTTGTCGCCCTTGCCCTTGTCGTCCCCTCCGGAGCCCATGGAGTCGTAGATCTCCTTGCACATCGGGCACACGGGGTACTTCTTCGGGTCACGGCCGGGCACCCACACCTTGCCGCACAGCGCCACGACGGGCGTCCCGTCGAGGGCGCTCGCCATGATCTTGTCCTTCTGGACGTAGTGCGCGAAGCGCTCGTGGTCACCGTCGCCGTGCGACACCTGCGGCGTCGGTTCTACGAGGGTCCCCGTACCGGTGCCGCGCTCGGGCTCGAGAGTGCTCATACCGCCAAGAATACTGAAGCTCACTCGCATCAGTTGAGCGAAGGGTCGTCCGGGTACGTCGCCACCATCGCCAGCTCGTTGCGCTGGCGGCGCAGCACCTCGCGCCAGAGTGTCTCGGGGGACGGCGAGGACACGTCGCCCGGCTCGGACTCCACGACGTACCAGGCGCCGTCCACCAGCTCGTCCTCCAACTGGCCGGGGCCCCAGCCGGCGTACCCGGCGAAGATCCGCAGGGACCCCAGCGCCGAGGCGAGCAACTCCGGCGGGGCCTCCAGGTCGACGAGGCCGATCGCGCCGTGCACCCGCCGCCAGCCCAGGGGGGCGCCGTCGACGGAGGAGTCGCCGGGGATCACGGCGACGCCCAGCGCCGAGTCGAGGGAGACCGGGCCGCCCTGGAAGACGACGCCCGGCTCACCGGTGAGGTCCGCCCAGTCCTCCAGGATGTCGCCCACGCCCACCGGCGTCGGGCGGTTGAGGACGACACCGAGCGAGCCCTCCTCGTCGTGGTCGAGAAGGAGCACCACCGCACGGTCGAAGTTCGGGTCCGCCAGGGCGGGCGTTGCCACGAGCAGCCGCCCTGTGAGCGAGGACACCTCGGTCATGCCAGACATGATCCCCCATCTTCCCTCCGCATGGGGAGGCAATGCGGCGAGCCGGGTGAGGGGCAGGTCGGGCGCACGGATGCGGTCCGGGCGCACGAACGCGACGGCGGCCCCGCGGTGACCCCATGTGCCCGGCGGGGAACGGTTCGTGTTGTGACACAGCTATGACGTAGCTGCGCGGTACTTGGGCTTACTTGAGGGGGGCGCGCGGCCATTACTCTGTCCTCTCCGGCCCTGACCCACTCCACACTCCACGGAACGCGAGATACATGACCGTCAACGGCTCTGACGACGTACTGCTTGTCCACGGCGGAACCCCGCTGGAGGGCGAGATCCGTGTCCGCGGTGCGAAGAACCTCGTACCCAAGGCCATGGTCGCCGCCCTGCTGGGCAGTGAGCCGAGTCGGCTGCGCAACGTTCCGGACATCCGTGACGTGCGGGTCGTACGCGGCCTGCTGCAACTGCACGGGGTGACGGTCCGTCCGGGCGAGGAGCCGGGCGAGCTGGTGATGGACCCGACCTACGTCGAGAGCGCGAACGTCGCCGACATCGACGCGCACGCGGGTTCCAGCCGTATCCCGATCCTGTTCTGCGGGCCGCTGCTGCACCGGCTCGGACACGCCTTCATCCCGGGCCTGGGCGGCTGCGACATCGGCGGCCGGCCCATCGACTTCCACTTCGACGTGCTGCGCCAGTTCGGCGCGAAGATCGAGAAGCGGGCGGACGGCCAGTACCTGGAGGCCCCGCAGCGGCTGCGCGGCACGAAGATCCGGCTGCCGTACCCGTCCGTGGGCGCCACCGAGCAGGTGCTGCTGACGGCCGTCCTCGCCGAGGGCGTCACGGAACTCTCGAACGCGGCCGTCGAGCCGGAGATCGAGGACCTGATCTGCGTCCTGCAGAAAATGGGCGCCATCATCGCGATGGACACCGACCGCACCATCCGCATCACCGGTGTGGACAAGCTCGGCGGCTACGACCACCGGGCCCTCTCGGACCGTCTGGAGGCCGCCTCCTGGGCGTCCGCCGCGCTGGCGACCGAGGGCAACATCTACGTCCGCGGCGCCCAGCAGCGCTCGATGATGACGTTCCTGAACACCTACCGGAAGGTGGGCGGCGCCTTCCGCATCGACGACGACGGCATCCGCTTCTGGCACCCCGGCGGCCAGTTGAAGTCCATCGCCCTCGAGACGGACGTCCACCCCGGTTTCCAGACGGACTGGCAGCAGCCGCTGGTCGTGGCCCTGACCCAGGCCACGGGCCTGTCGATCATCCACGAGACGGTGTACGAGTCCCGCCTCGGCTTCACCTCCGCGCTGAACCAGATGGGCGCCCACATCCAGCTCTACCGCGAGTGTCTCGGCGGCTCGAACTGCCGCTTCGGTCAGCGCAACTTCCTGCACTCGGCGGTCGTGTCCGGCCCGACCAAGCTCCAGGGCGCCGACCTGGTCATCCCCGACCTGCGCGGCGGCTTCTCGTACCTGATCGCCGCCCTCGCCGCCCAGGGCACCTCCCGGGTCCACGGCATCGACCTCATCAACCGCGGCTACGAGAACTTCATGGAGAAGCTCGTGGAACTGGGCGCGAAGGTCGAGCTGCCGGGCAAGGCGCTCGGCTGACGGTCGTCGTGCCGCCCGGTCGAGCGCCGCTCGACCGGGCACCATCTCGAACGCCCGTACGACGTCGTACGGCGATGGGGCGGCCGCCCTGACCGGGTGGCCGCCCCATTGGCGTGACAGAGCCTCGTACGCGATCTGCGGCGTACGGGTGAGGCCTACTTGCCCTTGGCCGCTTCCTTGAGCTTGGAGCCCGCGGAGACCTTCACGCTGTAGCCGGCCGGGATCTGGATCGGGTCGCCGGTCTGCGGGTTGCGCGCGGTGCGAGCGGCACGGTGGGTGCGCTCGAAGGTCAGGAAGCCGGGGATGGTGACCTTCTCGTCGCCCTTGGAGACGATGTCGCCGACGACCTCGGCGAACGCGGCCAGCACGGCGTCGGCGTCCTTGCGGGTCACCTCGGCGCGGTCGGCCAGCGCGGCCACCAGCTCACTGCGGTTCATGTTGTTACTCCCGTGTTCTTCTTGCCGTTGAGGCGTGCCACGCGGCGGAGCCGCATGTTGGGCACAGCGAAGTCGTTGTGCTCGCGCCCAGGGACGCATCCTGCCCCTACCTGCGGCGGGAAAGCCAATCCGGCACCCGCAGGAGTCGTGAGAACACCCTTGGGAGTCACACGAAGAGCGCTTTGCTCGGCCGCAACCCTAGAGGGCGGCCGACGACGCGAGGTTCCACGACGCGCCGTCGCGGGGGCCGCCGTGGCGATCCTCACAACCCCCGCACGCCCGCGGGGCCCCGGCACCGGGGCCCGCACGGGCCGCGGTCCTCAGACCGTGACGCCCGCGGCCTTCGCGGCCTCGCGCACCGCGCCGGCCACCGCACCCGCGACCTTGTCGTTGAAGACGCTCGGGATGATGTAGTTGGCGTTCAGCTCGTCCTCGGTCACCACGTCCGCCAGCGCCTTCGCGGCCGCGAGCATCATCTCGGTGTTGACCGTGCGGGACTGCGCGTCCAGCAGACCGCGGAAGACGCCCGGGAAGACCAGCACGTTGTTGATCTGGTTCGGGAAGTCGGAGCGGCCGGTGGCCACGACGGCCGCCGTCTGACGGGCGATCGCCGGGTCGACCTCGGGGTCCGGGTTCGCGAGCGCGAACACGATCGCGTCGTCGGCCATGGCGGCCACGTCGTCGCCGTCGAGGACGTTCGGGGCGGAGACGCCGATGAAGACGTCGGCGCCGCGCACGGCCTCCTTCAGCGTGCCGGTGAGGCCCTCGGGGTTGGTGTTGTCGGCGATCCAGCGCAGCGCCGAGCCGGGAGCGGCGTCCACCAGGTCCTCGCGGCCGGCGTGGACGACACCGTGGATGTCGGCGACGACGGCGTTCTTGACGCCCGCCGCGATCAGCAGCTTGAGGATGGCCGTACCGGCCGCGCCGGCGCCGGACATGACGACGCGGATGTTCTGGATCGCCTTGTCCGCGACACGGAGTGCGTTCGTGAGGGCGGCGAGGACGACGATCGCGGTGCCGTGCTGGTCGTCGTGGAAGACGGGGATGTCGAGGGCCTCGCGCAGCCGGGCCTCGATCTCGAAGCAGCGGGGGGCGGAGATGTCCTCGAGGTTGATGCCGGCGAAGCCGGGGGCGATCGCCTTGACGATCTCGACGATCGCGTCGGTGTCCTGGGTGTCCAGGCAGATCGGCCAGGCGTCGATGCCGGCGAACCGCTTGAACAGGGCCGCCTTGCCCTCCATGACCGGCAGCGCGGCCTTGGGGCCGATGTTGCCCAGGCCCAGCACGGCGGAGCCGTCCGTCACGACCGCAACGGAGTTGCGCTTGATGGTGAGGCGGCGCGCGTCCTCGGGGTTCTCGGCGATCGCCATGCAGACGCGGGCCACACCCGGCGTGTAGACCATGGACAGGTCGTCACGGTTGCGGATGGGGTGCTTCGACGCCATCTCGATCTTGCCGCCGAGGTGCATCAGGAACGTACGGTCGGAGACCTTCCCGAGCGTGACGCCCTCGATGCCGCGGAGCTGCTCGACGATCTCCTCGGCGTGCGCGGTGGAGGTGGCCGCGATGGTGACGTCTATCCGGAGCTTCTCGTGTCCGGACGCGGTGACGTCGAGGCCGGTCACCGAGCCTCCGTGGGACTCGACGGCCGTGGTGAGCTGCGAGACCGCGGTTCCGCTCGCCGGCACTTCCAGCCGGACCGTCATCGAGTAGGAGACGCTGGGCGCCGTTGCCATGGCCGACTTCCTCTGCTTTCACCTGTGACGCTGGATCCGTCCGATCGTCGCACCTACTGCCTGGTAGGCGTTAGCCGCGTCCGATTGCGAACGTTGTGTTCACAGGGAAGTCCACGAGAAAGAGGCCCACATCACATCGGACGTGGGCCTCTTCCTACGTTCATGACACCGACCCGCCATGCTCGCCTCGCGGCAAGTGGTCGCTCGTAGCGACGAAGGTTGGGCCCGGGGGCTTGGATCGGGCCGGTGCCACGTCCAGGCTAACAAACGGATCCCCCAAGGCCATTCCCGTCCGCGGAGTTCACAGGAACGGCCCGTCCGCTCAGTCCCGCAACAGGTCGGGCACGCCCCGGGCGTCGGGCTGGTCCCGCTCGTCCGAGACGACCGTGAGCTGCTGGGTGGCCCGGGTCAGCGCGACGTACAGCACCCGCAGGCCGGCCGGGGACTCGTCGGCGATCTCCGCGGGCGACACGACCACCGTCGCGTCGTACTCCAGGCCCTTGGCCTCCAGGCTGCCGAGGGCGACGACCCGGTCGCCGAGCCCGGCGAGCCAGCGCCGGGCCTCCTCGCGGCGGTTCATGGCGACGACGACGCCGACGGTGCCGTCGACCCGCTCCAGGAGGCGTTCGGCCTCCGCGCGGACGGTCGCGGCGAGGGAGCCGGTCACGGCCGTGAAGCGGGGGACGACGCCCGTGGAGCGGACCGCGGACGGGGCCTCGGCGCCGGGCATGGCCAGGGCCAGCACCTTCGCGGCCAGCTCGGCGATCTCGGCCGGGTTGCGGTAGTTCACGGTCAGCTGGAAGCGGCGGCGCGGGCGGGTGCCGAGGGCCTCGTCGCGGGCCTCGGCGGCCTCGTCGGGGTCGGACCAGGAGGACTGGGCCGGGTCGCCGACGACCGTCCAGGTGGCGTGCCGGCCGCGGCGGCCGATCATGCGCCACTGGAGCGGGGTGAGGTCCTGGGCCTCGTCGACGATGACGTGGGCGTACTCGGTGCGCTCCTGGGCGAGGCGCTCGGCCCGCTCGCGCTGCGACTCCTCGCGGACCGGCATCAGCTCCTCCAGGCCGGTGAGCTGGTCCAGCGGGTCGAGCTCGCGGCGCTTCCTCGGGCGGGCCGGGGCGCCGAGGATCGCCTGGAGCTCGTCGAGCATCGCGACGTCGTGCACGGAGTGGCCGTCCCGCTTCAGGGAGCGGGCGACCTTGCGGACCTCGCCGGGGTTGAGGATCCGGCGGGCCCAGCGGCCGAGCCGCCGCTCGTCGGCCATGGCCGCGAGGACGGCCTTCGGGGTCAGCTCGGGCCACCAGGCGTCGAGGAAGGCGGTGAAGGAGTCCTCGCTCGTCACGTCCTCGTCGAAGGACGAGCGCAGTTCGGCGGCCAGCTCGGGGTCGGTGTGGCGGCCGGCGGCGCCGGAGCGCTCCCAGAGGGCGTCCAGGAGGAGCTTGCGGGCGCGGGGGCGCAGCAGGTTCACGGGGGCGGTGCCGCCGAGGGCGGTACGGCGGACGCGCTCCAGGTCCTCGGCCTCCAGCTCCAGGCGGCGGCCGAAGGCGACCACGCGCAGACGGGCGGGCGGGCCGGAGGGGGCCGTGTCCCCGGGGGTGTCGAAGGTGAGCTGTCCGGCCGCGGGAGCGCCCGGGCGGCCCTGTTCGAGAGCCCCCCGCGCCGCCTTCCGCAGGACCTTGAGCATGCGGTACGAGCCCTTCGCGCGGGCCACCGCCGGAGAGTCGTACAGGGTGGCCTCGACACCGTCGACGAGGGAGCCGACGGCGCGGATGGCGACCTGGCCCTCCTCGCCGAGGGAGGGCAGCACGCCCTCGGTGTACGCGACGAGCAGCGGGGTCGGCGAGACGATCAGGATGCCGCCCGCGTAGCGGCGCCGGTCCTGGTAGAGGAGGTACGCGGCCCGGTGCAGGGCGACGGCCGTCTTTCCGGTGCCGGGGCCGCCCTCGACGTACGTGACGGAGGCGGCGGGGGCGCGGATGACCAGGTCCTGCTCGGCCTGGATGGAGGCGACGATGTCGCGCATGGTGTGGCTGCGGGCCTGGCCGAGGGCGGCCATGAGGGCGCCGTCGCCGATGACGGGCAGTTCGTGGCCGTCGAGGAAGGCCTTCAGCTCGGGGCGCATGAGGTCGTCCTCGACGCCGAGCACCTTGCGGCCCTTGGAGCGGATCACCCGGCGGCGCACGACACGGCCGGGGTCGACCGGCGTGGAGCGGTAGAAGGGGGCGGCGGCGGGGGCCCGCCAGTCGATCACCAGCGGGGCGTAGTCCTCGTCGAGGACACCGATGCGCCCGATGTGCAGGGTCTCGGCGATGTCGGCGGTGTTGTCGTCCCGCACGGCGCCGTCGGCGGGCTCCACGGCGGTGTAGGCGCCGTCCGGGCCCTTCTTGCCGTCCTTGCCGAGCAGCAGGTCGATCCGGCCGAAGAGGAAGTCCTCGAACTCGTTGTTGAGGCGGTTGAGGTGGACGCCCGCGCGGAAGACCTGCGCGTCCCGCTCGGCCAGGGCGCCGGGCGTGCCGACCTGGCCGCGGCGGGCCGCGTCGTGCATGAGGAACTCCGCTTCGTGGATCTTCTCCTCGAGGCGCAGGTACACCCGGTCCAGGTGTTCCTGTTCAATGCTGATCTCCCGGTCCCGAACTGAGTCCTGGACCGGTCCGACCGCGGTTTCCTGCTGAGCCTGAGCGGCCACCGGGCCCCCTTCTGACGTGCTGGGCAGCCGTCAACCGTACGCGAAAGGGCACCCGAGAAGCGAGGGGCCCGCCCGACGGAAAACCGCCGGGCAGGCCGGGTCGTGCGTGTGTCGTGCGTCCGGCGTTCGCCGGTGTCCCTCCGACGGCCGTCAGCCGGCCGTCGGGCGTTCGTCCGGGGGTTCTGTCCGGAAGTCTGTCCGGGGGTCTGTCCTAGTTGTCGATCTCGACGAGCTTCTTGCCCTCGAAGGTCATGACCTCGAAGTGGTCGATCTCGTTCGGGCTGAGGGCCGCGCCGCCCTGGACGTAGAGCGGGTTCTTGGCCTGATCGGTCTTGGCGGTGGGGAGGCCGTACCCCCATTCCGGGACGGACCAGGACGAGATGGTCTCGCGCTCGCCGTTGGTGCCGACGGCGATGAGCGAGCACTTGTTGGGGCCCGCCACGTTCTTGAGCTCGACGACGGCCTCGGTGCCCCAGGCCTTCTCCTGCATGGCGACGGTCGCCGTCACCTTGGTGCTCGCGTCGGTGGCCGTGACCTTGTCGGTGAAGGTCTCGAAGACCGTCTTGGCGGGGTTGCTGTCCGCCAGGACTCTGGGGGCCTCGCCGCTGTCACCGCCGCTCGTCGCCACGGCCACGAGCGGGCCGCCGACGATCAGCGCCGCGGCGGCCGCGATCATGTAGAAGCTGCGCCGGCGCTTCTGGGCGCGGCGGTCCGCGACCTCGTCGACGAGCTTCTCCACGAGGCGCGGGCCGGGCTTGGCGGACAGGGACTCACCGATCGCGGGGGTCCCGGAGCCGGGCAGGTCCGCGAGGGCGGCCAGCATGGGCTCCATCCCGGCGAGTTCGTCGAGCTGCTGGGCGCACCACTCGCAGCCGGCGAGGTGCGCCTCGAAGGCGGTCGCCTCGGCGTCGTCGAGGATGCCGAGGGCGTAGGCGCCGACGGTCTCGTGTTCGCTCGGGCTCGGAGATCCCACAGACCCCTGCATGGGACCAGACATACCCGGCCCACCTGCTCCGAACCCCCCGTACATGCTCATCACGCCGTCACCCCCCGCTCCTCGAGAGCCAGCTTCATCGACCGCAGGGCGTAGAAAACCCTCGAGCGCACGGTGCCACTGGGTATCCCCAGCGTCTCGGCCGCCTCATTGACGGTACGCCCCTTGAAGTACGTCTCGACGAGCACCTCCCGGTGTGCCGGGGTCAGGTCGTCGAGTGCGTCCGACAACGTCATCAGCCACAGCGCCTTGTCGATCTCGTCCTCCGCGGGGATGACCTCCAGCGGCGACGGGTCGACCTCCTGCGGCCGGGCCTGCCGGCTGCGGTGGCCGTCGATGACGATGCGGCGTGCGACCGTCACCAGCCAGGGGCGTACCGATCCGGTCGCTCGATTGAGCTGTCCGGCGTTCTTCCAGGCACGGATGAGTGTCTCTTGCACGACGTCCTCGGCGCGCTGCCGGTCTCCGGCAACCAGACGAAGGACATACGCAAGCAGGGGTCCGGCATGCTCCCGATACAGAGCACGCATCAGCTCCTCATCAGGTTCCGAGGGCTGGGACATGCGATGTCGGGCCCTCGATCCACGTTCATTGGCCACGGCCGCATCCTTGCGCACGCCCACCTCCGGTGTCCGGGGGTTCCCCCGAGTCGGTCGCTCCACCACGGTTACGGAAGGGGCCCGTTGAGTGTTCAAACCCGGCTGACAGTTTTCTTCCGGGTGTCGTGACGAGGGGGACATGAGCGCACATTCCCGCCCCTCTTCCTTTACGTTTCCGCCACATGGTCAAGGCGGCGCGCGCTGCCCGCCGAGCCGCGAAGGTAAACGGCGTGTAATCGAAATCACTTCGACAGCGCTGTCACGAACACGACATAGCGGACAGGGGAGTTGGGGCGTGAGGGTGACGGAGGGTCGGGCGGACACCTGAGGGAGAGTCGGGCGGCCACCGGAAGGAGGGCCGGCGGACGCACGGCGGAGGGTCGGGCGGCCATCCGGCAGAAGGCCGGCGGGCGCGCGCGAAGAGCCCCGCGGGCACCCGGCAAGAAGGCGGCGAACGCATCGCGAACGGCCCCGCCGGCACCTGACGGGCGGCGGCGGAGGCGTCACGCGCGGGTGGGCGCGGTCCTCCTGCGGTGCCGGGCGACCCGCTCCCGGTTTCCGCAGACCTCGCTGGAGCACCAGCGTCTGCGGCGTCCCCGGGACGTGTCGACGTACACGATCGGGCAGTTGTCCCCCGCGCACTGCCGCAGGCCCGTCCGCGCGGCGGGATCGGTGAGCAGTTCCACCGCGTCCCGGGCGACCGCGGCGAGCAGCGCGGCGCACTCCGGGGGGCCGTCCAGCTCCCGCACGAGCGTGCCGTCCTCGCCGCGTGCGGCCCGCGGGGCCGGGGGCGCGGTGCGGGCGGCGTCGTTGACGCGGGCGAGGGCGAGGTCGTAGGGGCGGACGTCATCGGACAGCCAGGCGTGCACCAGTTGCCCGACGCTCCCCCGCAGTTCCCGGAAGGCCACCGGCCAGGAGGGGTCGGCGTGCGTCAGCGGGGTGCCCGGCGGGACGAGTCCGGCGCCGGTGATCCACGCGCACAGCGGCGGGACCGCGTCCAGCCGTTCGAGGGGGTGGGTGGTGGCGAGGAGGTCCAGGCAGACCCGTCCGGCGTCGAACCGCAGGTCGTAGGGGGACGGGGGCGTACTACCCAGTGCCATGTGCCTGTCACCGCCTAGGGAAGGCTCCTTGGGGAAGCGTTCCTCTCACAGTGCCGGGTGGAGGCGCGTCGCCGGAACCCCCCGTACCGGGCGCGGGTCCGGGTATTCGGCCCGGCCGAGGCCCGCGGCCGAGGCCCGTCGAGGGCCGAAGCGGGGGCCGGGCGCGGCAGTCCCCGGTGAGGGCGACCGTGCGGGTCGCCCTTCCGCCCGGCCCAGGTGCCGCCGGCACCCGCCGGTCGCCCCACCCCCGCTCAGGCGTCCGCGTACTTCGCGTCCGCCGCGGGGTCCAGCGCCAGCCGGTACCCCCGCTTCACCACCGTCTGGATCAGCTTCGGCGCGCCCAGCGCGGTCCGCAGCCGGGCCATCGCCGTCTCGACGGCGTGCTCGTCGCGCCCCGCCCCCGGCAGTGCCCGCAGCAGGTCGGCGCGGGGCACGACCCAGCCCGGCCGGCGCGACAGCGCCCGCAGCAGGGACATCCCGGCCGGCGGTACGGGCTTCAGGCAGCCGTCGACCAGGACCGCGTGGCCCCGGATCTCCACCCGGTGTCCGGCGACCGGCAGGGAGCGGGCCCGTGCGGGCAGTTCCTGGCACAGCAGCTGGACGAGCGGCCCGAGCCGGAACCGCTCCGGCTGGACGGTGTCCACGCCGTGCGCCTGGAGCGGCAGCGCGGTGACCGGGCCGACGCAGGCCGGCACGACGTCGTGGTGGAGGGCGGACAGCAGCTCGGACAGCAGCCCCCGCTCCTCCGCCCGCGACAGCAGCGAGGCGGCGGCCGGCGCGCTGGTGAAGGTGACCGCGTCCAGCCCGCGCGAGACGGCGGCGTCCAGGAGCCGGTCGAGCGGCGAGATGTCCTCCGGCGGCATCCACCGGTACACGGGCACGCCCACGACCTCCGCTCCCCCGGCCCGCAGCGCCTCCACGAACCCGGGCAGCGGCTCACCGTGCAGCTGGACGGCGATACGGCGGCCGTCGACGCCCTCCTCCAGCAGCCGGTCGAGCACCTCCGCCATCGACTCGCTCGACGGCGACCACTCCTCCGTGAGGCCCGCGGCGCGGATGGCGCCCTTGACCTTGGGCCCGCGCGCGAGGAGCTCGACGTCCCGCAGCCGGGCGATCAGCTGCTCGCCGAGCCCCCAGCCGTCGGCGGCCTCGACCCAGCCGCGGAAACCGATGGCCGTGGTGGCCACGACGACGTCCGGCGCCTGGTCGAGGAGGTCCTTGGTGGCGGAGAGCAGTTCGCCGTCGTCGGCGAGCGGCACGATCCGCAGGGCGGGCGCGTGCAGCACCGCAGCCCCGCGCCGCTGGAGCAGCGCTCCGAGCTCGTCGGCCCGGCGCGCGGCGGTCACGCCGACGGTGAAGCCGGCGAGGGGCCCGTGCTGCTCGGGCGCCGGGGCGCTGGCGTCGTTGTCCGGTCGCTGCTGTTCGTACATGGCTCTCGTCCCGCACTCGAGTCGTTGCACCTGCACCAGGTAGTGCACCTGCATGCCGATCGAGCCTGTCAACGGTGCGTGACAGGCTCGGTTCGGCTTCATGTCGCCAGTGTTACGTCACACCTCGGCATAGCTGAGCTGCTGCTTCGCCTCGGAGGTGGCGCCGGAAGCGGTGATCCGGCCGGCCGGGCGGCGAAGGTATACGGCCCAGGTGACCGCGAAGCAGGCGGCGTAGTAGACGAGGAAGGCGACGAACGCGCCGGTTCCGGAGCCGTAGGAGAGGAAGGACTGCCGGAAGGCCATGTTGATGCCGACACCGCCGAGCGCGCCCACCGCCCCGATGAGCCCCATGGAGGCACCGGAGAGGCGACGGCCGTAGCTCGCGGCCTCCTCGCCCTCCAGCCCCCTGGCGACGGCCTTCGCCTGGAAGATGCCGGGGATCATCTTGAACGTCGACCCGTTGCCGAGGCCGCTGAGCACGAACAGCACGACGAAGACGGCGACGAAGAGCGCCAGCGACTTCTGCATGCTGGCCCAGACCAGGATGGCGGTGGCGGCGGCCATGCCGACGTAGTTGTAGAGGGTGATGCGGGCGCCGCCGTAGCGGTCGGCGAGCCAGCCGCCGAGGGGGCGGATGAGGGAGCCGAGGAGCGGGCCGATGAAGGTGAGGTAGGCGGCCTGCAGCGGCGTACGGCCGAACTGGTTGGTCAGCACCTGCCCGAAGGCGAAGCTGTAGCCGATGAACGACCCGAAGGTGCCGATGTAGAGGAAGGACATGATCCAGGTGTGGGCGTCCTTCGCGGCGTCCTTGGCGGCGCCGGTGTCGTTCTTCACGGACGACAGGTTGTCCATGTACAGCGCGGCCAGGGTCGCGGCGATGACGATCAGCGGGATGTAGATCCCGAGCAGCACGTGCGGGCCGCCGCTGGCGCCGATGATGGCGAGGGCGACGAGCTGGATGACCGGGACGCCGATGTTGCCGCCGCCCGCGTTGAGCCCGAGCGCCCACCCCTTCTTACGGAGCGGGAAGAAGGCGTTGATGTTGGTCATGGAGGAGGCGAAGTTGCCGCCGCCGATGCCCGCCAGCAGGCCGACGAGGAGGAAGGTGTTGAACGAGGTCCCCGGCTCCATCACGGCGAACGCGGCGATCGTGGGGATGAGGAGCAGGCCGGCCGAGATGATCGTCCAGTTCCGGCCGCCGAAGACGGCGACCGCGAAGGTGTACGGCACCCGCACGACGGCCCCGACCAGCGTCACCACCGACGTCAGCAGGAACTTGTCCGCCGGGGTCAGCCCGTACTCCGGTCCCATGAAGAGCACCAGCACGGACCACATGGTCCAGATCGAGAAGCCGATGTGCTCGGAGAGGACGGAGAAGAGGAGGTTGCGCCGGGCGATCTTCTCGCCGCCGGCGTTCCAGAACGCCTCGTCCTCCGGATCCCACTGCTCGATCCAGCGACTGCCCCGCTTAGGGGAAGTCGGGGGTGCGGGGGCTGTACCAGGGGCTGTCATGACGCCTCCACGTGCTCCGGGACTCGGGTGGTTCGCGGTGATGAGCGGTGATGAGTCCCGAAGGTAGGGAGGGCTCGTTTCCGGTCTGTGCCTGTGGGTGACCGGAAGGGAACGTTGCTCTCACCTCCGGCGGGGGCGGGGTGAGAGGTCGCGACCGGGCCGGAACCGGTTCGGCGACGGGGCCGGCTGGTGGCAAGGGTACGGGCCTGCGCTCATGTACCGTCCGGCCGGCCCGACGAGGTCGGGGGGCGGGAGGCCCTGGTGACGGTTCCGGTGAGGTGACGGTGACGAAGGACACGGCGTGGGCGTCGGCCTTCTTCAGCACGTCGAGGGCCTCCGGGGTGCGCGTCGGGTCGGGGCCGTCGTCGAGGTCGCGCGCGGCACCCGGTCGGCCGTGGCCGCGGGGCGGGGGCGGCCTCGGGACGGGGGCGGCCGCGGGGCGGAGGCGGCCGCGGGGCGGAGGCGGTGGTCGGCGCGGGGGCGGTGGTCGGCGCGGAGGCGGTGGTCGGCGCGGGGGCGGGAGCACACGTTGGCGGGCGTTCGCGGGTCTCGCCGGCGCTCTGGCCGGGGATCCGGCGGGCGCGTGGCCGACGCCCGCCGACGCGGAGATCGCCGCCGAGATCTCCCGGAGTCGCGGAGCCTGACACCCGCCTCCTCCAGGCCGAGGCCGTCGCCGGCGAGCAGCTGGGCTGGGAGGGTGCCCTGGCGACGATCGTGGACGCCGGGCGGAGCGGCCGGCCGTCGAGGCGGCTCGGTGCGGTCGCCGGGTGACGGGCGGGCGTCGGACGGCGGACCGGCGGACCGGTGGCCGGCTGGCAGGTGGGCCGCCCGCCACCGGTCCGCCGGCTGCCGTCGCAGGCATCTCGCCCCATGCGCGATGCCCTATTGGTCCGCAGAGGCCAGGTTCATGTCCATGGCCGGAATCCATCCCTTGACGGGACGGTCGAGCCACGACTCGGCGAACCCGAGTTCGACCGCCGCCCGGCGCAGTGCGTCGAGGGCCGGATGAGCCAGCCCCTTGCGCCACACCAGTGACACGGGGGACAGCGGGACCGGGTCGACGAGCGGTCGCAGCACCGTTCCCGGCATGGCCGGAAAACCCACCACCACGAGGATCGGATGGGCGTCCTTCGCCATGATGCGCTGGAATTCCTCGATCCCGACGGCCAGCGGGGCGGGCGGCGCGAGTTCGATGCCGCGCCCCTCGAACAGCAGACGGGCGAGGTCGGTCCACTCCGGCGTCCGCGGGTTGCCGGCGCCCGCGTACACCGTCTCCCCCGCCAGCGCGGCCAACGGCACCTGCGCCGACGCCGCCAGCCGGTGGCCCTCGGGCAGCAGGACCGCCATCGGCTCCAGGCGCACCAACTGGTGGTCGAGGCGGGCCCGCAACGCCGGGTCCAGGCCCGCGTACCGGCCGAACGACGCGTCCAGCCGCCCCGCGCCGATCTCGACGGCGGCGCCGGTCAGGCCGCTCTCGTAGCGGGCCATCAGCTCGTGCTCGGGGGCGAGTTCACGCGCCCGGTACAGCACCCGGCGGCCGGTCTCCAGACCCGGCGAGTTCAGGTCGACCAGCAGCGGGCGGGCCTGGCGGAAGGCGGCGAGCAGGTCGTCCTGCGCCTGGAGGACCCGGCGCGCGTGGGGCACCAGCCGCTCCCCGTCCGGGGTGAGCGTCACCTGCCGGGTGGTCCGCACGAACAGCTCGGCGCCCAGCTCGCGCTCCAGCCGCCGTACGTCCCGGCTGAGCGCCTGCTGGGCGACGTAGAGACGGGCCGCGGCACGTGTGAAGTGGAGTTCCTCCGCCACGGCGAGGAAGGCGCGCAGGAGTCGGGGGTCGAGGTGAGCGGGCATCCCGTGAACTTACAACGCAGGTGCGTGAATCGGTGCCGAGAAGGTGTTGGACCGCTTGATCAACGGCGGGCGACGGTGGAGCCATGCCGCACCTGCCGCAGTCCGCACCCGACCGGGCCCCCCTCCTCACGGTCACCGCCGACACCCTCGTCGCCGTCGACTTCACGCCCAGAGCCCGCACCCGCACCCGCACCCGCACCGGAGCCCGCGCCCGCACCCGATCCCGCACCGAGACCCCCACCGGGACCCGCCCTGGAGCCCGCGCCCGCACCCACACCCGCACCCGACCCGCCGGCCCCTACCGCCGCCTTCTCGCCCTGCCCGGCGCCCGCGCCTTCACCGCCGGGAACCTCCTCGCCCGCCTGCCCATGGGCATGTTCGGCGTGAGCGCGGTCGTGATGATCGCCGGTACGCGCGGTTCGTACGCCCTCGCCGGCGCCGTCACCGCGACCGGGCTCGCCGCGTCCGCGCTGGTCGCGCCGTGGATCGCACGGCTCGTCGACCGGTACGGGCAGGCCAGGACCGCCGTACCGGCCACGCTGTTCGCGGTGCTCGGAAGCCTCGCGCTGGTGCTGTGCGTGCGCGGCGGCGCACCCGACTGGACCCTGTTCGCCGCCCAGGTCGCCACCGCCACGACCCCCAACACCGGCGGTATGTCCCGCGCCCGCTGGAACCACCTCCTGAAGGGCGACCCGGACGCGCTGCACACCGCCAACTCCTTCGAACAGGCCGCCGACGAACTGTGCTTCATGCTGGGCCCGGTCCTGGCGGCCTTCCTGTGCGGCACGTTCTTCCCGGAGGCGGGCACGCTGGTCGCCGCGGTGCTGCTGGTGACGGGCGTCCTGCTGTTCACCGCCCAGCGTTCGACCGAGCCGCCCCCGCACCCCCGCACCACCGGCGGGGCCCCGCTCCGCGCGCCCGGGATCCCGCCGCTGCTCGCGGTCTGTCTCGCGCTGGGGGCCGTGTTCGGGGCGACGGAGGTCGTCACGATCGCGTTCGCGGACGCGCGGGGGCATGCCGCCGCGGCCGGGATCGTCCTGGCGCTCCAGGCGGCCGGCTCGTGCGCGGCCGGGCTGCTGTACGGGGCGGTGCGGCCGTCCGGCCCGGCGGCCCGGCGCCATCCGTGGACGGTGGCCGCGATGACCGTGCTGCTCCCCCTCCCGCTGCTCGCGGCCACCGTCGCCGGCTCGCTCCCGCTGCTGGCGGGCGCCCTGCTGATCGCCGGGATGGCGACCGCGCCGACCATGGTCACCACCATGGCCCTGATCCAGGAACGCACCCCCGAGGGCCGTCTCAACGAGGGCATGACCCTGGCGGTGACCGGCCTGCTCGGCGGCATCGCCTGCGGCAGCGCGGCCGGCGGCTGGGTCGCCGAGCACGTCTCCCCGGCGGCCGGATACGGCGTGCCCGTCGCGGCGGCCGGAACCGCCCTGCTGCTCTCCCTCACCGTCCTCGGCCGCCCGGCCGAATCCCGCGCACCCCATTGACGGCCGTACGGCGGACACCTACCTTCGCCCGTCGAAGCGCTTCGACGTCACGCATCGAATCGATTCGACACACCCGGCGTGACGACCGTTCCTGCCCCGAGAACCATCCGGCTCCCCTGGAGGCACAGGATGTTGACGGCACGAAGGCGTGTGGTGGCGAGTGCGGCGGCGGTCCTCGCGGGGACCCTGCTCCTGGCCTCCTGCGGTGACTCGGACGGCGGCGGCTCCTCCGACGCCAAGACCCTGCGGCTGTGGCACTACGAGGCCCCGAACAGCGCGATGGGCGCCGCCTGGGCGGAGGCCGTCAGGGAGTTCGAGGCCCAGCACCCGGGCGTGAAGGTGAAGTTCGAGGAGAAGAGCTTCGAGCAGATCCAGAAGACCGCCCCGATGGTCCTGAACTCCTCCGACGCCCCCGACCTCATGGAGTACAACAAGGGCAACGCGACGGCGGGCCTGCTCTCCAAGCAGGGGCTGCTGACCGACCTGTCCGCCGAGGCGACGAAGCGCGGCTGGGACAAGCTCCTCAGCGCGGGCGTGCGCACCACCAGCCAGTACGACACCGACGGCGTGATGGGCTCCGGCAAGTGGTACGGCGTGCCCAACTACGCCGAGTACACGATGGTCTACTTCAACAAGGACCTGTTCGCGAAGTACGGGATCGCCGAGCCGAAGACGTTCGACGACCTGGTCTCGGCGATGGACACCTTCGTCGACAACGACGTCACCCCGCTCGCCAACTCCGGCGCCGAGTACCTCGCCCAGCAGTACGTCTACCAGCTCGCCCTCTCCAGGGCCGACCGCTCCTGGGTCGACTCCTACGAGCTGTACAAGGGCAGGACGGACTTCCACGACGCGGCCTGGACGTACGCGGCCGAGACCTTCGCCGACTGGGTGAAGAAGGGGTACGTCGCCAAGACCTCCAGCGGCACCAAGGCCGAGGAGGCCGGCGTCTCCTTCATCCAGGGCAAGGCGCCCGTCCTGTTCTCCGGCAGCTGGTGGTACGGCCGCTTCCAGGCCGAGGCGAAGTTCGACTGGAGCACCACCCTGTGGCCCGGCTCGAACCTCACCCTGGGCTCCGGCGGCAACCTGTGGGTCGTCCCCGAGAACGCGAAGAACAAGGACCTCGCCTACGACTTCATCGACATCACCATGTCGAAGAAGATCCAGAACCTCCTCGGCAACAAGGGCGGCGTCCCGGTCGCGGCGGACGCCGCCGCCATCACCGACCCCAGGGCGAAGAAGCTCATCACCGACTTCAACACCCTCTCCGACCGCGACGGCCTGGCCTTCTACCCCGACTGGCCGGTCCCCGGCTTCTACGACGTCCTCGTCTCCGAGACCCAGAAGCTGATCACCGGCAGCGCGACACCGGACGCCTACCTGGACGCGTTGCAGGAGGCGTACGACAAGGGCGCGCCGAAGCGATGACGGTGACCGTCGAGCGGGGCGGGCGGGTGACCGGCAAGGAGGACCGGGCGGTTCACCCGCGCCGCCCCCGTGACTCCTACGCGCTGTTCCTGCTTCCGGGCGCCCTCGCCTTCCTGGCGGTCGTGGTCGTCCCGTTCCTGATGAACACGGGCGTGAGCTTCACGGACTGGCAGGGGGTGGGCAGCCCCGAGTGGTCCGGGCTCGCCAACTACCGGGAGCTGATGGACGACTCCGAGTTCTGGGAGTCCTTCCGGCACAGCCTCTTCATGGTCGTCGCCATGGCCGTCGTACCGACGGCGATCGGACTGGTCCTGGCGGCCGCCCTGTTCGACTACGTCGGCAGGCACTTCGGCACCCGGATCGCCGCCGTGCTGCGCGCCTGCTTCTACCTCCCGCAGGTGCTGCCGATCGCGGTCGCCGGCATCGTCTGGAGCTGGATCCTCGCCCCCGAGAACGGCTCGCTCAACGCGTTCCTGAAGGCGATCGGCCTGGGCTCCTGGCAGCGGGACTGGCTCGGCGACCCCGACTTCGCGCTGTACAGCGTGATGGGCGTGATGGTGTGGGTGCAGATCGGCTTCCCGCTGGTCGTGTTCATGGCCGGCCTCCAGCGCGTCGACCCGCAGCTCCACGAGGCGGCCGAGCTCGACGGCGCCGGCTGGTGGCGCCGCTTCCGGCACATCACGCTGCCGCAGATCCGCCCGGAGACCTATGTCGTCCTGACCTGGTGCACGATCGCCGCGCTCAAGGTGTTCGGCGCGGTGTACGTCCTGACCAAGGGCGGCCCCGGCGGCGCGACGAACGTGCCGTCCTACTTCTCCTTCACCACGTTCTTCGAGAAGACCCAGGTCGGCTACGGCGCCGCGGTCTCCACCGTACTGACCGTGATCATCCTCGCCCTGTCACTGGTCGGGCTGAAGCTCCAGACCAGGGCGGAGGACGCGGAGGAAGGGGCGCGCACATGACCGCCGTCCGTCGCTACCCGGTGCTGGTCGCCCTCTGCCTCGCCGCCCTCTTCATGATCGTCCCGTTCCTGATCGTGGCGGTGAACGCGGTCAAGTCCCCGGCGGAGTACTCCCAGAACGGGCCGCTCAGCCTCCCCGACGGCCTCTACCTGGACGGCCTGAAGGACTTCTGGGAGCGCGTCGACTACAGCCAGAAGCTCGTCAACTCGGTCCTGATCAGCGGCTCGGTCGCCGTCCTCGCGGTCGTGCTGTCGGTGCTGAACGCGTACGCGATCGGCATCGGGAGGATCAAGGGCCGCGCCTGGGTGCTGGCCTTTTTCGTCCTGGCGAACATGCTGCCGCAGGAGGCGCTGGTCTACCCCGTCTACTACCTGAGCAAGCAGGCCGGCCTGTACGACACCCGGCTCAGCGTGATCATCGTGTTCACGGTGATCCAGGCGGCCTTCGGCACGTACCTGCTCTCCTCGGTGCTGGGCCGGTTCCCCCGCGAGATCATCGAGGCCGCGCGGATCGACGGCGCGACCAAGTGGCAGGTGCTGTGGCGGATCGTCGTCCCGGTCAGCCGGCCCACCCTCGGCGTGCTCCTGGTCTTCTTCTTCGTCTGGACCTGGAACGAGTTCCTGCTCCCGCTGGTCATGCTGATCTCCAACGACAACCAGACGGTGTCGGTGGCCCTCGGCGTCCTCCAGGGCCAGCGCCTGATGGACGCCACGATGACCAACGCGGCCGCCCTGCTCGGCGTGCTCCCGGCGCTCGTCTTCTTCCTCCTCTTCCAGCGGACGCTCACCCGCGGCATCGCCGTGGGAGCCGTGAAGTAAGGACCCCCCACATGAAGTTCACCGATGGTTACTGGCTGCTGCGCGAGGGCGTCACGGCCGCCTACCCGGCCGAGGTCCTCGACGTCGGCGAGTCGGACGGCGTCCTGGAGATCCACGCGCCCACCCGGCCCATCCGCTCGCGCGGCGACCTGATGACGGGACCGGTCATGACGATCACCGCCCACACGCCGATGCCCGACGTCATCGGCCTCACCCTGACCCACCTCACCGGTGAGCAGCCGCGTGAGCCCGCCTTCGAGCTCACCGAGGGCGAGGCCGTCCCCCAGGTCTCCTACGACGACGAGCACGCGACCCTGACCTCGGGCGCGCTGTCGGTACGGGTGGCCCGCGGCGGGCCCTGGCACGTGGAGTTCCTCGCCCACGGCCGCGTCCTCACCTCCAGCGGGCCCAGGAGCATGGGCATCATGCGGGACGCGACCGGCGCCCACTACCTGCGCGAGCAGCTCGGCCTCGGCGTCGGCACGAGCGTCTACGGCCTCGGCGAACGCTTCGGCCCGCTGGTGAAGAACGGCCAGGTCGTCGACATCTGGAACGCCGACGGCGGCACCGCCACCGAACAGGCCTACAAGAACGTCCCGTTCTACCTGACCGACGCGGGCTACGGCGTCTTCGTCGACCACCCGGGCAAGGTCTCCTTCGAGGTCGGCTCGGAGACGGTGTCGAGGGTGCAGTTCAGCGCGCAGACCCAGGAGCTGACGTACTACGTCATCCACGGCCCCACCCCGAAGGACATCCTGCGCAAGTACACGGCCCTCACCGGCCGTCCGGCGCTCCCGCCCGTCTGGTCGTTCGGCCTGTGGCTGTCGACGTCCTTCACGACGTCGTACGACGAGGAGACGGTGACCTCCTTCATCGAGGGCATGCGGGAGCGCGAACTGCCCCTGTCCGTCTTCCACTTCGACTGCTTCTGGATGCGGGAGTTCCACTGGTGCGACTTCCGGTGGGACCCGCGGGTGTTCCCGGACCCGGAGGGGATGCTGGCCCGGCTCAAGGCCAAGGGCCTGCACGTGTGCGTGTGGATCAACCCGTACATCGCCCAGCGGTCGCCGCTGTTCGCGGAGGGCAAGGCGCTCGGGCACCTGCTGAAACGCCCCGACGGCGGCGTCTGGCAGTGGGACCTGTGGCAGCCGGGCATGGCGCTCGTCGACTTCACCAGCCCGGCCGCCCGCGACTGGTACGCGTCGAAGCTGGAGGCACTGCTCGCGCAGGGCGTCGACTGCTTCAAGACCGACTTCGGCGAGCGGGTCCCGGTCGACGTGGTCTGGTCCGACGGCTCCGACCCGGAACGGATGCACAACTACTACACCTACCTCTACAACCGCACCGTCTTCGACGTGCTGCGCAAGCACCGCGGCGAGGGGGAGGCGGTCGTCTTCGGGCGGTCGGCGACGGCCGGCAGCCAGCAGTTCCCGGTGCACTGGGGCGGCGACTGCGAGGCGACGTACGAGTCGATGGCCGAGTCGCTGCGCGGCGGGCTCTCGCTGGGCCTGTCCGGGTTCGGCTTCTGGAGCCACGACATCGGCGGCTTCGAGGGGACGCCGACACCGGCGCTGTTCAAACGGTGGCTGGCCTTCGGACTGCTCTCCTCGCACAGCCGGCTGCACGGCTCCTCCTCGTACCGGGTGCCCTGGCTGTTCGACGAACAGTCCGTGGACGTGCTGCGGCACTTCACCCGGCTGAAGCTGCGGCTCATGCCCTACCTGTACGAGGCCGCGCGCGTCGCCCACGAGGAGGGCACGCCGGTCATGCGGGCGATGGTCCTGGAGTTCCCCGACGACCCCGGCTGCGCGCACCTGGAACGGCAGTACATGCTCGGCCCCGACCTGCTGGTCGCGCCCGTCTTCGACGACGAGGGGGACGTCACCTACTACGTCCCCGAGGGCACCTGGACCCACTACCTCACCGGACGCACGGTCACCGGGCCGCGCTGGGTGCGCGAGCGGCACGACGTCCTCAGCCTGCCGCTGCTGGTGCGGCCCGGCGCGGTCCTCCCGGTGGGCGCGCACGCCGACCGGCCCGACTACGCGCACACCGACGGGGTCACGCTGCGCGGCTACGGCCTTCGGCGCGGCGCCCAGGTGACGGTGCGGGTCGGGGAGGTCACCTTCACCGTCGTCCGGGAGGGCGACACCCTGCGGGCCTCCTCCAGCGATCCCTCGGCGCCCTGGGCACTGGCGGCCGGGGACCGTCTGGCGCGGGCGCGGGCGGGCACCGGCTTCCTCACCCTGGAGCTGCGCTGATGGTGAAGATCACCGACGTGGCGCGGCACGCCGGGGTCTCCCCCAGCACCGTGTCCTACGCGCTCAGCGGCAAACGCCCGATCTCCGAGGAGACCCGGCAGCGGGTCGAGGCGTCCATCCGCGAGCTGGGATACCGGCCGCACGCCGGCGCCCGGGCCCTGGCCAGCAGCCGCTCCAACGTGCTCGCGCTGGTGGTGCCGCTGCGGACCGGCATCCACGTCCCGGTCGTCATGCAGTTCGCGGTGTCGGTGGCGGTGGCCGCCCGGCGCCACGACCACGACGTCCTGCTGCTCACCCAGGAGGAGGGCGAGGACGGCCTGAGCAGGGTCGCGGACACCGCGCTGGTGGACGCCCTGATCCTGATGGACGTCCAGCTCCGCGACCCCCGGCTGCCGCTGCTGCGCTCCCTCGACCGGCCCTGCGTGATGATCGGGTTCCCGCACGAGGCGGCCGGGCTGACCTGCATCGACCTGGACTTCCGGGCGGCGGGCGAGGCCTGCGTGGAGCATCTGGCGCAGCTCGGGCACCGGGTGGTGGCGCTGGTCGGTTCCCCGCCGGAGGTGTACGTGCGCGGGACGGCGTTCGCGCAGCGCGTGGTGCAGGGGTTCACCGCGGCCGCCGACCGCGGCGGGCTCGCCTCGGCCGTCCACCCCTGCGAGGCCACGCCCGCCGCCGCGCGCCGGGTGGCGGAGCAGCTCCTGCGCGAGCAGCCGGCGCTGACGGGGGTGGTCGTCCACAACGAGGCGGTCCTGGAGCCGCTGATCGACGCCTTCGAGCAGCTCGGGCTGCGGGTGCCCGGCGATCTGTCGGTCACGGCGATCTGCCCCGACGAACTCGCCGAGGGCCTCCGCGTGCCCGTCACCTCCGTCGCGCTGCCGTCCGCGGAGGTGGGCACACGGGCCGTCGACCTGCTGATGGCGAAGCTGGCCGGGGACCAGGTGCCGGAGGCGACCCTGCTGCCGCCCCGGCTGACGCAGCGCGCGAGCACGGCACCGCGCCCCGCCTGACCTGTTGTGCAAGGCCCTACCGAAGGAGCCGTGACATGAAGGGCACGAGAAGAAGACCCGGAGGCACGCTCGTCCTGGCGCTCGCACTCGTCGCGAGCCTCGCCGCGGCCGTCCCCGCGACGGCCGGTCCCCTCCCCTTCCGGGATCCGTCCCGCTCCGTGGACCAGCGGGTCGACGACCTCCTCGGGCGGCTGACCCTCGCGGAGAAGATCTCCCTCCTCCACCAGCACCAGCCCGCGATCCCGCGCCTGGGCATCCGGTCCTTCCGCACCGGCACCGAGGCCCTGCACGGCGTCGCCTGGCTCGGCGAGACCACCGTCTTCCCGCAGGCCATCGGCCTGGCCTCGACCTGGGACCCGGAGCTGATGGAGCGGGTCGGCTCGGCGGTCGGCGACGAGGCGCGCGGCTTCCAGCGGGAACGCCCCGACGGCTGGGGCCTCAACCTGTGGGCGCCGGTGGTGAACCTGCTGCGCGACCCGCGCTGGGGCCGCAACGAGGAGGGCTACAGCGAGGACCCGGAGCTGACCGGCGCCGTGTCCACCGCGTACGGGAAGGGCCTGACGGGCGGCGACCCCGACCACCTCAAGACCGCGCCCACCCTCAAGCACTACCTGGCCAACAACAACGAGTGGCACCGCACGACCACCTCCTCCGAGCTGCGCCCGCGCGTGGCCAAGGAGTACGACGAGGCGGCCTTCAGACCGGCGATCGAGGCGGACGCGGCGACCGGCGTGATGTCCTCCTACAACCTGGTCAACGGCCGCCCCGCGACGGTGAACCCGGACCTGAACGACGTCGTGCGCACCTGGACCGACCGCGACCTGCTGAACGTCACCGACGCCTTCGCCCCCGCCAACCTCCCCGGCGACCAGCGCTACCACCCCACCCTCGCCGAGGGCGACGCGGCCGCCCTGAAGGCGGGCATCGACAGCTTCACGGACAACGGCGCGGACTCCGGCCCGACGGTCACCGCGGTCACGTCGGCCCTGGAACAGGGCCTGCTGGCCGAGTCGGACATCGACACGGCCGTCTCGCACATCCTCTCCGTGCGGGTCCGCCTGGGCGAGTTCGACCCGGGCGGCGGCCGGTACGGCGCGATCGACAAGTCGGTGATCAACAGCCCGGAGCACCGGCAACTGGCCCGCGAGGCGGCGACCGAGGGCGCGGTCCTGCTGAAGAACCAGGCGCGCGCACTCCCCCTGAAGGCGTCGGAGAAGGACGTGGCCGTCGTCGGCCCCCTCGCCGACACCCTCTACACCGACTGGTACTCGGGCACCCTCCCCTACGCCGTCACCCCCGCCGACGGCATCGCCGCCAAGCTCGGCAGGGACGTCACCATTAGCGAGGGCGTGGACCGGATCACGCTGAGGAACACGGCGACGGGCAGCTACGTCACGGCGGGCACGGGCACGGCGGGCGCGGCGCTGACGGAGAGCGCCGCATCACCCACCCTCGAGGCCCGGTTCGACGTGTTCGACTGGGGCCAGGGCGTGCTGACCCTGCGCTCGGCGGCCAACGGCCGCTATGTCGGCTACAACTGGTCGAACTTCGTCAACGACCAGGTCCAGCCCGGGGGTTGGTTCGCCCAGCAGCAGTTCAAGCTGGAGGCACAGCCGGACGGCACGTACCTGCTGCGTTACGCGGGCTACGAGACCGAGGAGCCCTGGTGGTCGAACCCGGTCTACCTCGGCCCGACGGGCTCGGACGGCACCCTC
The DNA here is from genome assembly GCF_043080745.1 of Streptomyces sp. NPDC014995. Lineage (NCBI taxonomy): Bacteria > Bacillati > Actinomycetota > Actinomycetes > Kitasatosporales > Streptomycetaceae > Streptomyces > Streptomyces sp. NPDC014995. The sequence goes on from NZ_JBIBVX010000009.1 coordinate 287,038, forward strand.
GGCCTGGTGCCGAAGGAGCAGGCCGCGCACTACGCGAAGGACGTGGTCAGAAGCGGCCTGAGCGAGGCGGTCGCCGCGGTCAGGGGGAGGGACACCGCGGTCGTCGTGGTCGGCTCCAACCCCTCGATCAACGGCCGTGAGGCCCACGACCGCACCGACATGGCCCTGGCCCCCGCCCAGGAAGCCCTGGTCAGAGCGGTCCGCAAGGCCAACCCGAACACGGTCGTGATCGTCGAGAACAGCTACCCGACCACGCTCGGGTCGCTCCAGAAGGAGGTCCCGGCCGTCCTGTGGACCTCCCACGCCGGCCAGGAGACGGGCAACGCGCTGGCCGACCTCCTCTACGGCGACGCGAACCCCTCCGGCCGACTGACCCAGACCTGGTACCGCTCGGAGGCGGACCTGCCGTCGATCCTCGACTACGACATCATCAAGTCCGACCGCACCTACCAGTACTTCACGGGCCGCCCCCTCCACCCCTTCGGCCACGGCCTGTCGTACACGACCTTCCGCTACGGCGGGCTGCGGCACGTGAGCGGCGGCTACGAGGTGAAGGTCACCAACACGGGCAGCCGGGCCGGCGACGAGGTCGTGCAGCTCTACACCCACCAGCGCGCCTCCCGTGACAAGCAGCCCCTGAAGCAGCTGAAGGCGTTCCAGCGGGTGTCGCTGAAGCCGGGCGAGACGAAGACGGTCCGCCTGAGGCTCACCCCGTCCGACCTCGCCCACTGGGACGTCACCCGCTCGAAGTGGGTGGTCGAGACGGGCACGTACGACATCCTGGTCGGCGCCTCGTCGTCGGACATCCGCAGCAGCGCGTCCTGGCAGGTCAGAGGCGAGACCATCCCGCCCCGGGACCTGTCGGCGGCGACCCGCGCCGAGAACTTCGACGACTACGCCGGCACCCGCCTCGTCGACGAGTCCACGGTGCGCGGTACGGCGGTGGAGGCTACGGCCGACGGTTCCTGGCTCAGCTTCGAGGACACGCGCCTCGGGGCGGGCGCCACCCGCCTCACCGCCCGCGTGTCCGGCACCTCACCCGGCACGATCGAGGTCCGCCTGGGCTCGCCCACCGGCCCCGTCGCCGGTACGGCCCACACGGCCGGGACGGGGTCGCCGTACACGTACGAGACGGTCACCGCGGACCTGTCGGCAGCGGCGAAGGGCCGTAACGACGTGTATCTGGTGCTGAGCAAGGGGCTGCGCCTGTCGACGTTCGGCCTGCGCTGAACGGGACGGGGGACATGCCCCCTCATGGCAGAAGCCCCGCTGCTCGCAAGCAGCGGGGCTTCGCCCACATGGGATGAGTGGAGATGGCGGGAATCGAACCCGCGTCCAACGGTGCGGAACCAGGGCTTCTCCGTGTGCAGTTCGCTTCGCTTTTCTCGGCCCCGGCGATCACGCGAACAAGTCGCCGACGGGCCCAGTCACTGTGTGATTTCCCTCTTCACCCCGTGACCGGGATCGAGGTTTAGTTCCCTAGCTGATGCCAGGATCCGGGTCGGGAACGAGCCCGGGCTGACACTCCCTTAAGTAAGGGGCAGTTGCCTAGCTACCTGATCAGGCAGCGAGGGCGAACTGCGTCGCCTTGGGAGAATCGCTCTTAACAGTGGCGATTATTTTTTTCGGCCTGTGGTTTACGAGATCATGGCCGCTTCCTCGACACGCTTCCCCTGCTTCGACAGCCGCTGTCGAAACCGATCATCCCCATGTTGATTTTTCAATCGTCGTGCCCGCTGTGAGGCACAGGTGCCATCGTACGTGACCAACGCACGCCGATGCCAGCCTATTCCCGCCGGGCGGTGAACGGCCGGCGGGCCGCGCGGTGAACGGCCGGCTACGCGCCGCGCTGGCGCCGCTTCGCCGCCGCGATCACGCGATCCGCGTCCCGGCGGTCCTGCTTCTCCCGCAGGGTCTGCCGCTTGTCGTACTCCTTCTTGCCGCGCGCCAGCGCGATCTCGGCCTTCGCGCGGCCGTCCTTGAAGTACAGGGCGAGGGGCACGATCGTGTGACCCGTCTCCTCGGACTTCACCGCCAGCTTGTCGATCTCCTCGCGGTGCAGCAGCAGCTTGCGCTTGCGGCGCGCGGAGTGGTTGGTCCAGCTGCCCTGGCTGTACTCGGGGATGTGGGCGTTGTGCAGCCACGCCTCACCCCGGTCCACCTGGACGAAGCCGTCGACCAGCGAGGCACGGCCCTGGCGCAGCGACTTCACCTCGGTGCCGGTGAGCACCAGACCGGCCTCGAAGGTGTCGATGATCGCGTAGTCGTGCCGGGCCTTCTTGTTCTGCGCGACCATCTTGCGCTGGCCGTCCTTGGCCTTGCCCGCAGCCGGCTTGCCCTGCTTCGGCTGGGACTCTTTCGGTACGTACATGCCCTTGCTCATAGTGCGGCCATTTTCGCACCCCAGGGGGGTCCGAGGGAAAGCCGATTACGCACGATCACCCAGGGTCGCGAAGCAGGCCGCGGGAAGCTTTCCGGGCGAGGGTCCCCGGTCCGGCTCAGGACGCGTCGCCGAGCCCGCTCAGCACGGTCTCGGCCCGCTCCAGGGCCCGGTCACCGGTCTCCAGGTCGGGGGTGATGCCGGTGCCGTCGACGGTGCGGCCGGAGGGGGTGCGGTAGTGGCCGACGGTCAGCTCGGCGACGGAGCCGTCGGGCAGCCGGCTCGGCATCTGCACCGAGCCCTTGCCGAAGGTGCGGGAGCCCACGACGACCGCGCGGCCGCGGTCCTGAAGGGCCCCGGTGAGCAGCTCCGCCGCGCTCATGGTGCCGCCGTCGACGAGTGCCACCAGGGGCTTCGCGGTGTCGCCGCCGGGCTCGGCGTGCAGGGCGCGCTGCTCGCCCTCGACGTCGTAGGTGGCGACGAGGCCGCCGTCGAGGAAGGCGGAGGCGGTGGAGACGGCCTCGGTGACCAGGCCGCCGGAGTTGCCGCGCAGGTCCAGGACGATCCCGCCGTCGGCGGGAGCCCGGTGCACGGCGGTGCGGACGGCGTCGCCCACGCCCTTGGTGAACGCGGCGACGGTGATCACGGTGACACCCCCGGCGAGCCTGCGCACGGTGACCGAGTCGGTGGACAGGCGGGCCCGGCGCAGGGTCTCGGTCCACGCGCGCGTGCCGCGCTGGAGGCCGAGACGGACGGTGGTGCCGGCGGGCGCGTCCGTGGCGTCACCGCGCAGTAAGGAGACGACCTCGGTGACCGGACGGCCGTCGACCGCCTTCCCGTCGACGCTGCGCAGCCGGTCGCCCGCGCGGAGCCCGGCGGCGGCCGCGGGCGACCCGGACTGCACCCCGGTCACCTCGATCCGGCCGTCCCGCTCGCGCCGCGCCTCCAGGCCGACACCGGTGTACCGGCCGTCGAGGGACTCCTCGAACTCCTCGTACTCGCCCTCGGAGTACACCGCGGCCCAGCGGTCCCCGCTGCGGCTGACGGCGCGCTCGGCGGCCTCCAGGGGGGATTTTCCGGCGGCCATCGCCTCCTCGGCGGCCCTGGTCACCGCCTCGGGGTGACTGGTGGGGGCCGCCGCGCGAGCCCGGTCGGCCGCGGCCCCGCGGCCGTCGCCCGGCAGTGCGCCGGTCGCCGCACCCGCGACGAGCACGCTCGCGAACACCAACGTCAGGGCGGCCCCGCGGCCGAGGCGGCGGGGCGGACAGAACGGGTCACGGCCTGACATGGCGGTGAGTCTAGGGGAACGCGAAGGGGCCGTACGGTCGGTCGACCGTTCGACCCCCTTGGCATGCGTCACACCTTCAGGTACTTGCGCAGCGCGAAGAACGCGGCCAACGCGGGCATCAGCAGGCTGGTGGCGAGGATGAGCGGGAGCTTCGTCAACACGGCGTCCCAGCCGATGAAGTTGATCAGACTCAGCTTCTCGGACAGGGCCAGACCGTGGTCGATGATGAAGTACCGCGCGATCACGAGGAATCCGCACGCGACCGTGCCGCCGATGAGCCCGGCGACCGCCGCCTCCGCGATGAACGGAGCCTGGATGTAGAAGCCGGAGGCGCCGACCAGCCGCATGATCCCGGTCTCACGCCGTCGGCTGAACGCGGAGACGCGCACCGTGTTGACGATCAGCATCAGCGCGACGACGAGCATCAGCGCCATCACCGCCCGCGCGGCCCAGTTCATGCCGTTGAGCAACTCGAAGAGATTGTCCAGAATGCCCTTTTGGTCCTGCACGGACTGCACACCGTCGCGCCCGTCGAAGGCGGTCGCGATGACCTGGTACTTCTCCGGGTCCTTCAGCTTGATGCGGTACGACTCCTGCATCTGGTCCGGCGTGAGCGAGGCGGCCAGCGGCGAGTCGCCGAACTGCTCCTTGTAGTGCTTGTACGCCTCGTCCTGCGACTCGTGGGTGACCTTGTCGACGACCCCCATCTTCTTCAGGTCGGCGAGGATCTGGTCCTTCTGGTCATCGGTCACCGCGCCCTTGGCGCAGTTGGGATCGGACTCGGCGTCACTCTTGTTGCAGAGGAAGATCGAGACGTTGACCTTGTCGTACCAGTAGCCCTTCATCGTGCTGACCTGGTCGCTCATCAGGAGCGACCCGCCGAACAGGGCGAGCGACAGGGCGACGGAGACGATGACGGCGAAGGTCATCGTCAGGTTGCGGCGAAGACCGACACCGATCTCCGACAGTACGAACTGGGCGCGCATGGCGGGTTGTTCAGGCCTTTCCGTGGACGGGTCAGTGCTGGTAGCCGTAGACGCCGCGTGCCTGGTCGCGGACGAGGCGGCCCTTCTCCAGCTCGATGACGCGCTTGCGCATCTGGTCCACGATGTTCTGGTCGTGCGTCGCCATCACCACGGTCGTACCGGTCCGGTTGATCCGGTCGAGCAGCTTCATGATGCCGACGGAGGTCTGCGGGTCGAGGTTGCCGGTGGGCTCGTCGGCGATCAGCAGTTTGGGCCGGTTCACGAAGGCCCGCGCGATGGCCACGCGCTGCTGCTCACCACCGGAGAGCTCACCGGGCATCCGGTCCTCCTTGCCGCCGAGCCCGACGAGGTCGAGCACCTGCGGCACGGACTTGCGGATCTCGCCGCGCGACTTGCCGATGACCTCCTGCGCGAAGGCGACGTTCTCCGCCACCGTCTTGTTCGGCAGGAGCCGGAAGTCCTGGAAGACGGTCCCCAACTGGCGGCGCATCTGCGGCACCTTCCAGTTGGACAGCCGAGCGAGGTCCTTGCCCAGGACGTGCACCTGACCGTGACTGCACCGCTCCTCGCGGAGGACCAGCCGCAGGAAGGTGGACTTTCCGGAGCCGGAGGACCCCACGAGGAACACGAACTCGCCCTTCTCCACTTCCAGGGACACATCCCTGAGTGCGGGGCGGGTCTGCTTGGGGTAGACCTTGGAGACGTTGTCGAATCGGATCACGGATGCACCACGGGTCGCCGGGGGTAGATGAGCGTGACCATACGCGAACCGGGTACACGCGCGCAGGCACCGGTTGCGGTTGCGCGGGGGTTGTGCCCTTTTGTACCGGGCGGGACTTCTTGAGGGGCCGCGGGGGCAGCTCCCTCGGCGCCCGCGCAACCTCCGGAGGAACCTGGCACAGTGGGTGGGGGAACGTTCGCGCCTCCGCGAGCGTTGTGTACGTGGAACCGGTGCAAGGAGGGCGAGCGCATGACGTACGACCGGCTGGTGTGCGCTAACTGCGCGGCGCCCGTGAGCGAGGGCCGGTGCCCCGTGTGCCGTGCGAACCGCGAGCGGATGCAGCAGGACAACTTCTTCGCGGGACTCAACCCGATGGCGCTGATCGCGCTGCTGGCGGTGCTGGTGGCGGCGTTGGCGCTCCTGGCCCACCAGACCGCGTAGTCGTACGCGTCGTACCGGACCCGGCCGGCCACCACGGCCGATCATCACGCCGAAGGGGCCCGGAGCCGAACAGCTCCGGGCCCCTTCGCGTGGGCACGTACGGTGCGTACGGGCGCGACTACCCTCAGGCAGCCGCTCCGCCGCGGCCCTCGACCAGGCGCGGCAGCACACGGAAGCCGATGCCGCCGGCGATCATCGTCGCGGCGCCGATCAGCAGGAACGCGGTCTGGCCGGCACCGGTCTCGGCCAGCTCGTCGCCACCGCCCTGGGCGACCGCCTCGGAGGTGGAGTCCGAGGTGTCGGTCAGCGCGGAGCTGCCGGCCTCCTGGGCGGAGGTGCCGTCGGGGGTGGTGCCGGAACCGCCGGTGGAGGAGGAGCCGCCCGTGGTGGAGGCGGAACCGCCGGTGGTGGAGTCCGAACCGCCGGTGCTGTCCGAACCGCCGGTGCTGCTGGAGCCACCGGAGTTGCTCGAACCGCCCGAGTTGCTGGAACCGCCCGAGTTGCTGGAACCACCGGAGTTGCTGGAACCACCGGAGTTGTTCGAGCCGCCGGAGTTGCTGGAACCACCGGAGTTGCTGGAACCACCGGAGTTGTTGGAACCGCCCGAGTCGCTGGAGCCACCGGAGTTGTTCGAACCACCGATCGAGGCGCTGCCACCGATCGAGGCAGCGCCGCCGATGGACACGCTGCCGCCGATCGAAGCGGCACCGCCCTCGGACGAAGCGCCACCCTCGGACGAGGCACCGCCCTCGGAGGAAGCACCGCCCTCGGAGGAGGCGCCGCCTTCGGACGAGGCGCCGCCCTCGGACGACGAACCCTCGCTCGACGTGCCGCCGTCGGTGCAGACGACGATGGAGCAGTCGTCGTTACCGCCCGAGGTGCCGCCGTCCTCCTCACCGGAGAGGGTCTCGATCAGGCTGCTCTCACCACCGTCGACGGCGTTGGCGGCGCCCGCCACCGTCAGCGAGGCGCCCGCGGCGATCACGGCGCCGGCGGCAATGCGCGCGACCCGGATCCGCGTCTTCTTGGTCATATGGTTGCTACCCCCAGTAGCCGAATTGTCGATGAGGCCGCGCCCGGGACGGTGATCAACGGAGGTAGCTGAGATTTAGCGAGCCCCCCGGTTCACATGCGTCCCAGAGATACGCATGCCACACTTCACCCTTCCTATTTTTTGAAGCAGCGTCAAGGTCATTGCGTACGCAATGTCCAAGTCAGGACGCTTTGCCGGAAGTTGAACCTGTGAGTGTGATGCAAAACCCAGACATCCCGACCACGGCCGGGAAAGGAAAAAGGTAACTGCCCCCGATTCGAGGGCAGTTACCTTGTCGACAAACCTACTTCTCCTGCTGCTTGCGCCAGCGAATCCCGGCCTCCAGGAACCCGTCGATCTCACCGTTGAACACGGCCTCGGGGTTGCCGACCTCGAACTCGGTGCGCAGGTCCTTGACCATCTGGTACGGGTGCAGGACGTACGAACGCATCTGGTTGCCCCAGGAGTTGCCACCGTCGCCCTTCAGGGCGTCCATCTTGGCCTGCTCCTCCTGCCGGCGCCGCTCGAGCAGCTTCGCCTGCAGAACGTTCATGGCCGTCGCCTTGTTCTGGATCTGCGACCGCTCGTTCTGACAGGAGACGACGATGCCGGTGGGGAGGTGGGTGAGACGCACCGCGGAGTCGGTGGTGTTCACGCCCTGGCCGCCGGGACCGGAGGACCGGTACACGTCCACCCGCAGCTCGGACTCGTCGATCTCGATGTGGTCGGTCTGCTCGACCACGGGGAGCACCTCGACACCGGCGAAGGAGGTCTGCCGACGCCCCTGGTTGTCGAAGGGCGAGATGCGGACCAGCCGGTGGGTGCCCTGCTCGACGGAGAGCGTGCCGTAGGCGTACGGCACCTGCACGGCGAAGGTGGTCGACTTGATGCCGGCCTCTTCGGCGTACGACGTCTCGTAGATCTCGGTCTTGAAGCCGCGCTGCTCGGCCCAGCGCAGGTACATGCGCTGGAGCTTCTCGGCGAAGTCGGCGGCGTCGACGCCACCGGCCTCGGCCCGGATGTTCACGAGCGCCTCACGGGAGTCGTACTCACCGCTGAGCAGCGTCCGGACCTCCATCTCGTCCAGCGCCTTCTTCACGGAGGCAAGCTCGGCCTCGGCCTCGGCGCGGGTGTCCGGGTCGTCCTCCTCCTCGGCCATCTCGAACAGCACGGCGAGATCGTCGATCCGGCCGCGCAGCGCGTCGGCCTTCCTGACCTCGGCCTGGAGGTGGGAGAGCTTGCTGGTGATCTTCTGCGCCTCGTCCGGGTTGTCCCACAGGGACGGCGCGGCCGCCTGCTCCTCGAGCACGGCGATGTCTGCCCTCAGCTTGTCGAGGTCCAGAACGGCCTCGATCGACTCCATGGTCGAGGAGAGGGACTTGAGCTCTTCGGATACATCGACGACTGCCACGCTCCCAGCGTAACGGCTCCGCCAAGCGGGGAGCGCCGGTGACGGCGGCTCCGCCGGGCGGGGACGCCGGTGACCACCGGACCCGGTCGGTCGCGAGGTGCGTCATCCCTGGTCAGGGCGTTGCCGGTGCCGAGCTCTCCGTGTCCTGGGGCCTCGCCCCCGCGTCGTCGCCCGAGGTCGCAGCCCAGGTGCCGGCGCCCACCGCGGCCACCAGGACCGCCGCCGCCACGCCGAGCGTGATCCGGCGGCGGCGTGTGGCGGCGCGGTTGCGGGCGGAGCCGGGCCGGGGCGTCCCCGCCGCCCGCGGCACGCGCGCCGTGCCGTGCGCCCCGCCCGCCAGCTCGTCGGGCGCGGGCACCCGCATCGACGTGTGCGTGTCCCGGTTGGAGTCCGGTTTCGCGCCGGGCACCAGCGGGACCGAGCCCCGCCGCTGTCGTCCGGCAGGCGCGGGGGACGCGGCGGAGGACCCCGTCTCCTCCGGCTCGCCCTCCTCCGTCTCCGTGTCCGGCTCGTCCACGTCCAGCGGCGGCATTCCCGCAAGCGTCGGCAGCTGCTCCCGCAGCCGTGCCGCCAGCTCGGACGCCCGCAGCCGCGAGGCCGGCGCCTTCGCCAGGCACTGCACGATCAGCTGCCACAGCTCGTCCGGGATGCCGGGGAGGGGGGCGACGGTCTCCGTGACGTGCCGGCGCAGTACCGCGCCCGGGTGTCCGCCGCCGAACGGCGTGAAGCCCGCCAGCAGCTCGTAGAGGACGGTCGCGAGCGCGTAGATGTCCACCGAGGCGCGCGGCGGGAGGCCCTCCACGATCTCGGGGGCGAGGTAGTCCGGCGTACCGATGATCTTGGTGGCGCGGGTCCGCTTCGGGGTGTCGATCAGCTTGGCGATCCCGAAGTCGGTCAGCAGGGCGCGGTGCGAGCCGCCGGGGCCCAGCGGGCCCTGCATGTCCAGCAGCACGTTCTCCGGCTTCACGTCGCGGTGCACGACCCCGGCCGCGTGCGCGGCGGCGAGTCCCTCGGCGACGTCCGCGACGATCGCCACGGCGGCCTCGGGCGCGAGGCGCCGGTCGCGCTCCAGGCGGGTGCGCAGGTCCGTACCGCGGACGAGGTCCATGACCAGCGCCAGGTCGTTGCCGTCGACCACCAGGTCGCGTACGGAGACCACGTTCGGGTGCTCCAGGCCGAGCAGGGCGGTGCGCTCCTGGACGAAGCGTCCGACGAGCTCCTCGTCGGACGCGAGGTCCTCGCGCAGCAGCTTGACGGCGACGGGTCCGTCGGGCCCCTCGCCCAGCCACACCGTGCCGGCGCTGCCCCGGCCCAGGATCTGGTGGGCGGTGTACCGGCTGCCGATCTTCCGTGCCAAGACTGCTCCTACAGACGCGTGTTGCCGACAAAAGTACGCGTCCGACGAGCCAACCTTCACCGCGGAGACGGAAATCACCCGTCAGTTGTCGACAAATCCCCGAACTCGCGGTCCGTCCGGGGCGGTGTCAGGCGCCGCTCGAACCGCTGCCCGAGCCGCCGACGGAGTCGGCCAGGTCCCCGATCCACCCGGCGGCCTTCTCGAACCAGTCGCCGAGCTGCTGCCAGTAGCCCTTGCCGGTGCCGATCCACTCCTGGAGCGGGCTCAGTTCCCAGATCAGCCACCCGGCGACGACCAGGATGACGATCGTGAACAGGCAGCCCTTCAGGCAGCCGAGCCCGGGGATCTTCATCGGGTTGGCGCTGCGCTGGCGGGGCTGCCGGGGCTCCCTCGGCTCCCGTGGCTGCCGGGGTTCCGGCGCGGGCCGCTGCCGCGGCTGCTGGGGCTGCGGCGCGTACCGCTGCGGCTGCTGCTGGGGCTGCTGCGGCGGTGCGTACGGCTGCGGCTGGCCGTAGCCCTGCGGCTGGGGCCGTTGCTGCGGGCGCTGCTGGGGCCCCGGCTGCTGCTGCGGGCGGGCGACCTGCCGCTGGGGGCGGCGGCGCAGCGGGTCCTCGTTCGGGTCCAGGTACTGGATCTGCGTCTGCTCGTTGCGGTCGCGGGCGGCGCGCAGCTGCGTCTGCCAGGGGTGCGGCTGCTCCGGCTGCTGGTCCTGCTGCCCGTGCTGGCCGGGCTGACCGGGCTGGTGCGACGGCACCGGCGGCAGGACGGCCGTCGGGTCGGCCGCGCCCGCCGGGACACCGGTGTGGGGCAGGACCGCGGTGGGGTCGGCGGCGCCGGGCGGGTTGGTGCCGGGGCCGGAGGTGTGCGGCAGGACGCTGGTCGCGGCGTTCGGGTCGTAGGCGCCGGCCGGGGCGCCCGGCACGGTCGCGGGCGCCGGGTCGGGGGCCAGCAGATGGCCCACGCCCTCGGCGGCGGCGATCTGCATCGAGTTCGCGTGCACCCCGACGCCCTCGGCGACGACGCGCAGCGCGCGAGCGAGGTTCTCGGCGCTGGGGCGCTCGTCGGGGTTCTTGCGCAGGCAGCGCTCGATGACCGTCCACAGCGGGTCGGGGACCGTGGACGGGCGGCGCGGCTCGGCGCTGAGGTGCTGGTGGAGGACTTCCAGGGCGGAGCCGCCGCTGAACGGCGGACGGCTGGTGACCAGCTCGTACAGCAGGATGCCGGCGCCGTAGATGTCGACGGCGGAGGTCTGCGGGCGGCCCTCGGCGGACTCCGGGGCGACGTACGCGGGCGTGCCGACGAACTCGCTGGTGCGGGTCAGGCCGGGGGAGTCGGCCAGGCGGGCGATGCCGAAGTCGGTGAGCAGCGGGTGCATCTCGCCGCCGTTCTGCATCAGCAGGACGTTGGCCGGCTTCAGGTCGCGGTGGACGACGCCGTCGGCGTGGCTGGCGGCGAGCGCGTCGGCGATCTGCGCGGTCAGCAGCGCGGCGCCGACCGGTGAGAAGGGGCCGTTCTCGCGCAGGTAGCGGTGCAGGTCGGGGCCTTCGACGAGGTCCATGACCAGCGCCAGCAGGTCGCCCTCGACGACCAGGTCGCGGACCCGGACGATGTTCGGGTGCGTCAGGCGCAGCAGTACGGAGCGCTCCCGCAGGAAGCGCATCACGACATCGGCGTCGCTGGCGAGCTCCTCCTTGAGGACCTTGATGGCGACGGTCTCCCCGGGCTGACCGGGCACGGCCGCCTCGGCGCCCGCGGTCTCGCGCTGGCGGGCTCGCCAGACGGTGCCCGTGGCGCCGCGTCCGAGCGGCTCCTCGAGCAGGTACTTGCTGCCGACTGGCCGCACGTCACGTGCTCCCTGCTGATCGCTTGCCGGTATTCCGACCCACTTGTTTCCGACCCACTGTAGTGCCGTGTCCCCGACACCGGGCTGTCGTCTTCCTGTGGGCCCTGCGTACGGATACGCGCCCCTTCCCGTCCATGTTCGAAGGAAAGACGCTTGCCTCGGTCCGTTGGTTGCCGGAGGCGGACGTGACCGATCTCAAGCGGTCACCGCCGGGTCATCGGTCAGGCACTTTTGCGGGCAGAGCCGACCAATCAAGATCACTTGTCTCCCGGTGGCGGGCGCATTGTCAGTGACAGGTGCGAGGATGCGTGCAGTACTGGCCGACGTGCTCGTGCGGGGTGGGGGAAGTCCGCGCCCGGGCAGAAGGGACCGCTGACGGCGATGCAGATCCGGCTGACCGTCGTAGACCCGCAGGGCCCGCCCGCCGGGGCGCGGGACCGTGCCGCGAGCTGCGACGTGCTGGTCACGGCGCCCGCCGGCACGGCTCTGGCCGCGGTGGCGTCCGCCCTGGCCGCGGCGGTCTGCGGAGAGGGTGGCACTGCTCCGTCCGGGGGAGCCCAGCCCGTGCTGTACGCGGGCGCGGAGCGGCTCGACGCCGGGCGCTGCACGCTCGGCGAGCCGCCGCTGACCGACGGCGCCGTGCTGTCCCTGGGCGCCCCGGCGGACCCCGAGCCGCATCCGGAGGTCGACGACGCCCCGGCCCGGCTGGACGTGGTGGCCGGCCCGGACGCGGGCGGGGTGCATCTGCTGCACGGCGGTCAGATCCGCGTGGGCCGCTCCGCCGACGCCGACGTCCCGCTCGACGACCCGGACGTCTCCCGTCTGCACTGCGCGGTGACCCTCGGGGCCGACGGCCGGGTCACGGTCGCCGACCTCGGCTCCACCAACGGCACCACCCTGGACGGCACCCGCGTCCAGACCCGCCCCCTCCGCTTCGTCCCCGGCGCGCTGCTCAGGGTCGGTGAGTCCGCCCTGCGGCTGGCGCCGCCCGGCGGGGCGGGGGCGCGGGTGGCGACGACACCGGACGGCGAGGGGCACGTCCGCGTGCCGTGCGGGGGCGCGGCACCCGACGACCCGCCTGCGCCCGCCCCGGGCGCGGCACCCGCGCGCGGGACGAGCGGTGCCGTCGCGGACACGGCGGGACCGCCGGCCGCGGGGCACCCGCGCGAGACGGACACCACCACCGCGAGCACGCCTCCCCCACGCGGGACCGGCGGCGCCGACGCCCCTGCCGGCCGCACCGGCCACGCCTACGGCTCGGTCGACTGGAGCGGCTCCGCCCCCACCCGCGGCGAGCGCGCGTCCCGCGCGGGGCACGCGCCCGTGGTGCCGGGCCAGGGCGGCGCCCCGCACATCGAGAGCCGCGCCGCCACGCGGCGGCCCCCGACCGCGGGCGACGGCTCCGGGGACACCCACGGCGGCCGCTCGGGCCTCGGCTCCTTCACGACGGCGGACGAGGCCCGCGGACCGCACGTCCCCGCACCACGCGCGGAGACCACCCCGCCGCCGCACGACGACGAGGGCGGCGCCGCAACCGGCCGCAAAGGCACCCCCCTGCGCGGCACCGACATACCCCAGGGCCTCCGCAAACGCGGCGGCCTCTCCGCGTGGGCCCGGCGCCTGACCGGCGGACGCGGCGGCGACCAGGAGCCGGCCGAGCCGGACACCCACCCCGGGGAACCGGCCGGCGCGGCGGCGGAACCCGCACCCGGCGCCTCCCCCGTACCGGACACCTGGCCGGACCCGGCCACGCTGCTGCTGGCCGCGCTGGGCCCGGGCCCCCGTCTGTGGGAGCGCGGGCCGGGTCACCCGGAGGCGCTCGCGGTCCGGCTCGGCACGGCGGACCGGGCGGCGCCCGACGGCTCGGGGATGCTGCCCGCCGTACCGGTGACGGCGGGCCTGCGCGAGGTCGGTGCGCTGGGCCTGGCCGGGCCGCGCCCGCGGCTGGCCGGGCTGGCGCGCGCGGTGCTGGCGCAGCTCGCCGCGCTGCACTCCCCGGACCTCCTGGAGATCGTCCTGATCAGCACGGACCGCGCGCGTTCCGAGGAGGAGCGCACCGCCGAGTGGTCCTGGCTGGGCTGGCTCCCGCATCTGCGTCCCGCGCACGGCCAGGACTGCCGTCTCCTCCTCGCCTACGACCGGGACCAGGCCACGGCCCGCGCCGACGAACTCCTGCGCCGCCTGGAGGACCACTTCGCCGACACCGGGGCCACGGCACCGGTTCCCGCGCCCCGAGGCACCGGCCGCCGCCCCTCCTGGGCGGTGGCGGACGACGCCGGGGACGGCTTCCCCGGCCCGTACACGGTCGTCGTCGTGGACGGCGACCCCGGCGGCGCCGACCTGCGCGAGGCGATGGCCCGGCTGGCGACGGCGGGCCCCCGGGCCGGCATACACGTGGTGTGCCTGGCCGAGACGGCCGCCGCCTCGCCCGCGTCGCCGGTGACGGACACGTACGAGGCGGCCTGTGCGGCGGCGCCCACGTTCCGCGCGTGCGGGGCGGTCGTCCTGCTCAGCGGGGACGTGGCGACCGCGCTGCGGCTGCTGCGGGTGGTGCCGGCCGGGTCGGAGCGGGAGCGCCCCGGCCCGGTGGGCCACGGCACGGTCGGTGCCGTGGACGCGGTGTCCGCGGCCTGGGCGGAGCGTTTCGCCCGGGCACTGGCCCCCCTGCGCCCGGACGGCGCGGGCGGCGGCGAGCGCCCCGCGCGGGTGTCGGCGCCACTCCCCCAGTCGGCGCGGCTCCTCGACGAACTGGGTCTCGCCAGGGCGACCCCGGCCTCCCTGATGGCCCGCTGGGCCGACGCGGCCGACGACGCCGAGGCGCTGGGCGGCCGGGCCTGGGCGGTGCTCGGCGCCGGACCGCGCGGCCCGGTCACCGTGGACCTGGCCGCCGAGGGCCCCCACCTGCTGATCGAGGGCCCGGCCGGTAGCGGCCGTACGGAGCTGCTGCGGGCGGTCGTCGCCTCGCTGGCCGCCGCCGAGCGCCCCGACCGGCTGGGCATCGTCCTGCTCGACGGCCGGGACACCGTGGGCAAGGGCGGCGGCCACGGCGACGGCCTGCGCGTCTGTACGGACGTACCGCACGTCACGACGCATCTCACCGCCAACGACCCGGTGCGAATGCGGGAGTTCGCGCAGTCGCTGAGCGCCGAGCTGAAGCGGCGGGCCGAGCTGCTCGGGCGGTCCCACTTCACCGAGTGGCACACGCACCGCGCGGTCTCGGGCCGCATCGTCCCGCAGCGGCAGCCGGGCGGCACGGGAGCCGGCGCCGCCGACCTCGACACCCCGCCCAGCTCGACCCTGCGCCTGCGCCCCAAGGCGGCGGCCCGGCAGCGGACGGAGGCGGCACCGCCGCTGCCCCGCCTGGTGGTCGTCGTCGACGACCTGGACGCCCTGGTCTCGCCCGCCCTCGGCTCCCCCGGCCGGCCCGCCGCGGGTTCCGTCATGCGCGCGCTGGAGGCGGTGGCCCGCGACGGAGAGCGGCTCGGCGTCCACCTGGTGGCGGCGGCCGGCCCGGGGGGCCGTACGGCCGAGTCGGAGCCGGCCCGGCAGGCCACCCTGCGGATCACCCTCGACGCCCCCGGCTCGGGCACCGAGGAGCCGGCCCCCGGCCGCGGCCGCCTGCAGAGCGCGGACTGCCGTCTCACCCCCTTCCAGGGCGGCCGTGTCACGGGCCGCATCCCCCGCACGGCGACCCTGCGCCCCACGGTGGTCCCCCTGGAGTGGCAGCGCATGGGCGACCCCCCGACCCGCAGACCCGTCCGCGAACTGGGCAACGGCCCGACCGACCTCGCCCTCCTGGCGAGCGCACTCGAACGGGCGGCACGGGAGGTGTCGGCGGTGGAGGTGCCGTCGCTGCTGTAAGCCGTCGCCCTTTCGGCCCCGTGCTTTCGGCCCCGTGAGACCGTGCATGCCTCCCGCGGCCCGTGCGGCCGTGCCCTTCGGGTGTTTCCCGCCCTGAGTTGCCGTGGGCTTCCCGCCCTGAGTCGCGGCGCCGGTCACGGCAACTCAGCCCGTCCGGCGATGGAGGACGAGGCCGTTCAGGCCGAAAGCGGGGGTCTGCGGGCTGCAAGCCCCCGGCGAGGTCCGCACCAACTCCCCGCACGCCTCCCGCCAACGCCGGCGCAGCGCCCCGCGTCCCGTCACGACGCGGTCACGATCCCCCTCTTGACACGCCATGCGCTCTTGCCGACCCCCAGCACCCGGCGTAGACCAGTGCCACGGGACAGCGCTCGACGTTCGACGAGGAACGAAGAACGGGGCAGTGATGCGCAGCAGGAGCCACACCATCCGGACACGCAGGACCGTGAAGACAGCCGCCACGCTGCTCGCGGGAGCCCTCGCGCTCTCGCTCACCGCGTGCGGCGGCGACGACGACAAGAGCGGCGGAAGCGAGAGCAGCCCGAGCAAGGAGACGGGCAGCACCCTCACCCTCCCCAAGCTGAACGGCACGACGCTCGAGGTGGCCGCCGTGTGGACGGGCCCCGAGCAGGCCAACTTCAAGAAGGTCCTGGCGGAGTTCGAGAAGCGCACCGGCGCGAAGGTCACCTTCGTGCCCGCGCAGGACCCGATCATCAACTTCCTCGGGTCGAAGATCGCGGGCGGTCAGCCGCCGGACGTGGCGATGCTGCCGCAGCCGGGCGCCATCCAGCAGGCCGTGGACAAGAAGTGGGCCAAGCCGCTGGGCGCCGAGGCGAAGGCGGAGCTGGCGAAGAACTACTCGCAGGGCTGGCAGGACCTCGGCACGGTCGACGGCACCCAGTACGCCGTCTACTACAAGGCCGCCAACAAGTCGCTGATCTGGTACAACGCCAAGGTCTTCGAGAACGCGGGCGCGAGTGAGCCCAAGACGTGGGACGAGTTGCTGACGACCGCCCAGACGGTCTACGACTCCGGCGTCACCCCGTTCTCGATCCCGGGCGCGGACGGCTGGCCGCTGACCGACTGGTTCGAGAACGTCTACCTCTCCCAGGCGGGCCCGGAGAAGTACGACCAGCTGGCCAAGCACGAGATCAAGTGGACGGACCCCTCCGTGAAGGAGGCCCTGACCACGCTCGCCCAGATCTGGGGCAAGAAGGACTACGTGGCGGGCGGCGCCGACGGCGCTCTGCAGACGCAGTTCCCCAACGCCGTCACCCAGACCTTCACCGGCGGCGACCAGCCCAAGGCCGCGATGGTCTACGAGGGTGACTTCGTGCAGGTGAACATCGCGCAGACCGAGGCGAAGGTGGGCACGGACGCGAAGGTGTTCCCGTTCCCGGCGGTCGGCGACACCGCGCCCGTGGTCTCCGGCGGTGACGCGGCGGTGATCCTCGAGGACTCGAAGGGCGCGCAGGCGCTGGCGACCTTCCTGGCCTCGCCGGACGCGGCGGAGATCCAGGCCAAGCTGGGCGGCTACCTCTCGCCCAACAAGAACGTCGACCCGGCCGCGTACCCGAACGACGTGCAGCGGACGATCGCCGAGGCGCTGATCGAGGCGGGCGACGACTTCCGCTTCGACATGTCGGACCAGGCCCCGCAGGCCTTCGGCGGCACGCCCGGCAAGGGCGAGTGGAAGGACCTCCAGGACTTCCTGAAGAACCCGACGGACGTGGCCGGCACCCAGGCGAAGCTGGAGTCGGACGCGGCGACGGCGTACGGGAACTGATCCGGGGATGGCGTCGAAAACGGCGGCGGGGGCTCCCGGGGCCCCCGCCCCTCCTCGCTCGCGCAAGAGCGTGACCGGCACCCGCAGGACGGTGGCAGCGCTGTTCCTGCTGCCCGCCCTGGTGCTGCTGGGCGCGCTCGTGGTCTACCCGATCGGGTACTCGGTCGTGCGCAGTTTCTACGACCAGTCCGGCGACGGCTTCGCCGGCATCGACAACTACAGGGCCCTGTTCACGGACGACGGCATCCGTACGGCGCTGAAGAACAACGTGCTGTGGGTGGTGTTCGCGCCGACGGTCGCGACCGCGCTCGGTCTGATCTTCGCGGTGCTGACCGAACGGGTGCGCTGGGGCACGGCGTTCAAGCTGGTCGTCTTCATGCCGATGGCGATCTCGATGCTCGCCGCCGGCATCATCTTCCGGCTGGTCTACGACCAGGACCCGGACAAGGGTGTCGCGAACGCGGTGTGGGTCGGTGTGCACGACACGTTCGCTCAGTCGTCGGCGTTCCCCAAGGCCCACCCGGGCCGCGAGTCGCCGCTGCGACCCGAGAGGGGCGGCGGCTTCATCACCAGGGAGCCCGTCCGCGCGGGCGACCCGGTCGCCCTGCCCCTGGTCGGCGTCGCCCCCGACCTGATGCCCGACAGCGCGGAGAAGGCCGTACGGGCGCAGCCTGAGCCGGGCAAGGTCACCGGCACGACCTGGCAGGACTTCACCCGCGGCAAGGGCGTCGGGACCCTCGGCGCCCCGGACCCGTCCGAGCTGGGCTACCCGGGGATGCGGATCGAGGCGGTCAAGGACGGCAGGGTCGTCGCCTCGACGAAGGCCGCCGGCGACGGCACGTTCACCCTTCCCGAGGCGGCGGACGGGGCCCTGCTCCGGCTGCCCGCCGACAACTTCGAGGAGCCGTACAACGGTCTGGACTGGCTCGGCCCGTCGCTGGTCACCCCGGCGATCATCGGGTCGTACATCTGGATGTGGGCGGGCTTCGCGATGGTGCTGATCGCGGCCGGTCTGGCGAGCGTGCCGCGGGAGCTGATGGAGGCGGCGCGGGTCGACGGGGCGAACGAGTGGCAGGTGTTCCGCAGGGTCACGGTGCCGCTGCTCGCACCGGTCCTCGCCGTCGTCGTCGTGACCCTGATGATCAACGTCCTGAAGGTGTTCGACCTGGTCTTCATCATCGCCCCCGGCTCCTCCCAGGACGACGCGAACGTGCTCGCCCTGGAGCTGTACCGCAAGGGCTTCTCCGAGGACCAGCCCGGTATCGCCAGCGCCATCGCGGTGTTCCTGCTGCTGCTGGTGATCCCGGTGATGTGGTTCAACATCCGTAGGCTCAGGCGGGAGGTGCGGCGATGACGACCTCCGTCGAGACCGTGCGGGCGAAGCAGTCGCTGGGCGCGAGGATCGTCGAGAAGCTGGGCGGCGGCCTGGTCCGCGTGTTCCTGATCGTCGTCGGGCTGTTCTGGCTGGTGCCGACGATCGGTCTGCTGGTCTCCTCGCTGCGCTCGCCGGAGGACATCGGCGCGAGCGGCTGGTGGGAGGTGTTCACGCAGCCGGCCCAACTCACCGCGGACAGCTACCAGAAGCTGCTGGAGAACAGCGACATCACCCACTCGATCGTGAACACGGTGCTGATCACGGTGCCGGCGACGGTCCTGGTCGTGGTCATCGGTTCGCTCGCGGGGTACGCGTTCGCGTGGATGGAGTTCCCCGGCCGGGACTGGTGGTTCCTGGGCGTGGTCGGCCTGTTGGTGGTGCCCGTGCAGGTGGCACTGATCCCGATCGCCGAACTGTTCGGCAAGGTCGGCCTGTTCGGCTCCGTCCTCGGTGTGATCCTGTTCCACGTGGGCTTCGGTCTGCCCTTCGCGGTGTTCCTGCTGCGGAACTTCTTCGCGGAGATCCCCCGCGAACTGCTGGAGGCGGCCCGTCTCGACGGCGCCGGTGAGCTGCGGCTCTTCGTGCGGGTCGTGATGCCGCTGGGCGGGCCGGCCATCGCCAGCCTGGGCATCTTCCAGTTCCTGTGGGTGTGGAACGACATGCTGGTCGCGCTGGTGTTCACCAACGCCGACAGCCAGCCGATCACGGTCGCCCTCCAGACGCAGGTACGGCAGTTCGGCAACAACATCGACGTGCTGGCGCCCGGCGCGTTCATCTCGATGGTGATCCCGCTGGCCGTGTTCTTCGCGTTCCAGCGGCAGTTCGTGTCCGGTGTGATGGCCGGCGCGGTCAAGTAGGCGGTGGCGCAAGGGGGGTGGGCCGTCACCGGTCCGCCCCTCGCCGTTCACCCGGTGTCCCCCGGATGCCGTAGGCGAACGTAACCAAGTCACTCCATCGGCCGTTCCCGGGCCAGGTCCTGTCTCCTCGTTCCCCGTCGTCCGCCCGGAGGGCGGGGCGGACGGGAACGCGACGGCAGGGGCCTACCGCCCGCGCCGACCCATGGATGCCCCTTGCCCAGGTTCAGTGTCATCATCCCCGCGTACAAGGTTCAGGCGTACCTGCACGAGTGCCTCGAATCGGTGCTGTCCCAGTCGTACGCCGATCTCGAGGTGATCGCCGTCGACGACCGTTCGCCGGACGCCTGCGGCGAGATCATCGACGAGTTCGCGGTGTGCGACCCGCGTGTGCGCCCCCTGCACCTGCCGGAGAACGTCGGCCTGGGCCGGGCGCGCAACGCCGGTCTGGCGCAGGCGACCGGCGACTACGTGCTGTTCCTGGACTCCGACGACACGCTCACCCCGGACGCGCTGGACGCGATCGCCGACCGGCTGAAGGAGACCGGCGAGCCGGACGTCCTGGTCTACGACTACGCGACCACGTTCTGGACGGGCGAGGCGGAGCGCAACAGGTTCGCCGCCCAGCTCACCGAGCAGGGCCCGGCGCCCTTCCGCCTGGAGGACCGGCCGGGCCTGCTCAGGGTGCTGATGGTGGCCTGGAACAAGGCCTACCGGCGGGATTTCGTGGCCCGCGTGGGCCTGACCTTCCCGCCCGGCTACTACGAGGACACCCCCTGGACCTATCCGGCGCTGATGACCGCCGAGTCGATCGCGACCCTGGACCGGGTCTGCGTGCACTACCGGCAGCGCCGCCGGGGCAGCATCCTGTCCACCACCAGCCGCCGGCACTTCGACGTCTTCGACCAGTACGACCGGGTCTTCGCGTTCATCGACGAGCGACCCGAACTCGCCCGCTGGCGGCCGGTGCTGTTCCGCCGCATGGTCGACCACCTGACGACCGTGTTCACCAGGCCGGGCCGGCTGCCCCGCGGATCGCGCGCCGAGTTCCTGCGCCGGGCCCGCGTCCACTACCGCCGTTACCGCGCCCCCGGCGCGCCCGTGCCGCTGCGCTCCCGGGTGCGGCACACCCTCGTCCACCTCGGCCTGCACCGCACCTACCGGGCCCTCCAGGCGGCCGCGACCCTGCGCCGCCGCACGCTCAAGCTCGCCACGAAACTCGCCCGCGCCCTGCGCGCGGGGCTCCTCCAGGCCCACTACCGGATCCAGCTGCGGCTGCCGCTGCGCGCCGACCGGGCCGTCTTCTCCGCCTACTGGGGCCGCGGCCACGGCTGCAACCCGGGCGCGCTGGAGGCCGCGTTCCGCAGCGTCGCGCCGCGGGTGCGCACGGCGTGGATCGCCCGCCCCGAGCACCAGCACACGATCCCGCCGGGCCCGCGCCCGCTGCGCCCCGGCACCGCCGCCTACTGGACGGCGCTGGCCCGCTCGAAGTACCTCGTGAACAACGTCAACTTCGACCGCCGTCTGGTCAAACGCCGCGGCCAGGTCTTCGTCCAGACCCAGCACGGCACCCCCCTCAAGCACATGGGCCTCGACCTCCAGGAGCATCCGGCGGCCGCCCGTGACATGGACTTCGAAGAGCTGCTGCGGGGCGTCGACAAGTGGGACTACGTCCTGTCCGCCAACCGCCACACCACCCTCACCTGGGAGCGCGTCTATCCCGGCGGCTACACCACGCTGGAGTACGGCTACCCCCGCAACGACGTCTTCCAGCGGGCGACGGCCGCGGACGTGGCCCGTCTGCGCGAGACCCTCGGCATCCCCCGCGACACGGTGGCGATCCTGTACGCGCCCACCCACCGCGACTACCGCCGCACCCAGCGCCCCGCCCTCGACCTGGAGCGGATCCTGCACCGCCTGGGCCCGCGCTTCGTGATCCTGGCCCGCGCCCACTACTGGCAGCCCGAGGGCCTGCCCCGCGGCGGCCGCGTCCTCGACGTCACCGGCCACCCCAGCGTCGAGTCCCTCTGCCTGGCCTCGGACGCCCTGGTCACCGACTACTCGTCGATCATGTTCGACTACGCCAACCTCGACCGCCCGATCGTCGTCCACACCCCCGACGACGACTGGGCGGCCTACCAGGCGGCCCGCGGCACCTACTTCGACCTGCGGGCCTTCCCGCCGGGCGCGGTCGCCCGCAGCGAGGACGAACTGATCGACATCTTCGCCACCGGCCACTGGTGCGGCTCCCGCTCCGCCCAGCTGCGCGCCGCGTTCCGCGAGCGGTTCTGCCCGTACGACGACGGACGCGCCGCCGAGCGCGTCGTACGGCACGTCGTGCTGGGCGAGACGGGGCAGCCGCCGGTCGTGCCGCTCGCCGAGCGCCGGCCCGTGCCGTCGGCGGCGGCGCCGACGCGCCCCACGCTCACCACCGTGCCGCAGCCGTCCGGTCCCCGCACCGTCAGCGAACGCCGCTGAGGGCCGTGGGCCCGCACGGCTGCCGGAGCAGGACCCTCAGGACCCTCCACAGAGAAAGAGCAGAATGCCCCGCTTCAGCATCATCGTCCCGTCCCATGGGGTCGCGGGCCGGCTGCCCCTGGCGCTGGACTCCGTCCTCGCCCAGTCCTTCGGCGACTTCGAGCTGATCCCGGTCTGCGACGCGCCCGACGCCCCCGCCGCGTCCGTCGCCGCCGGGTACGCCGAGCGGGACTCCCGGGTGACCCCGGTGCACTCGCCGCCGTCGGCGGGCCTCGCCGGGGCGCGCAACACCGGGCTCCGGGCGGCGACCGGCGCCTATCTGCTGTTCCTCGACGGCGACGACACCCTCGCCCCCGGCGCGCTGACCGCCCTGGACGCGCGCCTGGCCGAGACCGGCGAGGTCGACGTCCTGTACGCCGAGCACGAGCGCACGCCGTGGTGGGAGGGCGAGCCGGTCAACCCGGCGGCCCCGCTGCTGGCGCGGGCACCGAAAGGCGCCTTCGTCCCCGCCGAGACCCCCCGGGTGACCGGCGTGCAGCTCCCGGCGTGGAGCGCGGCCTACCGGCGGGCCTTCCTCACCGAGCACGAGCTGGCCTTCCCCGCCGGCCACTTCACCGACGTCGGCTTCGGCGGCCTGGTCACCCTGCGCGCCGAGCGGGTCGCGGTGCTGCGCCAGGTCGTCGTACGGCATCTGCTGCGGCGGCAGGGCAGCCGGCTCAACCTGCCGGTCGGGCACCACGGCGAACTGCTGGACCAGACGGAGCTGGTGCTGACGCAGGCGGCCGGAGTGTCCGCGGCGGACGCCCGGCCGGGTGCGCTCTTCGAGGAGCTGTTCGCCGTCGTCCTGAAGACGGCCGCGCATCCGGCGCGGCTGCCCGGGTCCGCCCGGCGGGCCTTCTTCCGCCGGGCGGGCGCACTGTACCGGCGTCATCGTCCGGCCGGTTTCCGCAGGCCGGGCGGGAAGCTGGGGGTGCAGCACCGGCTGCTGGCGGCGGGGGCGTACACGGCGTTCCGCGCGCTGCGGGGAGCCCACCGGAAGGCGTCGGTCGCCGCCCAGCGCGTCCCCCGCCCCCGGGGGCTGCGCACCCGCCTGTACTACCGGCGCCAGCTGCACCGCCGTATCGACCCCCACCTGGCGGTCTTCTGCGCCTACTGGGGGCGCGGGTACGCCTGCAACCCGGCCGCGATCCACGCCAAGGCCGCCGAACTCGCCCCGCACATCCGCTCGGTGTTCCTCGTGGAGCCGGACCAGGCGCACACCGTGCCGGAGGGGGTGGACCACGCCGTGATCGGCAGCCGCCGCTACTGGCAGTTGCTGGCCCGGGCCAAGTACCTGGTCAACAACGCCAACTTCGCGGACGGCGTGGTCAAGCGCGAGGGCAGCGTGCACGTGCAGACCCAGCACGGCACCCCGCTGAAGAAGATGGGCGTCGACCAGTCGACGTACCCGGTGGTGGCCGCCGCGACCGGCAGCTTCACCAAGCTGCTGGGCCGGGTGGACCGCTGGGACCACAACCTCTCCTCCAACACCCACTCCACCCATGTGTGGGAGCGCGCCTTCCCCGGCTCGTACGAGCACCTGGAGTACGGCTATCCGCGCAACGACGTCTTCTACACGGCGACCGCGGAGGACGTGGCCCGCGTCCGGCGGCAGCTCGGGGTGCCGGAGGGCAGCACGGCCGTCCTGTACGCCCCCACCCACCGCGACTACCGGACCGGTTTCGACCCGGGCCTGGACCTGGAGGCCTTCTGCGAGGCCGTCGGCGAGGACGTCGTCGTCCTGCTGCGCGCCCACTACTTCTACGACCGGGGCGCGCGCCCGAGCACCGGCCGGATCATCGACGTCACCGGCCACCGCTCCACCGAGGACGTGTGCCTCGCCGCCGACGCGCTGGTCACCGACTACTCGTCGATCATGTTCGACTACGCCAACCTCGACCGCCCGATCGTCGTGTACGCCGACGACTGGGACGTCTACACCGAGACGCGGGGCGTCTACTTCGACCTGATGGCGGCCCCGCCCGGCCCGGTCGCCCGTACGCCCGAGGAGCTGGCCCGGGTGTTCCACGACGGCTCGTACGCGGATGACGGGTCGGCCGCGCTGCGCGCCGCGTTCCGCGCCCGCTTCTGCCAGTTCGACGACGGGCGGGCCGCCGAGCGCGTGGTGCGCCGGGTGCTGCTCGGCCAGCCCCCGGAGGCGATCCCGCCCGTGCGGCCGCTCACCGAGCGCGTCCCGGCCCCCGCCGCCGCCCCCCTCGTAAGGAGCTGACCCCCGCAGTGCCCCGCTTCAGCATCATCGTCCCCTGCTTCAAGGTGCAGGGCTTCCTGCGCGAGTGCCTCGACTCGGTCCTGGAGCAGTCCTACCGGGACCTCGAGGTGATCGCCGTCGACGACCGCTCCCCCGACGGCTGCGGCGCGATCCTCGACGCGTACGCGGCCCGCGACGAGCGGGTGCGGGTCCTGCACCTGCCGGAGAACGTCGGCCTCGGCCGCGCCCGCAACGCGGGCCTGCCGCACGCGAGCGGCGACTACCTCTTCTTCCTCGACAGCGACGACACCCTCACCCCGGGCGCGCTGCGCGCGATGGCCGACCGCCTCGACGAGAGCGGCGACCCGGACGTGCTGGTCTTCGACTACGCCCGCGCCTACTGGTGGGGCGGCACCCGCCGCAACGCCCTCGCGCACGTCCTCGCCGACTGCGGCGACGGCACCTTCACGGCGGCCGAGCACCCCGAGATCCTCGACCTGCTGATGGTCGTGTGGAACAAGGTGTACCGGCGGGACTTCGTCGAGCGGAACGACTTCCGCTTCCCGCCCGGCTACTACGAGGACACGCCCTGGACGTTCCCGGTCATGCTCAGCGCGGAGCGGATCGCCACGCTGGACCGGATCTGCCTGAACTACCGCCAGCGCCGCCAGGGCAACATCCTGTCCACCACCAGCCGCAAGCACTTCGACATCCACGACCAGTACGAGCGGGTCTTCGCCTTCGTCGACTCCCGCCCGGAGCTGGCGCACTGGCGGCCCTGCCTGGCCCGCAAGATGGGCGAGCACTGCCTGGACATCCTGGCCAAGCCGGACCGGCTGCCGCCGTCGGACAAGGCCGAGTTCTTCCGCCGTACGGCCGCGATGTTCCGTACGCACCGGCCGGCCGGGCCGGTTCCCGACGAGCTGCGGGTGCTGGAGGGCGGTTACCCGGCCTACCGGGTCAGGCGGCTGGCCGAGCGGGCCGGCCGGGAGCTGGCCCGGCGCGGGGGGCAGGTGCGGGGCGCGGCCGGGGCGCGCGTACGCCGGGGTCTGAGCGCCGTGCAGGCCCGGCGCCCGCTGGATCCGCACCTCGTCGTGTACTCGGCGTTCTCGCACCGGGGCGTGCTCGGTGATCCGGGGGCCGTCTACCGCACGGCCCGGGAGATCGCCCCGCAACTGCGGGGGGTGTGGGTGGTGCGGGACGAGGAGACGGCGGCGCGGCTCCCGGACGGCGTCGAGCACGTGCTCCTCGACTCCCCCGCGTACCGGCGCGTGACCGCACGGGCCGGCTTCTTCGTCAACAACGTCAACTGGCCCGGCACGCTGGTGAAACGGCCCGGCAGCGTCCACATCCACACCCACCAGGGCACCCCGCTGAAGTACATGGCGGCCGACCTGCTGGACAAGCCCGGCGCCCGGTACGGCGTGGACGTGCCGCAGATGCTGCGCCGCGCCGACCGCTGGGACTACAGCCTGGTCGCCAACCTGCACTCCGAGCTGGTGTGGGAGCGGGCGTATCCGTGTCACTTCACGTCGGCGCGCACCGGCAGCCCGCGCAACGACGTGCTGGTCGACGCCGGTGCGGGCCGGGGGGCGGCCGCGGGTGCGGGTGCGGCGGTGCGTGCCCGGCTCGGCATCCCCGCCGGTCACACCGTCGTGCTGTACGCGCCGACGCGCCGCGAGTACCGGCGGGGCGGGCACATCGACCGGATCGACCTGGCCCGGTTCGCCGCCGACCTCGGCGAGGACCACACCCTCGTCGTCCGCCTGCACCCGTCGCTGGCGGCCGGCCCGGCGCGCGGCATGGGCCTGGCCGAGCTGCACCGGCGCGGGATCCTCGTCGACGCGACGGACGAACCGCACGTCGAGGACGTCATGCTCGCCTCCGACGTCCTGGTCACCGACTACTCGGCCCTGATGTTCGACTACGCCAACCTGGACCGGCCGATCGTCGTCCACGCCGACGACTGGGACGCGTACGCGGCGAGCCGGGGTGCCTACTTCGACGTCACCGCCGAGGCGCCCGGCCATGTCTCGCGCAGCTACCGGGAGCTGGCCTGGCTGTTCGCCTCCGACAGCTGGCGGGACGAGGAGTCGGCGCGGCTGCGGGCGGCCTTCCGCGGGCGGTTCTGCGCGTTCGACGACGGGCGGGCCGCCGAGCGGGTCGTACGGACGCTGCTGCTGGGCGAGCCGATGCCGGAGCGGGTGTCGGTGCGGCTCCCCGGTCAGGCCACCGCCCGCGACCTGCTGGCGTCCACGTGAGGCTGCGCCCGCGGCCGCGCACCTGGGTGCTGGTCCTGGCCGTGGGGTTCGCGTTGCTCCAGCTCGCGAACGTCACCGGCCGGGCCACCCCGGACAGCAAGAACTACCTGTCCTACGCGCTGAGCCTGCGCGGCGACGGAAAGTGGGAGGCGGCGGCCGCGACCATCGACCACGCGTGCGAGGGGGCGGCCTCGACCGCCGCCCGCCGGCAGAGCGTGGACGTGGTCCGCTTCCATCGCGCCGACCCCACCGGGCGGGTCATGGCCGAGTGCCGGTCGCGGGAGTGGCGGAACGTCGGGGCGCGGCTGGCGGCGGGGCAGACCGGCGGGCACACGGTGCCGTTCATGCCGGAACGCTTCATGCGGATCTTCGAGGTGCGGCCCGGCTACCCGGTGTTCCTCGTCCCCTTCGTCACCGTGTTCGGCGTGACGTGGGGTCTGTGGGCGGCGGGCGTCGCGGTGACGGTGGCGGGCGGGGTGCTGGCCTTCCTGGCCCTGCGGACCCTGCGCGTGCCCACGCCCCTCTGTCTGACCGGGCAGGCGCTGTACCAGGTCCTGCCGTGCGGCACGACCGCCATGCGCCCGATGACCGAGGGGCTGATGCTGGCGCTGACGCTGGCCGCGGTGTGGGGGTGCGCGCTGGCCCTGGACGGGCGGGTGCGGGCCGGGGCGTGGCTGGTGGGCGGGGCGCTGGCCGCCCTGTTCACCGTGAAGCACTCGCAGGCCCTGTTCCTCGGGGTGTGCCTGGCGGGTGCGGGCGCGCTGATCGCCGTACGGCGCCGTCGGCGCGGCCGGCCGGTGGGGCGCGGGGTCGTCGTGGTCGCCGTCACGGGTGGGTGCGGGGTGCTCGGGACGGTGCTGCTGGCGCGGCTGCTGCACTACCCGTCGGAGACGGAGAGCCTCCAGGACCTGCTGACCCACCACTTCACCCGGCCCGACCGCACGCGGGTGTGGGGGGAGTTCTTCCAGCTCCAGGGGAACTTCTGGGTGGAGTGGCTGCGGCGCCAGCTGTGGGAGCCGCTGTTCCTGGCGGCGCTCGCGGCCGGGGCGTGGGGGGCGGTGCGCGGGCGGCACCGGGCGGCCGGTGCCTTCGTGCTCGCCGCCGCCTGCACCGGGTTCCTCACCCAGGCGGGGCATCCGGACATCAACATCTGGGGCGGCCGGCTGATCGTGCTGGCGTGGCTGCTGCCGGTGCTGGGCGTGCCGCTGCTGCTGGAGTCCCTGGTCCGGGAGCGGATCGCGCTGCCGGTGCGGGAGAGGCCCGACCGGGCTCACTCGATGAGGTGACGGTCGGCAAGGCCGTTGACCCGGGCGGGAACATACGGCCAATGCCTCCCATGTCCCTGCTTCCAGCGGTCCGATGAGCGTCGGCGTCCTCACCCGGCGTCCCGCGCGCGGTGCGACGGCGCTGCGCGGCGGGCGCGTGGGGCGTCCGACCCCGTACCAGGTCTTCGGGTTCCTGTTCTGGCTGGTGATGTCGCTGGCGTACTGGCGGGTGCCGCTGTGCTGCGACGCGGGCCAGCACGCGGCGGTCGTCGAGCGTCTGAAGGCCGATCTGCTGAACCCGCGCCATCCGATGGCGGACCTGCCGGGCGCGGGCAGCCCCTACTACTCGCCGTACGCGGTGGCCGAGGGCGCGGTCGCCCGGCTGACGGGGCTGACGGGCTGGGAGGTGCTGCGGGTCGCCGGGCCGGTGAACCTGCTGGTGCTGCTGACCGGGATCGGCCGCTTCACGCGCGTGCTGACGCCCCGGCCGTGGGCGCCGGTGCTGGCCCTGGCCGCGATGACCCTGCTGTGGGGCACCGAACGGGCGTGGTGGAGCGGCTACCTGGGCCTGATGTCGATGACCGGCAACCTCGGCTATCCGTCCACCTGCGCCATCGGGCTGGCCTTCTGGGCGTGGGCGCTGACGGCCGCACGCGCGCGGGACGGGCGGCGGGTGCGGTTCGTGGGGCCGGGCGGGCTGCGCGGCCTGCCCGGGTACGCGGCGCTGGGCGCGCTGTACGGGGTGATCGTGCTGGTGCATCCGATCACGTCGATCGCGGCGGTGACCGGGGGCGCGGCCTTCGTCCTGGGGTGGCAGCGGGGGTGGCGGCCGGCGGTGGCGCTGCGGTGGGCGGTCGTGGGTGCCGTGGCGCTGCCGGTCGCGGTGGCGTGGCCGTACTTCGACGTGTTCGCGCTGGCGGGCGACGGCAGCGTGGACGCGATGCACCGGCGACTGTACGAGCAGCTTGTGGGGCATTTCGGACTGGCGCTGCTGGGGCTGCCGGCGTTGTGGCTGCGCGGGCGGCCCTCGGCGCGCGACCCGTTGGTGCTGATGTTCGCCCTCGACTGCCTGGTGGTGTCGTACGGCTGGGTCAGCGGCCACTACACCTACGGGCGGATCCTAGGGCTCACCCTCGTGCCGCTCCAGTTCGCGCTGGCGGTGGAATTGGCGGCGCCCCGGCCGTGGGGCACGGGGCGCAGGGTGCTGGGGGCGGTCGCGGCCGGCGGGGCCTGCCTGGGCTTCCTCACCGTGCACGCCGGGGCGGTCGTACCGCGCGCACTGGATCCCGTGGGTTTCGAGCAGCCGCCGCACTGGCCCTCGTACGACTGGGCCGCGCGGCACATCGGGCCCGGCGAGGTGGTGATCACCGACGGGTACTACGCCGTCCACGCGATCGCCGGGTACGGGCCGAACCTCGCCGCTCCCGCCTGGCCGGACGCGGCGCTGGAGGAGCGGGAGCGGCTGCGCCGGCTCGCCGACGTCCGCGCCTACCTCGACCCGGCGTCGACCCGCGCCGAGCGGTGGGCGATCGCCCACCGCCACCGCGTCCGCTGGCTGCTGCTCACGCGCGGGCGGCCGGTGCCCGAGGAGGCGGTGGTGGTGGCGCGGAGCCCGCGGACGGGCGAGGTGCTGGCGCGGGTCGGGTGAGGTCCCCTACCGGGATCTGCCGGGGCCGGGATCCGCCGTGGCCCGGCGGGGCTCACTCGGGAGGTTTCCCGTGGGCCTACTCGATGACGACGTCGACCTCGATGTTGCCGCGGGTGGCGTTGGAGTAGGGGCAGACCTGGTGGGCCTGCTCGACCAGCTTGCGGCCGGTCGCCTCGTCCACGGTGTCCGGCAGCTCGACGCGGAGCGCGACCTTGAGGCCGAAGCCCTCGCCCTGCTTGCCTATGCCGACCTCGGCGGTCACGGCGGCGTCGCTGACGTCGACCTTCGCCTGGCGGCCGACCAGGCCGAGGGCGCTGCCGAAACAGGCCGCGTACCCGGCGGCGAAGAGCTGCTCGGGGTTGGTGCCCTGACCGTCTCCGCCCAGCTCCGCCGGCATGGCCAGCGCGAGGTCGATCCTGCCGTCGGAGGAGACGGCGCGACCCTCGCGGCCGTGGGTGGCGGTGGCGACTGCGGTGTAGAGCGCGTCCATGGATGAACCATCCCTCTCGGAAATCGGTGTCAGGGGGCGGCCGGCCCTCGCGCTTCCGCGTCCGGGCCGCCTCGCGACCCCAAGTAGAGCACACAATTAAATTGTGCACAACTAAATGGCGGTAAGAGCTACGCTGGAGACATGACCCCGACGTCGATCCCCGCCGCCGCTGCCGACGCCCCCGAGGAGAACTGGCTCCGCCTGGACCGCCAGATCTGCTTCTCCCTGCACGCCGCCTCGCGTGCCTTCAACGGCGTGTACCGCGTGATCCTCAAGGACCTCGGGCTGACCTACCCCCAGTACCTCGTGATGCTGGTCCTGTGGGAGGAGGGCGAGCTGCCCGTCAAGAAGTTGGGCGAGCACCTGCGGCTGGACTCCGGCACGCTGTCGCCGCTGCTGAAGCGGCTGGAGTCGGCCGGGCTGGTGCGGCGCGAGCGCAGCGCCCGCGACGAGCGCTCGGTGGTGGTCCGGCCGACCGAGGAGGGCACGGCGCTGCGCGAGCGGGCACTGCGGGTGCCGCGCCGGATCGCCGGCGCCACGGGCTTCGACCTGGAGGAGATCAGCGAGCTGCGCGAACGCCTGGACCGGCTCACCAGCGCACTGGACTCGGCGGCGTTGGAGGACGACACCGCGGAGTGGGACGCGGTGGCGAGGGAGGGGGCGGCGGCCGTGGAAGCGGCGACGATGGTGGAAGGGGCCACGGCGGTGGAAGGGGCCACGGCGGTGGACGGCGCCGCGGCGATCGGGGGTGCGGCGGCCGTGGAGGGCGAGTCGGCCGTGAAAGGCGAGACGGGACGCCGGTGAGGGCGGGAGCCGGCGGACGTCGGCTTCTCGGGCTGCCGGAATGATCGATCCCGTGCGCGCCGTGGGCGCCGTCGTCGGTTCTGCCGTGGGGGACGCGCTGGGCGCGCCCTTCGAGTTCGGGCCGGAGGGCGCCTTCTCCGCCCGTTTCCCCTCCGCCGGACACGGCGGCGAGATGTGCGGGGGCGGTGGCTGGGACCCGGGCGAGGCGACCGACGACACGCAGATGGCGGTGCTCGTCGCGGAGTCGCTGCTGGACCGCGGCGGGCTGGAACCGGCGGACGTCTTCCGGCGGTTCCAGCGGTGGGCGGCCGCCGAGCCCAAGGACATCGGCCTGCAGACCGAGGCGGTCCTCGGCAGCGGCGACCCGTGGGACATGGCCGCCGCCCTGCACTTCCAGAGCAACGGGCGGGGGGCGGGGAACGGCGCGTTGATGCGGGCCACCACCTCCGCCGTGTACTTCGCGGACCGGGGCCGCGCCGCCACCATGGCCGCCGCCCGCCGCCTCGCCGCGCTCACCCACGGCGACCGCGCGGCCTGGGAGGGCACGGCGATCTTCCACGAGCTGCTGCGGACCGCCCTGTCGGGAGCCGACCCGCTGGCCGCCCTCCCGGACACCCTGGCCGAGGTGCATCCCGACCACCGCGTGCGCTACGCGACCGTCCTCGCCCCCGACTGGCACCCCGACCTGGCCACCGAGTTCAACGGCGCCGTCTGGCCCTGCCTCGGCTCCGCCGTCTGGGCCCTGCGCACCACCACCTCCTACGAGGACGCCGTCCGCGCCGCCGTCGACCTCGGCGGCGACACGGACACCGTCGCCGCGGTCACGGGCGGCCTCGCCGGCGCGGTGTACGGCGCCGGGGCCGTCCCGGAGCGGTGGTCCCGGGTCCTGCACGTCCCCCTGCCCGGCTTCGGCGACCGTGTCCTGCGCACGGCGGATCTCCACGAGCTGGCGCGGCGGCTCGGGGAGTAAGGCGGCGCGGAGGGGGCGTCGCACGGGGGACGCGCGAGGGGACGGCGCAGAGGAGATCCCCTGCGGGAGCGCGCCAGAAGACGACGGCAGATGACGCGGCAGGGGTCGCCGGCGCAGACGCGGGTGGGGGCGCGGGTGGGGGCGCGGCGGCCGGGCAGCCGGACTCAGAGCGCCTTGATCGCCTCGGCCGTCGCCCGGGCCAGCGCGTCCAGGTACCTCTTGGGCAGCTTCGGGCTGCGGATCACCACCGAACGCCAGTAGAGCGGACCCGAGATCAGGTCGAGGGCCAGTTCGCGGTCCAGGTCCTCGCCGACCTCGCCGCGCTGCCTCGCCGCCGCCACGATCTTCAGGGCGACCCCCTCCTGCCCGTCCCGCAGCGTCTTCTGCATCGCCTCGGCGATCTCGGGGTTGCGGGCCGCCTCGGCCTGGAGGTCCGGGATGATCTGCGAGGCCACCGGATGGCGCAGCGCCCGGGACGTCACCTCGTACAGCACCCGCAGGTCGCCCTCCAGGCTCCCCGTCTCCGGCGCGGGCAGGCCCTGCACGGCGATCGCCGAGACGATGTCCAGGACGAGGTGCAGCTTGGAGCGCCAGCGCCGGTACACCGCGGTCTTTCCCACTCCGGCCCGCCGGGCGATGCCCTCGATGGACATCCGGGCGTAGCCGACGGTCGCCAGTTCCTCGAAGACGGCCGCCCGGATGGCTTCCGTCACATCCTCCCGGAGCACGGCCGCTCCCGCGGGGGTCCGGCGGCGCGGACGCGTCTGGGGCCCGTCGGCGTTCGTCGTCATGCGGACCAGCATAGGGCGTTGCGACGATACGGACCCGTCCCCACGAAAAGGTCGCGCGCCTCCGCGACGAACAAGGTCCCGGTCTCCACGACGGAAAACGTCGCGACTGCACCACGAAGAGATCTCGCCTCCACGACGAAGAAGATCTCGCCTCGACCACGAAGAAGGCCCACGGAGAAGGTCCCGCCTCCTCGCCGGGACGGTCTCGCCCCGGCGGCGGAAACGGTCCCGTCCTCGCGGCGGGGGAGGTCTCGGCGCCGCGACGAAACCCCGCCGCCGCGACGACGAAACGGTTGCGTTCCGACGCCCGATCGGCCTACGCTCACGTTGCGACGATACGGTCCCGTCCCGACGTAAGAAAACGTCAAGAGAAGCGTAAGGAAACGCCGTCCGACGGCGGCCGGCCTCACGCACACCCCCTCCCCCCGAGTGAAAGCAGCGGATGTGAGCCAGGTCCTCAGCACACCGCCCCAGACGCGGCCAGTGGTCCACGAAGACCTCGCGGCCCTCGCGGCCCGGCACGGCCTCTCGGTCAGCGGCGCCCGCCCGTCCCTGCCCGAGTACATCCGCCGGCTGTGGGCGCGCCGCCACTTCATCAGCGCGTTCGCCACCGCCAAGCTCACCGCGCAGTACAGCCAGGCGAAGCTCGGCCAGGTCTGGCAGGTCATGACCCCGCTGCTGAACGCGGCGGTGTACTACTTCATCTTCGGTGTCCTGCTGGAGACCAAGAAGGGCGTGGCGGACTTCATCCCGTTCCTGGTCACGGGCGTGTTCGTGTGGACGTTCACGCAGAGTTCGATCATGGCGGGCACCCGGGCGATCTCCGGCAACATCGGTCTGGTGCGGGCCCTGCACTTCCCGCGTGCCGCGCTGCCGATCTCGTTCTGTCTGCAACAGCTCCAGCAGCTGCTGTTCTCGATGGCCGCGCTGGTGATCATCCTGCTCTGCGTCGGCGTTCCGCCCGCGCCCTCCTGGCTGCTGGCGGTGCCCGCCCTGGTGCTCCAGTTCGTCTTCAACGCGGGCGTCTCGATGATCCTGGCGCGCCTCGGGGCGGAGACGCCGGACATCGCCCAGCTGATGCCGTTCGTCCTGCGCACCTGGATGTACATCTCGGGCGTGATGTGGAGCATCGACAACCTGCTCAGCAAGCACAGCGACCTGCCGGCCTGGGTCGGCGACCTGCTGCGGGCCAACCCGGCGGCCGTCTACATCGACCTGATGCGCTTCGCGCTGATCGACACGTTCACCGCGCGCCAGCTGCCCCCGCACGTCTGGGCCTGGGCGACCGGCTGGGCCCTGCTCGTCGGCGTCGGCGGTTTCATCTACTTCTGGAAGGCTGAGGAGACGTACGGCCGTGGCTGACAACACAGGGCTCACCGAGCCGACCGACGAGCCGATCCCCACCGTCGTCGCGGACGGCGTCGACATCGTCTACCGGATCAACGGCACCGGCGCCGGCCGCGGCTCCGCGACCGCGGCGCTGAACCGCATCCTGCGCCGCAAGCAGGCCGAGAAGGCGGCGGGCGTGCGCACGGTGCACGCGGTCAAGAACGTCTCCTTCGTCGCCTACAAGGGCGAGGCGATCGGCCTGATCGGCACCAACGGATCCGGCAAGTCGACGCTGCTCAAGGCGGTCGCCGGCCTGCTGCCGGTGGAGCGCGGCAAGATCTACACCGACGGCCAGCCCTCCCTCCTCGGCGTCAACGCGGCCCTCATGGGCGACCTGACCGGCGAGCGCAACGTCCATCTCGGCGGCCTGGCGATGGGCATGTCCCGGGAGCAGATCAGGGAGCGCTACCAGGAGATCGTCGACTTCTCCGGCATCAACGAGAAGGGCGACTTCATCTCCCTGCCGATGCGCACCTACTCCTCCGGCATGGGCTCCCGCCTGCGCTTCTCCATCGCGGCCGCCAAGGACCACGACGTCCTGCTCATCGACGAGGCGCTGTCCACCGGTGACGCGAGGTTCCAGGCGCGTTCGGCGGAGCGCATCCAGGAGATGCGCGCGCACGCGGGCACGGTCTTCCTGGTCAGCCACAGCAACGCCGCGATCCGCGACACCTGCGACCGGGTGCTGTGGCTCGAGCGCGGCGAGCTGCGCATGGACGGCCCGACGGAGGAGGTCATGCAGGCCTACGAGGCGTTCACCGGCGACAAGCCGAAGAAGAAGCCGCGCCCGCAGCCGGCCGCCTGAGAAGCCGCTCGAGCCGGCCACCCGAGAACCCGCTCGAGCCGGCCACCCGAGATCCGCCCACGGCAGCCCGCTGAACCCGGCTGCCTGAAGTGGCGCACTCACGCAAGAGGGCGCCCCCCGATGCCTCGGGGGGCGCCCCTCCGCGTGCCTACGCCCTGGGCCTGTTCCTTACTGCCCTGGGTCTGTTCGCTACGAATGCGTCCGCAGCAGCGTCCGCATCGTCCGCATCGCCACCGACAGGTTGGCCAGGTCGAACGTCTCCGACCCCTGGATCTCCTCCAGCGTGGCGCGCGCCCGCCCCAGGATCGCCGCGTTCCTCTGCTCCCAGGCCTTGAAGCGCTGCTCGGGGGTCGAGGAGCCGTTGCCGACGGCCAGGACGTCCGCGGTCAGCGCCGCGTGGGCCGCGTACAGGTCCTCGCGGATGGAGGCACGGGCCATCGACTGCCAGCGGTCGGCGCGCGGCAGCTCGATGATGCGGTCCATGAGCTGCGTGATGTGCAGACGGTCGGCGAGGTCGTAGTACACCTCGGCGACGTCCAGCGGGTCCTTGCCCATGCGGTCGGCCACCGACACGATGTCGAGCGCCGGGAAGGCCGACGAGAACCCGGCGACCCGCGTGGCGACCTCGTCGGGGACGCCGGCGCCGGTCAGCTCGTCGTAGATCTGCTGCCACCACTCCAGGTCAGCGCCGCGCAGCAGCTTCGTCAGCTGCGACCAGACCTGTTCGACGCGGTCGGCGAAGAAGTCGACGGTCTCGGCGATCAGGATCGGCTGCGGCCGGTTGTTGAGCAGCCAGCGCGTGCCTCGCTCGACCAGGCGGCGCGAGTGGAGACGGATGCGGGTCTGGACGGCGGCCTCGACCTGGTTGTCGAGGGCCTCCACCGCGTCCCACACGGGCGCCGAGCGGAAGATCGTCCGGGCCGCGGTCTGCGCCCGCACGATCTCCTCCAGCGAGGCGCCGGTCTCCTCCCGCAGCCGGTGCAGGTAGGTCGTGCCGCCGGTGTTGACGGTGTCGTTGACCAGGACGGTCGTGGTGATCTCGCGGCGCAGCGGGTGGTGCTCGATCTGCTCGGCGAACTGCTCGCGCAGCGCCGTCGGGAAGTACGCGTACAGCAGCCCGCGCAGGTAGGGGTCGTCGGGCAGTGAGGTGTGCAGCAGCTCGTCCGACACCGTGATCTTGGTGTACGCCAGCAGCACGGCCGTCTCCGGGCCGGTCAGGCCCTGGCCGGCGCCGAGGCGCTCGCGGATCTGGCGGTCGGTGGGCAGGAACTCCAGCGCCCGGTCGAGGCGGCCCGTGCGGACCAGGTGGCGCATGTAGCGCTGCTGGGCGTGGAGCATGTCCTTGGACTGGGCGAGGGCGTTGGCGATGGCCGTGTTCTGCGCGTAGTTGTTGCGCAGGACGAGCCGGCCGACCTCGTCGGTCATCTCGGCGAGCAGCTTGTTGCGCTGCTTGACGGTCATGTCGCCGTCGGCGACCAGGCCGTTGAGCAGGATCTTGATGTTCACCTCGTGGTCGGAGGTGTCCACGCCCGCGCTGTTGTCGATGGCGTCCGTGTTGATCTTGCCGCCGCCGCGGGCGAACTCGATCCGGCCGAGCTGGGTCAGGCCCAGGTTGCCGCCCTCGCCGACGACCTTGACGCGCAGGTCGGCGCCGTCGACGCGGATGGCGTCGTTCGCCTTGTCGCCGACGTCGGCGTGGGACTCCGTGGACGACTTCACGTACGTGCCGATGCCGCCGTTCCACAGCAGGTCCACCGGCGCCTTGAGGATGGCCTTCATCAGGTCGGCCGGGGTCAGCTTGGTGACGCCCGCCTCGATGCCGAGGGCCTCGCGGATGTGCGAGTTGACCGGGATCGCCTTCGCCGTACGGGGGAAGACGCCACCGCCCGCCGACAGCAGCGCGGTGTCGTAGTCGGCCCAGCTGGAACGCGGCAGTTCGAACAGACGGCGGCGCTCGGCGTACGAGGTCGCCGCGTCGGGGCGCGGGTCGATGAAAATGTGCCGGTGGTCGAAGGCGGCGACCAGCCGGATGTGCTCGCTGAGCAGCATGCCGTTGCCGAACACGTCGCCGGACATGTCGCCGACGCCGACGACCGTGAAGTCCTCGGCCTGCGTGTTCACGCCCAGCTCCCGGAAGTGCCGCTTGACGGACTCCCACGCGCCGCGGGCGGTGATGCCCATGCCCTTGTGGTCGTAGCCGGCGGAGCCGCCGGAGGCGAAGGCGTCCCCGAGCCAGAAGTCGTACGACTGCGCGACCTCGTTGGCGATGTCGGAGAACGTCGCCGTGCCCTTGTCGGCGGCGACCACCAGGTAGGTGTCGTCCTCGTCGTGCCGGACCACGTCCGCCGGGGGCACGACCTCACCGGCGACCATGTTGTCGGTGATGTCGAGCAGCGCGGAGATGAACGTCTTGTAGCTGGCGATGCCCTCGGCCATCCACGCGTCGCGGTCCACGCCCGGGTCGGGCAGCTGCTTGGCGACGAAACCGCCCTTGGCGCCGACCGGCACGATGACGGTGTTCTTCACCATCTGCGCCTTGACCAGGCCGAGGATCTCGGTGCGGAAGTCCTCACGCCGGTCGGACCAGCGCAGACCACCGCGCGCGACCTTCCCGAACCTGAGGTGCACGCCCTCGACCCGGGGCGAGTACACCCAGATCTCGAAGGCGGGGCGCGGCGCCGGCAGGTCGGGGATGGCCTGCGGGTCGAACTTCATGGAGACGTAGGCGTGCGGCGTGCCGTCCGCGGCCTTCTGGAAGAAGTTGGTGCGCAGGGTCGCCTTGATGACGGTGAGGAAGGACCGCAGGATCCGGTCCTCGTCGAGCGAGGCCACCTGGTCGAGGGCGGCGTCCAGCTCCTCCAGGAGGGCGTCGACGATCTCGTGGCCGGCGCGCTGCCGTTCCGGCGACATCCGCGCCTCGAACAGCGACACCAGCAGCCGCGTGGTGTGGACGTTCGTGCGGAGGGTGTCCTCCATGTAGTCCTGGCTGAAGGTGGAACCGGCCTGCCGCAGGTACTTGGCGTACGCGCGCAGCACCATCGCCTGCCGCCAGGTCAGCCCGGCGCCCAGCACGAGGGCGTTGAAGCCGTCGTTCTCCGCCTTCCCGGTCCAGGTCGCGGCGAACGCCTCCTGGAACCGCTCGCGCCCGTCGTCGCCGAGGTGGTCGCCGTTGCCGCCGCCCAGGGAGCGGGGGATGCGCAGGCCGAAGTCGTAGATCCAGGCGACGCTGCGGTCGGCGCGGCGCAGCTCGTACGGACGCTCGTCGATGACCTCGACGCCGAGGCGGTTGAGGACCGGCAGCACGGCCGACAGGGAGATCGCGTCACCCCTGCGGTAGATCTTGAAGCGGCGCTCGTCGGGGCCGGCGCCGACCGGCTCGTACAGGCTGAGGGCGAAGTTCCGCTCCTCGTCGAGCCGTTCGAGGTGGACGAGGTCGGCGACCGCGGAGCGCGGGGTGTGGTCGGCCTTGTAGCCCTCGGGGAAGGCGTTGCTGTAACGGCGCAGCAGTTCCGCGGCCCGTTCCTCGCCGAGTTCGGCGTTGAGCGCCTCGGAGAACGCGTCGGCCCAGGAGCGGGCCGCCTCGACCAGCCGGGCCTCGATGCGCTCCTTGTCGCTGTCGGACAGCTCCGGCAGTTCGGTGCCCTGCGGGACGCGGACGACGAAGTGCAGGCGGGAGAGGATCGACTCGGTGTTCCAGGCGGTGAAGTCGACGCTGATGCCGCCCAGTTCCTCCTTGAGGATGTCGATGATCCGCAGCCGGACGCCGGTGGTGTAGCGGTCGCGGGGCAGGTAGACAAGCGCGGAGTAGTAGCGGCCGTACTCGTCCTGCCGCAGGTAGAGGCGGAGCCGCCTGCGCTCCTGCAGGTAGAGGACGGACGTGACGATGGACCGGAGTTCGTCGACCGGCGTCTGGAACAGCTCGTCGCGCGGGTAGGTCTCCATGATCTGGAGCAGGTCGCGCCCGTCATGGCTGTTGGGCGAGAAGCCGGCGCCCTCCAGTACCTCGTCGACCTTGCGCCGGACGACCGGCACGCGCAGCACGGACTCGGTGTAGGCGGCGGAGGAGAACAGGCCGAGGAAGCGCCGTTCCCCGACGACGTTGCCGTCCGCGTCGAACTTCTTGACGCCGACGTAGTCGAGGTAGGACGGCCGGTGCACGGTGGCCCGGCTGTTGGCCTTGGTCAGCACCAGCAGCTTGTGCTCGCGCGCCTTGGCGCGGGCGTCGGCCGGGAGCCGCTCGAAGGAGGGGCTGACGGGGTGGCTGTCGCCGTCGGCGTGGTGCGGGTCGGAGCGCAGGATGCCGAGGCCGGTGCCGGGGACGGCGGCCAGGGAGTCGTCCTCCCGCAGCTGGTACTCCCGGTAGCCGAGGAAGGTGAAGTGGTCGGCGGCCAGCCAGCGCAGCAGCTCGCGGGCCTCCCCCACCTCCGGCGGGGCGAGGTCGCGGGGGACGGGCTCGTCCTCGAGCCGGTCGGCGATGCGCAGGGCCGCGTCCCGCATCTTCTCCCAGTCCTCGACGGCCTCGCGGACGTCGGACAGGACGCGCAGCAGGTCGGCGGTGATCTGCTTGAGGTCGGCGCGGTCGGTCTCGCGGTCCATCTCGACGTGGATCCACGACTCGACGTGCGCGTCGTGCGGGAGGCCGGCGGAGGGTGCCGCGGCGAGCACGTCGATGAGCTTGCCGGTGACGTCGCGGCGGACCACGACCTGCGGGTGGACGACGAGGTGGATGCCCCGCCCCTGCCGGGTCAGCTCGTTCGTCACCGAGTCGACCAGGAAGGGCATGTCGTCGGTGACGACCTCGACGACGGAGTGGCTGCACGTCCAGCCGTTCTCCTCGACGGTCGGGGTGTGGACGCGCACGTTCGCGGTGCCCTGCGGCCGGTTCTCGGCCAGCCGGTAGTGGGAGAAGGCGGCTCCGAAGATGTCGACCGGGTCGCGGTCGGTGAGGTCTTCCGGGGCGGTGTGCAGGTAGTAGCGCTGGAGGAACGAGAGCACGGAGTCGTGGTCCGGGATCCCCGGAGTGCCCTCGCCCGTCGTCCCGGTCGGTAGGTGCCCCCCGACCGGGCTGTTCTCAGCGACCCGGGCCGCCCTCTCGAGCAGCTCGGCCTTGGCTTCGTCCAGCTTGGTCTGCATTGTCCTCTGGCTCCTGTCGCGCGCCGTTGCGTGACGTAGAAGAAAGTACGGTCTCTTCTCCTGTGACGTAACGCCGTGACGCGGGGTCTCCGGTCTGCTCCGACGCTATGCCGCAAGGTGAGATGAGCGGGGGGTTATCAGCCATTCTCGACGCCACCCCGGGGTGTGACGCCGCTCTCGGCGCCGCCTGCTCCGGGGGTGTGTACGGCGTCCTGGGGGCCCTTGCGACCCCGGCCCGCCCGCGAGGATCAGCGACTGCCGCCCGGCCACGGATGTCGTCCGCGGTCACCGGGCGCGGGGCAGGGGCCACAGCGCCCCCGCGGGATATCGCGCTGATCACGCCACCAAGGCTATCGCTCCCGACCGGGGGCCCGTCATGAGCCGTATGTGTACAAAACAGGGGGTGGAAGTTTGACGTTCTGCACAGAGGCGGGGAGCGGGATGGTGTGTGAAGGGAAAAGTCGACGTGAGCCCCGCCCGCGGGCACTCTGAAAGCACCCACCTCTTGGCAGGGCCGCCCCCAAGAGGCACGTTGCTGGAAGAGCGCCCGCCCGAGAGGAGCCGCCCGACATGACCGCGAAGATCCTCATCGTCACCGGCGACGCAGCGGAGTCCCTGGAGGTCCTCTACCCCTACCAGCGCCTCCGCGAGGAGGGCTACGACGTCCACATCGCGGCCCCCGCCCGCAAACAGCTCCGGTTCGTCGTCCACGACTTCGAACC
Organism: Streptomyces sp. NPDC014995; assembly: GCF_043080745.1. Classification (NCBI taxonomy): domain Bacteria; kingdom Bacillati; phylum Actinomycetota; class Actinomycetes; order Kitasatosporales; family Streptomycetaceae; genus Streptomyces; species Streptomyces sp. NPDC014995. The sequence goes on from NZ_JBIBVX010000009.1 coordinate 327,375, forward strand.
CGGCTTCGACACCTACACCGAGAAACCCGGCTACACCTGGCCCGCCGACCTGGCCTTCTCCGAGGTCGACCCCGGCCAGTACGCCGCCGTGGTCATCCCCGGGGGACGCGCCCCCGAGTACCTGCGCAACGATCCCGAACTCCGCAAGATCCTCAAGTCGTTCTTCGACGCGGACAAGCCGGTCGCCCAGATCTGTCACGGCCCCCTCCTCACCGCCGCCACCGACAGCCTGCGCGGCCGCCGCGTCACGGCGTACCCGGCGCTGGAACTCGACATGCAGACCGCCGGCGCCACCTTCCAGGACACCGAGGCGGTGGTCGACGGCACCCTGGTCTCCTCGCGCGCCTGGCCGGACCACCCGGCCTGGATGCGCGCCTTCCTCACCGTGCTGCGCGCGAAGGCACCGGCGACCTGACCCACCCGTACCCGGCTTCGGTGCGGCGCCCCCACGGGCGTCGCACCGAGGGGTCGCCGCACCCAGAAGGCGTCGCACCCCACCGGCCGCGCGCCCACGTCAGGCGGCCATCGCCTCCGCCACCTCGACGGCCTCCTCCAGCGTGTCCACCACCGGCACCCCCACCTCCTCGAGGCTGGCCCGGCCGTGCGAGCCGCCGGTGTACAATACGGCCCGCGCCCCCACGTGCAGCGCCGCCACCGCGTCGTCGGCGGCGTCCCCGATCACCACCGTGCGCTGCGGGTCGACCGCGGCCAGCGCCTGGAGGTGGCGCACCATGTGCTCCGCCTTGCTGCCCCCGGACGGTCCGGTCCGCCCGTCGACCCGGAGGAAGTGCGGCTCGATCCCGAAGCCGCGCACCAGCGGAACCAGCTCCTCGTGCACGTACATGCTCAGCAGCGACTGGCTGCGCCCCGCCGACCGCCACTGCCCGAGCAGCTCGGCCGCTCCGTCGGTGAGCGCGCACCGCACCCGGTGCTCGGCGTAGTACCGGTGGAAGACGTCGTCCATGACCTCCCACTCGGCGTCGGTGGGCAGTCTGCCCATCAGCCGCTCGTAGAACTTCGGCACCGGCACGCAGTACAGCGCCCGGTACCGCTCCAGCGTGATCGGCTCCAGCCCCAACTCGACGAACGCCGCGTTCGTCGCCCCGATGATCGCGTCGTTGTCGTGGAACAGCGTGCCGTTCCAGTCCCAGACGATGTGCGCCGACTTCCCCATGCCCGTAAACGTACCCGCCGCCACTGACAATCCGGAGAGCGCCGACCCGACACCCACGGGTCGCCGCCGGTCGCCGCCGACGGTGGCCTCAGTCCCCGGAGCCCACGAGGTTGGGGATCTCCTGCGTGGCGAACCACAGCAGCTCATGGTCCTCGGCGCCGTCCACCACGAACTGCGCGTCGTCGTCCCCGCCGTCCGCCGCCGGCAGCGCCTGGGCCGCCGCGGCCACGTCCGCCTCCGCGTCCCCGGCGTCGACGTGCACCGCGGCCGCCTTGGACAGCGGTACGGCGCCGGCCACCCGCACCTCGCCGAGCGCCGCCGGGTCGAGCCCACGGTCCGGATCGGCCACGGCCGCCCCGTCGGGCACGTCCACGGCGACCACGACCCGGCGGCGCGGTGCGCCCGGGTCCGCCGCCAGCAGCCGCAGCGAGGCGAGCGCGGCCCGGCCGAGGGCCGCGTACTCCAGTTCCTCGATGTCGTCGGAGAGGTACCACTCGCGCAGCGCGGGCGTGACGGCGTACGCGACCAGCGGCCCGGCCCCCAGCTCCCCCGTTTTGTGCGCCTCGGCGAGACCGGGGAGGGTCAGGGGGACGTAGACGCGCATGGTGGGCCGCTCTTTCCTGGTCGGAGACTCCGCTCGAGGCCCCGGGGAGGGCAGGTCCCGCACCTCCGGAGCGCCTTCAGGATACGTGCGGGAGTCCCCTTTCGGGCCCCCGCCGAACCCCCCGCACCCGTCAACCCCACGGCCCCCGCCTCACCCCGCGCCCGCCCGCCCGCTCGCCGTTTCCGGCCCTCCGGTCACCCTGATAGGTGAATCTCCCCGGACCCCTCCAGAGACTCCCCGCGCGCTTGCCGTCACGGACCGCGCCCCCGTACAAGATCCGCAACAGAAAGTTACCGCCCGGTAGAAACAGTGGCCGGGCCAACGGAACGGGGACACCCATGAACAAGGTCATGACCAGGGCCCAGCACACCCCCGGCACCCGCCCGCCGGGCCGCCGCGACACCCGCCGCCCCACCGGCACCCCACCCCGCACCACACCCCACGGCAGCCGCCCACCCGGAACACCCGGCAGCTCCCCCCGCACCCGCCCCACCGACAACCGCCCCGCGACCACCAGCACCCCCACCGCCGCGCCCCGCACGACCCCGCGGCCCAGCTCCCCCACCGTCGCGGGCCGCAGGCCCCCCGCCCAGCCCCCGCACCCCCACCCCCGCCCCACCGACCTCTTCGCCGACCGCCTCCTCGCCGTCCTCAGCGGGCAACGCCCCGTCCACTCCATGCTCCGCCACACCCTCGGCCGCGCCTACGACGACCTGGCACACCTCGCCGAACGCGGTCCCCTGCGCACCACCCGTGGCACCCGCCCCGTCATCCGCGACATCGGCTACGACATGCCCCGCCCCGGCGCCATCGAGGCCTTCGCCCGCATCGGTGCCGGCGACCGCCTGCGCGCGATGGCCTTCCGCCTGGAACTCGGCACCGACCACCGCTGGCGCTGCACCGCCGTCGAACTGGGCGGCCCCCGCAGGCCACCCATGACGGAGGACTGACCCCGGAAAAGCAGAAGGGCCGGACCACCCTCGGGTGACCCGGCCCTCCTCACGCCCTACGGAGCCTCACTTCTTGCGGCGCCGCCCGGCCTTCGCCTGCTTGCGCCGCTCCGCGCGCGTAAGACCGTCGGCCTCCGAGCGAACCGGCTCGCCGTCACTGTCGAAGTCACCCTCGATGGTGCCGCCCTCGCCGTCCACCGTCGGCGCCGAGAAGTGCAGATTCCGCCGCTGCGGAACGTCCAGCCCCTTGGCACGGATCTCCGGACGGCCGTTCGCCTGCGCCGGCACCACGTCCTGCTTCTCCATGTCGACCGGCGCGGCGTCCTCGACCGGAACCTCCTCGACCTGCTGCTCCACCTGGACCTCCAGGTTGAACAGGTAGCCGACGGACTCCTCCTTGATGCCGTCCATCATCGCGGTGAACATGTCGAAGCCCTCACGCTGGTACTCGACCAGCGGGTCCTTCTGCGCCATCGCGCGCAGGCCGATGCCCTCCTGGAGGTAGTCCATCTCGTAGAGGTGCTCGCGCCACTTGCGGTCCAGCACCGACAGCACGACCCGCCGCTCCAGCTCACGCATGATCTCGGAGCCGAGCTGCTCCTCACGCGCCTGGTACTGCTCGTGGATGTCGTCCTTGATGGACTCCGAGATGAACTCGGCCGTCAGACCGGCCCGGTCACCCGCCGCCTCCTCCAGCTCCTCGACGGTGACCTTCACCGGGTACAGCTGCTTGAACGCGCCCCACAGACGGTCCAGGTCCCAGTCCTCCGCGAAGCCCTCGGCGGTCTCCGCGGCGATATAGGCGTCGATCGTGTCGTCCATGAAGTGCTGGATCTGCTCGTGCAGGTCCTCACCCTCCAGGACGCGGCGCCGCTCACCGTAGATGACCTCACGCTGCCGGTTGAGGACCTCGTCGTACTTCAGGACGTTCTTCCGCGTCTCGAAGTTCTGCTGCTCGACCTGCGACTGGGCGGACGCGATCGCGCGCGTGACCATCTTGTTCTCGATCGGCACATCGTCCGGCACGTTCGCCATGGACATCACACGCTCGACCATCTGCGCCTTGAACAACCGCATCAGGTCGTCACCGAGCGACAGATAGAAACGGGACTCACCCGGGTCACCCTGACGGCCGGAACGACCCCGCAGCTGGTTGTCGATACGACGCGACTCGTGCCGCTCGGTACCCAGCACGTACAGGCCGCCGAGCTGCTCGACCTCCTCCTTCTCCGCCCTGACGGCCTGCTCGGCCTTCTCCAGGGCGGCCGGAAGGGCCGCGGCCCACTCCTCGATGTGCTCCTCCGGGTCGAGGCCACGCTGACGCAGCTCCGCCTCGGCGAGGTCCTCCGGGTTGCCGCCGAGCTTGATGTCCGTACCACGACCGGCCATGTTGGTGGCGACGGTCACGGCGCCCCTGCGGCCGGCCTGGGCGACGATCTGCGCCTCACGCTCGTGCTGCTTGGCGTTGAGCACCTCGTGCTGGATGCCTCGCTTGCTGAGCTGCTGCGACAGGTACTCGGACTTCTCGACCGACGTCGTACCGACGAGGATCGGCTGGCCCTTCTCGTGCTTCTCGGCGATGTCGTCGACCACCGCGTCGAACTTGGCGACCTCGGTGCGGTAGATCAGGTCCGACTGGTCCTTGCGGATCATCGGCTTGTTGGTCGGGATCGGGACGACACCGAGCTTGTAGATCTGGTGGAACTCGGCGGCCTCGGTCATCGCCGTACCGGTCATGCCGGACAGCTTGTTGTACAGGCGGAAGAAGTTCTGCAGGGTGATCGTGGCGAGCGTCTGGTTCTCGTCCTTGATGTCCACCCCTTCCTTCGCCTCGATCGCCTGGTGCATGCCCTCGTTGTAACGGCGGCCGGCGAGGATACGACCCGTGTGCTCGTCGACGATCATGACTTCGCCGTCGATGACGACGTAGTCCTTGTCCTTCTTGAAGAGCTCCTTCGCCTTGATGGCGTTGTTCAGGTAGCCCACCAGCGGCGTGTTCACCGACTCGTAGAGGTTGTCGATGCCCAGCCAGTCCTCGACCTTGCTGACACCGGACTCGTGGATGGCGACCGTGCGCTTCTTCTCGTCGACGTCGTAGTCGCCGGTCTCCTCGAGACCCTTCAGCGGGTTGCCGGGCTCACCGCGCTTGAGGCGCGTCACCAGCTTGGCGAAGTCGCCGTACCACTTGGTGGCCTGGTCGGCCGGACCGGAGATGATCAGCGGCGTACGGGCCTCGTCGACGAGGATCGAGTCGACCTCGTCGACGATCGCGAAGTTGTGGCCGCGCTGGACGAGCTCGTCCTTCGACCACGCCATGTTGTCGCGGAGGTAGTCGAACCCGAACTCGTTGTTCGTGCCGTACGTGATGTCGCAGTTGTACTGCTCGCGGCGCTGCGCCGGCGTCATGTTCGCCAGGATGCAGCCGACGCTCAGCCCCAGGAACCTGTGGACGCGGCCCATCATCTCGGAGTCGCGCTCGGCCAGGTAGTCGTTGACCGTGATGAGGTGGACGCCGTCGCCGGAGATGGCGTTCAGATACGCGGGCAGCGTACCCACCAGGGTCTTGCCCTCACCGGTCTTCATCTCGGCGACGTAACCCATGTGCAGGGCCGCACCGCCCATCATCTGGACGTCGTAGTGACGCTGACCGAGGACACGCTTGGCCGCCTCGCGCACCGTGGCGAACGCCTCGGGCAACAGGTCGTCGAGGCTCTCACCATCGGCGTACCGCTGCTTGTACTCATCGGTGAGGGCCCGCAGCTCGGCGTCGGAGAGGTCGACGAAATCCTCTTCGATGGAGTTGACCTGGTCCGCGATGCGGTGCAGCTTGCGCAGGATCTTGCCTTCGCCTGCACGCATGATCTTCGAGAGGACGGACACGGGGGTTGGTCTCCTTGCCGGTCGGGCCTGGGACGGTCGGTTTCCATTGGACTTACTGAGCAACGGCCATCGTATGCGAGGACCCCGCCACGCCGGGAGGCCTGGCGTGGCGAGGACCGCACACGGTCGCCCACGACTTCGATTTCGTTCTCCGAACTGGACAACGGCCGGGTGCCGCGGATGGTGCCGCGTCCGGCAGACGAATTGCGCGAATTGTGATCACCCACTCACACACCGCAAAGACATGGCGCCCCAGCGGCGCCCCCACGCAGAATCGGCCGATGCAGCCCGTCACCCTCACCACCGACCGCCTCGTCCTGCGCCCGGTCGGCCCCCAGGACGCCGACGCCGTCCACGCCGCCGCCCAGGACCCCGACATCCAGCGCTGGACCACCATCCCCTCGCCCTACCTCCCCGAACACGCCCGCAGCTTCACCGAAGAACTCGCCCCCGAAGGCTGGGCCAACAGCTCCATGTTCACCTTCGGCATCTTCCTCCCCGACGGCACCCTCGTCGGCGTCAACAGCCTCATCATGCGCTCCCTCGGCACAGCCGAGATCGGCTTCTGGACCGCCAAGGAACACCGCGGCCGCGGCTACACCACCGAGGCCGCCCTCACCGCCTCCCGCTGGGCCTTCACCGACCTCGCCGTCGACCGCGTCGAATGGCGCGCCGAAGTCGGCAACACCGCCTCCCGCGCGGTCGCGCAACACGCCGGCTTCACCCTGGAGGGCACCCTGCGCTCCGCCATCAACAACAAGGGAGTACGCCGCGACTGCTGGGTCGGCTCCCTGCTCCCGTCGGACCTGGGCCTGCCGTCGGCGGCACCGTACCTGCCGGCACCGGCCGCCCCCTCGCAGCCCTGAGCAGGAGCACAACGACCAGCCCCGCCTCCGCCCCCAAACCCGCAGCTCACCGCCCCTTGTCAGACCCACCCCCTATCGTGCGCACCATGACCACCGCGCGCCCGACCGCAGAGCTCTCCGCAGACGAAGCCCGCCGCATCGCCCTCCGGGCGCAAGGCTTCCTCGGCACGCCCGACCGCAGAGCCGGCGTCCGCGGCGTCCTGCGCCACCTCGGCGCCGTCCAACTCGACACCATCTCCGTCCTGGCCCGCTCCCACGAACTCATCCCGTACGCCCGCCTGGGAGCCGTGGGCCGCACCACGGTCGAGCACGCCTACTGGAAGGGCACCCACGCCTTCGAGTACTGGTCCCACGCCGCCTGCATCCTCCCCATCGAGGAATGGCCCCACTTCGCCTTCCGCCGCCGCGCCTACCGCAACCGCCCCCACTGGAACCACCACCTCCCCGACGGCACCTACGACCAGGTCATCAAACAGCTCCGCGCAGAGGGCCCCCTCACCGCCACCGAGTTGGGCGGCGCGAAGAGGACCAGCGAATGGTGGGACTGGTCCGGTACCAAGGTCGCCGTGGAACGCGCCCTGATGTACGGCGAGGTCGTCTGCGTCGAACGCCGCGGCTGGAAACGCGTGTACGACCTCGCCGAACGCGCCGTCCCGGCCGACCTCCTGCACGACGAACTCGACGACACCGAATGCCTGCGCCGCCTGGTCCGCCTGGCCGGCCAGTCCCTCGGCGTCGGCACCCGCGCGGACCTCGCCGACTACCACCGCCTCAAGGGCGAACAGGTGGACGCGGTGATCGCCGACTCCGGCCTGGTCCCCGTCACCGTCGAAGGCTGGGGAAAACCGGCCTGGGCCGACCCTGCAGCCCTCCAGACGCCCCCGCGCGGCCGCCACCGCACCACGCTCCTGTCCCCCTTCGACTCCCTCATCTGGGAACGGGCCCGCACCGAACGCATCTTCGGATTCACCCACCGCCTGGAGGCCTACGTCCCCAAGCAGAAGCGGGTCCACGGCTACTTCGCCATGCCGGTACTGGCCGGCGGCCGGCTCGTCGGCCGCGTCGACCCGGCCCGCGAGGGCCGCACCCTGGTCGCCAAGCAGGTCACCCTGGACGGCCCGAAGGCGGTCCCGGCCGTCGCGCAGGCCCTTGCCGAGGCCGCGACCTGGGTGGACTGCACGGACATACGGGTGGAACGCGTCGACGACCCACACCTGCGCGAACTCCTCACCAAGGAGATCGCCCGCACCCTCACCTGACCGCGACCGGGCTACCGGATCTCGAGGATCTTCTCCCGCATCGCGTACACCACCGCCTCCATCCTGGAGTGCAACTGCAACTTCTCCAGAATGTTGCGCACGTGGTTCTTCACGGTGTTCTCGGAGATGAACAACTCCTTGGCGATGTCCCGGTTGTTCATCCCCGTGGCGACGAGCTTGAGCACTTCCAGCTCACGGTCCGTCAACCGCGGCGCCGGCACCAGCCGGCGCTCGTCGGTCCGCTGGATCATCGACTTGAACTCGGTGAGCAGTTTCGACGCCATCGAAGGACTGATCTGCGACTGCCCGTCGGCCACCGCGCGAATCGCCGTGGCGACCTCGTCCGTGGAGATCTCCTTCAGGAGATATCCCGTCGCGCCCGCCTTGATCGCGTCATAGAGATCGGCCTCCTCATCGCTGATCGTCAACATGATGATCTTCGCGCTGGGAGCCACCTCCTTGATGGACGTGCACGCCTCGATACCACCGCGCTTCGGCATCCGTACGTCCATCAGCACGATGTCCGGCAGCAGATCGGCCGCCTTGTCCACGGCCTCGGCGCCGTCGCCCGCCTCGCCCACGACCTGGATGTCCTCCTCGGCCGCGAGCACGATCTCCAGTCCCCGACGGAACAGGGCGTGATCGTCCACCACAAGGACTCTGATCGGCTCCTTGCGGGGAGTGCCCGCATCCGGGCCCATGCCGACGACGCCGTCGACGGCATCCCCGTCATGCATCGGTCCGAAGCTGTCCGCCATCGTTCCTCCCCCTGAAGGCTGTGGCCGTGGTCGTGTGCCATCGCCAACGCAAGGCAACGGCCCACCGGTTGAGCCGTTGCCGCCATGATTCCATGCCCGGACGGCAACGCGGTGACAGAGCGGTGCGCGAAGGGGTCGCACACGGATGCCCCTGGGGGCGCACAAGCGCTCCAGGGGCACCTGCTCAGCTGTCACCAGGACCGGGTCACCCGCCCAGCGCGCCGCCCGCCTCGGGCGCGTGCGCCTGCGTGACCATCGTGTCCGTCCTGAGGTGGATCACGCCGTAGTCGTAGGCGTGCCGCCGGTATACAACGCTGGGTTCCTTCGTCTCGGAGTCGACGAAGAGGTAGAAGTCGTGCCCGACCAGCTCCATCTCGTAGAGGGCCTGGTCAAGGGTCATCGGGGCGGCGACGTGGGTCTTCTCGCGCACCACGAGGGGTCCGTCGCCCTGCACTTCCAGCGAACCGATCCTCTTGGTGGGCACGCTCTTTTCGGTCTCTTCGGCCGGGATGGGACGGCCGTTGCCGCTGAGGGTCGCGACGCCCGGGACGTGGTCCGAGACCTCCGCTGCCGAGAGTCGGCGTGCGCCGCGCCGCGTGTAACGCTTGTCGTGCTGCTTGCGCAGCTGGGCGTCCAGCTTCTCCGCCGCCAGGTCGAGTGCCGCGTACGGGTCGCTGGCCGCTGCCTCCGCCCGGATCACCGGACCGCGGGAGCGGAGCGTGATCTCCACTCGGTCGCTCCGGTCGGCCTGTCGGGGGTTGGGCTCCTTGGACACCTCGACGTCGAGGCTGATCACCTTGCCATCGAGCTTCTGGATCTTCTCCAGCTTCAGCTTCTCGGCCACGTGCTTGCGGAACCGCTCGGGCACCTCGGTCTTGCGGCCCTTGACGACGATGTCCACGCAGAACTCCGTTCCCGGATCGCTCCGCATCAACGGCGGAGCATCTCCCTTTTGCACCAGGCTCCGGTGAGCCCCGGAACCTCGGACTCGGTGACTTCCACCTCCTCCTCCCCCATGGGCGAGCTCTCCACCCCAGGTGCTGCGGGTGATTGCCGAAAACCGCAGCACGACATTCGGAATTGCGAGGGTGGCCTGCGGCTTTCCCTCACAACCGAACATATCTCGCCCGGACGGATGTCGTCACCCTCTACTGCGGCGTACCTCCGTTCAGGTGAATTGGCCCTCTCATTAGCTGCAACGACTCAAGTTCTCCGCCAGTTCCGGTTTATTTCGAAAGAGTCCGGCGGCGCCGCCACAACGGCCGCGCAGACCACCTCACCTGCGCCGCCCGCTCCCACCGGCCTCGCCGGCACCCGGCCCGCACCTCCCTCCCGTGCTCCGGACGGCCGTACCCCTCTGACTTCCCGAGTGACGCCCCCGTACACGGCCATCGCACCTTCACTACGTTCTGTCCACGCGACCGCCCCAGCAGCGGTCCCGGCCGCCACGGTTCCGGAGGGCCGACCGGTCCCCGGAACCGTGGCGGAGGGCCGCTCGGTCTCCGCCATGCGGGCGGTCCGCTCAGCCTCGGCCGCGACCGTCCCGGCCGGCCGCTCCTCCGGCAGCGTTCGGGCGGGCCGCTCGGTCTCCGCCATGCCGGCGATCCGCTCCGCCACCAGGGTTCCGGCGGTCCGCTCGGTCTCCACCGTCCCGGCGGGCCGCTCTGCCGCCACCGCCGCCCGCACCGCACGCGCCGCCTCCGCGAGCGAGGCACCCGTCGTGACGAGGTCGTCGACGAGTACGACCCGGCCCCCGCGCAACACGCGCGCGCCACCGGGCACCACCCCCAGCGCACCCACCAGGTTCTCCAGCCGCTGGCGCGAGTTGAGGCCCGACTGGTCGGCCACCACCCGCCGCTGCCGCAACACCGCCGCCACCCGCACCGACGCCCCCGCCCTGCGCAGCTCAGCCGCGGCCGCGAGGGCGATACGACGGGCGGGGTCATGACCGCGGGCCCGGACGGCTCGGGGGGTGGAGGGGACGGGGACGAGGAGTACGTGTCCGGGGGGTGGGGGCCCCTCCCCCTCCCCCACCTCCCCCAACCCCAACCCCACCCGCACCGCCCCCGCCAACGCCACTCCCAACGGTCGCGCCAGGGCCAGCGCCCCGCGCTCCTTGTGGGCCAGCAGCACGGCCCGTACCTCGTCCGCGTACCGGGCCGCCGCGTGCACGGCGGGCAGCCCGGGCGGCTCGGGCACCGGCCGCACCCGGCGCGGCGCGGTCCCGCAGAGTGCGGCGCTGCACTCGGGGCAGAGCACCGTACGGGCCCGTCCGCAGCCGCCGCACTCGGCCGGCAGGACGAGGCCGGTGAGCTCCTGCCACCATCGCCGAACGCCTTCCACGCCCACCACTGTGCCGCTGTGGGCAGCGGTCGGCCACCCCTGTGGATAACCGCCTGTGGACAAGTCTCGGAAGGACGGATCAAGACGGGTCGGCCGACGCGGACAATCGAGTCGGCCGAGGCAACAAGCCAGCCCAGCCGAGCAAAAAACCAGGTCAGCCGCGGAAAGCAATCACATCAGCCCCGCCGACCAACCGGATCACCGGACCACGGCCAAACCGCCAAACCCCAAAACCACCGGACCACCGGACCACCGAGTCCGCGAAATCACCCCGGATAGAACGCCACCGAAGCGGCTTCCTTCAAGGTCCGCCATCCGCTCCCCCCGGGCAACCACAGCAGCCCGTCCTTGGAGGTGGCGAAGAGGGGGGCCTCGCCGTCCTCGGAGGCGGCGATGCTGGTCACCTCGGTGAGGCCGGGCAGGGTTCCCGTTTCGGGGATGGAGCCGTCGCACTGCACGTACTGCACCTGCTCGATTCCGCCGGCCTCGCGCCCGACGACGACGAGCCGGCTGTCTCCGGCCCAGGACATGGCGGTGACCTGTTCCAGGTCGGGTGTCGCGGAGCGCAGTTCCTGGACGGAGACGGTGGGCTGCTCCGCGCTCGTGTCCCGTTCGATCCGCCCGATGAGCAGGGACTGTTTGCCGCCCTTGTCCACGACGAGCGCGATCCGTACTCCGTCGGCGGCGACGCGCACGGCGTTGATCCGCCCGTCCAGCCCGGGGGTGAGGACGTCGATGGGCCGGCCGCCGCCCTTCTCCAGCAGGAGCAGCCGCGGGGCGGCGAGGTCGCGGTCGGCGATCCACAGGTCGCCCTGGGCGTCCCAGCTGGGGGTGGTGAGCCGGTCGGTCTCGGTCTTGCCCTTGCTCTGCAGGACGGGTGTGCCGAGGGGGCTGCCGGCGACCGTGGAGGTGACGTAGAGGGCCTTGCCGTCGAGGGCGACGCCGGCGGCGCTGTGTTCGTCGCGGGCGACGGCCACGGATCGCAGGGCCTTGCCGCCGTCGCCGAGTGCTCCGGGGACGGCTTCGGCTTTCGTGCTGCTGCCGCCGTCGTTCGTCCGGCGGACGAGCCGGTGGCGGCCGTCGATGAAGTACAGGTGGTCGGGGCTCGTCTCCGCGCCGCGTTCGGCCACGGCCGTGACCCGGTCGTCGCCGAGGACGCACAGTTGTTTGCCGCCCGCGCGCAGCTCGACCTCGTCGACGGTCGGGGTGAGGCTCTGCAGCGTGAACAGCAGCTGTGCGGCCATTTCGTCGCACTTGCCGTGCCCGATGCGGGCCGCCTTGTCGTTGAGCGGGACGGTGAGTTTGTTCTGGTCGTCGGGGGTGAGCGCGGTGACGCCCTTGGTCAGCGCCGTGCCGGTGGGGAAGCTGGATCTGACGACGGGCCGCAGCCAGCTGGTGGGCCCGTTGAGCAGGGAGCGCACCATCTGGGTCATGGGGTCGACGCGTTCGCGCACGTAGACGGGGTCGGCGACGGCCATGGGCTGTCCGGAGCCGACGGCGGTGGTGTCGGAGGCGAAGTAGTACTTGTTGACGGACATGTAGTTGCGTTGGAAGTCCGACTTGCCCATGACGACGCCCTGGGGCAGTGCGTCGATGCGCCACTGTGCGGTCTTCTTGTCGCGCGTGAGGTGCACGGTCTGGTTGTAGGGGCCGGAGGCGGGCGCGTACGACTGCTGGGCGTCGACGGTGGCGATCTTGGTGCCGGTGAGGGTGAAGGTGAGGTCGTCGGCGTCCCCGCGGCCGCCGGACGGGTCGGCCTCGGTTCCTGGTCCGTCGGCAAGGACCGTCGTGGCGCGCTCGGGCTCCCATCGCTGCGCGGCCTTGGTGGTGAGGTACTGGCGGGCGGTGGAGTAGCGGGGGTCGTCGCTGGTCAGCGCTTCGAGGAAGCCTTGGACGATCTCCGATGGCGGTGCGTCCTCCCGGGGTGGCATCGCGAACACCCGCACCTGTGTCTCCTGGCGTGGAGTGGATTCCACGCCTCGCAGGTCTCCGCTGTCGGGCATCGAGGCGCACCCTGCCAGCAGTACGACGCCACAGGCGGCGTACGCCGTCGCGCGCCCCGGCGTGCGCCGGTGGCTTCCCTGGCGGTCAGCGCCCACGAAATGCCTCCCCCTGCTCGTCCGAGCCGTTTGCCGTGGCGTCCGCCCCGTCCGGTGTGTGGTCGTGTGTCGTGCCCGTGGCGGGCGGGTCGTCCTGTCGGCGTGCGCCTGAGGTGGGGCGGGGCACGACGCGTGCGCCGTTGCCGGGCAGCGCCGTGGGGTCGGCGGTGGGGGCGATCGTGGCGAGCCGGGGTGCGAGCGGAGTGCGTGGTTCGCCGCCGGACTGTACGGGCACGGTGGCGCTCTTCTCGCCTGTGCCGCGGGGCAGGCCGGCGTCGTCGAGTCCGCGGTTGCGGCGCGAGTCCTTGGGTTCCAGGGGTATGGGCGAGCCCCGGAGCGGCTCGTCGGCGGTCCTGGGCAGTGTCAGGCGGAACTGTGAGCCGCCGCCGGGTTCGCCCCAGGCCTGGAGCCAGCCGCCGTGCAGTCGGGCGTCTTCGAGGGCGATGGAGAGTCCCAGTCCTGTGCCGCCCGTGGTGCGCGCGCGTGCCGGGTCGGCCCGCCAGAAGCGGCTGAAGACGCGTGTGGCCTCGCCGGGTTTGAGTCCGACACCGTAGTCGCGTACGGCGACGGCGACGGCGCCGCCCGCCGAGGCGAGTTTGACGACGACGTCCTTGCCGTCGCCGTGTTCGACGGCGTTGACGACGAGGTTGCGCAGGACGCGCTCGACGCGGCGTGCGTCGGCTTCGGCGACGACGGGTTGCTGGTCGCCGATGACGCGTATGGCCGTGCCTTTGCGCTCGGCGAGCGGCGCGGCCCCGCTGACGACGCGGCGTACGACTTCCCGCAGGTCGATCGGTTCGGCCTCGAGGGCGGCGGCGCCGGCGTCGAAGCGGCTGATCTCCAGCAGGTCGGCGAGGAGCGATTCGAAGCGGTCGAGCTGGTCGGCGAGGAGTTCCGCGGACCGCGCGGTCACCGGGTCGAAGTCCTCGCGTGCCTCGTGGATGACGTCGGCGGCCATCCGTACGGTCGTCAGGGGTGTCCGCAGTTCGTGCGACACGTCGGACACGAAGCGTCGCTGCATCCGTGACAGGTCCTCCAGCTGGTTGATCTTCAGCTGGAGGTTCTGCGCCATCTTGTTGAAGGCTTCGCCGAGCCGTGCGATGTCGTCCTCGCCGGTGACCTTCATCCGTTCCTGGAGGCGTCCGGCGGACAGCCGCTCGGCGATTCCGGCGGCCATCCGTACGGGCGTGACGACCTGCCGCACCACGAGCCAGGCGATGGCTCCGAGGAGTACGACGACGAAGAGCCCGGCGGTCGCGAGGGTTCCCTTGACGAGGCTGAGGGACTTCTCCTCCTGGGTGAGCGGGAAGAGGTAGTACAGCTCGTAGGGGTCGCCGTTGGGGTCGTTGACCTGCTTGCCGATGACGAGGGCGGGCTGGGAGTCCTTGTCGTTGCCGTAGATGATGCGGGTGTAGCTCTGAGCGGCGCCGGTGCTGGTGTTGATCCGGACGCGCAGGTCCTCTGGGACGCTCTGGTTGGGTTTGACGTCGCCGGAGGCGCGCGGTCCGCGTCCGCCGCCGCTGTCGTCGCCGATGGGCAGCGTCACGACGTCGAAGGCGCCCTGGCCGCCGCTGGAGAGCGACGACACGAGCTCGCTCATCCATTGGATGACGTTCTGCGAGGACTGGCCGTCCACGGCGGTCCCGTCGCCGGCGGCCGCGGTGGACGCTTCGTCGGCTTTCTGCTTGGCGACGGCGAACCCGCCGGTGGCCTGGCTCTGGGAGGCCTTGACCTTGGCGTCGAGCAGCCCGTTGCGGACCTGCCCGATGACGACGAAGCCGAGCAGCAGGACGACGCCGAGCGACATCAGCAGGGTGGTGACGACGACCTTGAGCTGGATGTTGCGCCGCCACAGCCGCATGACGGGCAGCAGCGGCCGGCGTACCCAGCGCAGCAGCAGTCTCAGGACGGGGCTGTTGTGTATTCCGCCTTGCAGCAGCCCGCCGGCGAAGAGATGCCCGAGGCGGGAGCCCGCCGTTTTCCGGCCGACAGGCCGCTCCGGGCGGGCCCCGGACCGGCCGGGGGCCGAAGCGGCACTGTCTCCGGACATGTCAGCTCGGTCCTGCCTTGTATCCGACGCCACGGACGGTCACCACGATCTCGGGCCGCTCCGGGTCCTTCTCGACCTTGGAGCGCAGCCGCTGTACATGCACGTTGACCAGACGGGTGTCGGCCGCGTGCCGGTAGCCCCACACCTGCTCCAGCAGCACCTCGCGCGTGAACACCTGCCACGGCTTGCGCGCCAGTGCGACCAGCAGGTCGAACTCGAGCGGTGTCAGCGCGATCGACTGCCCGTCCCGCTTCACGGAGTGGCCGGCCACGTCGATGACGAGGTCACCGATGGCGAGCTGCTCGGGCGCGGGCTCCTCCGACCTGCGCAGCCGCGCCCTGATGCGGGCGACCAGTTCCTTCGGCTTGAACGGCTTGACGATGTAGTCGTCGGCGCCCGACTCCAGCCCGACGACGACGTCGACGGTGTCGCTCTTGGCCGTGAGCATCACGATCGGCACCCCGGACTCCGCCCTGATCAGACGGCACACCTCGATACCGTCCCGTCCGGGCAGCATCAGGTCCAGCAGCACCAGGTCGGGTTTGGTCTCACGGAAAGCGGCCAGCGCCTTGTCGCCGTCGGCTACGAAAGACGGCTCAAAACCTTCACCACGCAGCACAATGCCGAGCATCTCGGCCAGTGCGGTGTCGTCGTCGACGACAAGGACTCGTCCCTTCATAAACGACATCATCCCATTCTCATAACAGTGACAGTGGCGCTGGTGAGCAGGGTCACTGGCCCGTGACGATAGTCGTAGGGAACCGTTACTGTCTGCCCCCGCCCCCCGCCGCCGGGGTCGCTGCGCCCCGGAGGGCGCAGATCTCGTTCCGGACACCGCCACGAACGAGATCCCGCCCCGCAGACCAGGCCGGCCCCAGCCCCGCCATCCGCGACCCGCAGTCCGGAGCCGAATCCTCGGCCCCCCGTCCTGCAAGGACCCGCCCCGCAGGACCAGGCCGGTCCGAGCCCCCGACCGGGCTCAGGCCCGGACCGACTCGAGCCCAGGCCGAACCCGACCCCAGGCGACCTCAGCCCAGGCCCGGTCAGCCGGTCGTCACCTGCCGCGACCGGGCACACAACTCGGCAAGCCCCTCGGCCGTCACCGGCGACACGACTCCTTCCTCCGTGACGATCGCCGTCACCAGCTCGGGCGGCGTCACGTCGAACGCCGGGTTGTACGCCTGCGTCCCCAGCGGTGCGACCGGAATGCCGCCTCCCGCTCCCGACACCTGCACCTGGGGCGCGGTCACCTCCGTCACCTCGTACCCGGGGCGCTGCTCGACCTCGATCGCCGCCCCGTCGGGGGTGTCCGCATCCACCGTCGTCACCGGCGCCACCACGATGAACGGCACATGGTGGTACCGGGCGAGCACCGCGAGCGGATAGCTCCCCACCTTGTTCGCGACCGATCCGTCGGCCGCGATGCGGTCGGCCCCGATCAGCACCGCGTCCACCTCGCCGGCCGCGAACAGCGAACCCGCCGCGTTGTCCGTGAGCAGGGTGTAGCCCATGCCGTTGCGGGCCGCCTCGTACGCCGTCAGGCGGGCGCCCTGCAGCAGCGGACGGGTTTCGTCCACCCACAGCCGCCGCAGCCGCCCGATCCGGTGCGCCGCGAGCGCCACCGCGAACGCCGTCCCTTCGCCGCCCGACACCAGCGAGCCGGTGTTGCAGTGGGTGAGGATGCGGTGTCCGCCACCGGGCAGCAGTTCGTCGAGAAGGGTCAGCCCGTGCTCCGCCATCCGCGCGCTCGCCTCGGCGTCGTCCCGGTGCAGTTGTCGCGCGGCCGCGAGGGCGGCCCGGGCACCCTGCTCGGGGTCACCGCCCTTGGCGAGCTCCGCCCGGTAGGCCGAGCTGGCGCGGCGCACGCCGACGGACAGGTTCACCGCGGTGGGCCGGGCGCTCTCGAGCGCGACCGCGGCCTCGTCCACGTCGAAGCCGCGCGCGGCGGCGAGCGCGACGCCGTACGCCCCGGCGATGCCGAGCAGGGGCGCCCCGCGCACGGCGAGCGACCCGATCGCCTCGACCAGCGCGGACGCGTCGGTACAGACCAGTTCGACCTCCTCGGCCGGCAGCCTCGTCTGGTCCAGTAGCACCAGTACGGGGCCTTCGGGTGGTTCCTCCCAGCGGATCGCCGGTATGTCGGTGGGCCGCTTGTCCTCGCCGGATTGCGCGTACTGATCAGCCATGCGGTCAGTCTGCCCGTTATCCGGCGGACAATTGAAGGTGTGCAGCCCCGACCGCGGCCGGTCCCCCGATGACCACCCCATGGCACGATGGCTCCCAACCTGCCCCCGCGACCGTGGACGGGCACCGTGAAGGAGCGACGATGAAAGACACTCCGGGCTGGGCCTCGCCCGGATCCGCCCCGTCCGACGGACAGGAGCCCGGGGCGTCCCACCCTGCCGAGCCCGCGGACCGACCCGGCGGCACGCAGCCCGCGGACCAGCCGGCCGCGACCCCGGAGGGCCCCGGCACGAAGTGGTCCAAGGAGCAGCCGCCACCGGCCCAGTGGTCCGCGCCCACCGGGCCCCAGAACCCCGCGCAGCCTCCGCCACCGCCCCCGCCCGGCCCCGGCTGGGGCGCCCGCCCGCCGGGCGGCCCCAGCGGCCCCGGATACGGCGGCCCCGGCGGACCGGGGGGTTACGGCGGTCACGGCGCTCCCGGCGGCTGGGGAGCCGGCTGGGGCGGCCCGCCGCCCGCGGCCAAGCCCGGCGTGATTCCGCTCCGCCCGCTCGGCGTGGGCGAGATCCTCGACGGCGCCGTCTCCACCATGCGCACCCACTGGCGCACGGTCCTGGGCATCTCGCTGACGGTCGCCATCGTGGTCCAGGTCATCGTCGTCCTCCTCCAGGGCCTGGTCCTGGACGACACCACGGGCACGACCGCTCTCACCGACCCGAGCGCCACCCTCGACGAGCAGACCCGCGCCATGCGCGACACCCTGCTGAACTCCGGTGTGGTCTTCGTGATCGCGCTGATCGGCACGATCGCGGCGACCGCTCTCCTGACGGCCGTCACCAGCCGCGCGGTCCTCGGCAGGTCGGTCACCACCGGCGAGGCCTGGCGCGACGCCCGCCCCCAGGTGCCCAGGCTGTTCGGGCTGATCTTCCTCCTGCTGCTGATGGCGGCCGGTGTCGCCGCCCTGGGAGTTCTGCCGGGCGCCCTCCTGGGCGGCGACGCGGGCGCCGCGCTCGCGGTCCTGGGCAGCCTCGGGTCCATCGTGGTCGTGGTGTGGCTGCTGGTCCGTTTCTCGCTCGCCTCGCCGGCGCTGATGCTGGAGAAGCAGGGCATCAGGAAGTCGCTGAGCCGCTCCGCGAAGCTGGTGCGCGGCTCCTGGTGGCGGATCTTCGGCATCCAGCTGCTGTCCCTGATCATCGCGAACATCGTCGCGATGATCGTCGTCGTCCCCTTCGCCCTCCTCGGTGCCGCCCTCGGTGAGGGCGGTCTCGGCGCCTTCGCGGCAGGCCGCAGCGACCTCGGGTGGACGTACCTCATCGTGAGCGGCGTCGGCTCGGTGATCGGCTCCCTGATCACCTTCCCGATCACGGCGGGCGTCTCCGTCCTCCTCTACGTCGACCAGCGCATCCGCCGCGAGGCCCTCGACCTCGACCTGGCCCGCGCCGCCGGCGTCCAGGGCTACGGAACCCCCTCCCCCGGCACCGTCCCAGGGAGTTGATGCGGTGAGCTGGGCGGGGGGAGTTCTCACAGCGCTGCCGGCGCCACCGGGCGGCGGCAGGCCCGCGTCAGCACTGCCCGGCGCGGACGTCCCGGCCCCGGCGGCCCTGCCACGCGCCGCCGACCGGGCCGTGCACGCCCTGCTGCGGACCGGCGACGGCTCGGCGCTGTCCTGGGTGCGCGGCGACGAGCCGCCGGTGACCATCCCGCGCGATCCCGCGCGGGAAGCGGCCCGGCGCGAGCTGTCCAAGCAGCTGTACCACGAGAACGACCCCAGCCTGTTCGAGCGGGCCCTGAACGGCATCTGGGACTGGATCGACGGCCTGTTCGGCGCCGCCTCCACCGCCGCCCCCGGCGGCACACTCGGCCTGGTCGTCATCGTCGTGGCCGTCGCCGCCGTCCTGGCCGCCCTGTGGTGGCGCCTCGGCACGCCAAGCCGCCAACCCGGCTCCTCCGCGGCCCTGTTCGACGACCGTCCCCGCAGCGCCGCGGGCCACCGCGCGGCCGCCGAAGCGCACGCCGCCCAGGGCCACTGGAACCAGGCCCTCCAGGAACGCATGCGCGCCATCGTCCGCTCCCTGGAGGAGCGTGCCCTCCTCGACACCCGCCCCGGCCGCACCGCCGACGAGGCCGCCGCAGAGGCCGGACGCACCCTTCCGGCCCACACCGACCGGCTGCGCGCCGCCGCCCGCGACTTCGACGACGTCACATACGGCGGCCGCACGGCGACCGAGCAGGCATACCACCGCATCGCCGACCTCGACCGCGACCTGGACGCCACCAAGCCCCAACTCGCCCACAGCAGCGCGCCCACCGCGGACCACCACACCCGCCACGGAGCCGTCGAATGACGGCCGAGGCCACGCTCCCGTCCACCTCGGCCTCGCCCACCGCCCGCCAGGTGTGGACCCGCACCCGAGGGATCGCACTCGCCTTCCTGCTCCTCCTGGCCGGTGCCGTCGTCCTCGCCGTGCTCCGCTCCGACGCCCGGCACGGCGCCCTCGACCCACGCTCCGCCGACCCCTACGGCAGCCGCGCCGTGGCCGAACTCCTCTCCGGCCGCGGTGTCGTCACCCGTGTCGTCACCACCCTGGCCGAGGCCCGCGCCGCCACAGCCCCGGACGCCACCCTCCTGATCGCCACCCCCGACCTCCTGACGGCACCCCAACAGAGGGAACTGCACGCGGCGACCGCGACCTCCGGCGGCCGTACCGTCCTCGTCGCCCCCGGCCGCTGGTCCGTGGAGACACTCGCCCCCGGCGTCATCGCGGACCCCGCCACCAGCCACGGCTCCGCGCTCTCCCCCCACTGCGCCCTGCCCGCAGCCCGCAGCGCCGGCACCGCCGAGACCGGCGGCGTCCGCTACACCACCGTCCACCCCGACGCGGACGAGTGCTACCCCAGCGACGGCCTCCCCACCCTGCTGCGCATCCCCGCCACCTCCGGCGACGGCGACACCGTCATCCTCGGCGCGCCCGACATCCTCCACAACGACCGCCTCGACGAGCAGGGCAACGCCTCGCTCGCCCTCCAGCTCCTCGGCTCCCGCCCCCATCTGGTCTGGTACCTCCCCTCACTCTCCGACCCCTCCGCCACCGACCCGGACGACGAGAAGAGCTTCTTCGAGCTGATCCCCTCCGGCTGGCTCTGGGGCACGCTGCAACTCTTCGTCGCCGCGGCCCTCGCCGCCCTCTGGCGGGCACGCCGACTCGGCCCCCTCGTGCCCGAAAAACTCCCCGTGGCGATCCGCGCCTCCGAAACCGTCGAAGGCCGCGCCCGCCTCTACCGCAAGGCCAACGCGCGCGACCGCGCGGCCACCGCTCTTCGCTCCACCACCCGCACCCGCCTCGCCCCTCTCGTAGGCGTCCCCGTCACCCGGGCACACACGCTCGAAGCCCTCGTACCCGCCCTGTCCGCCCACCTCAACGGCGACGGACAGTTGCTGCACGCCCTCCTCTTCGGCCCGCCACCCGGCGACGACACAGCCCTGATCGCCCTCGCCGACCAACTCGACGCCCTCGAAAGAGAGGTACGCCGTCCATGATGGACCCGACCACTGACAACGCCGGGAACACCGGGGACCCGGGCACCGCCCGAGCCTCCCTGGAAGCCCTGCGCGCCGAGATCGCCAAGGCTGTGGTCGGCCAGGACCCCGCCGTGACCGGCCTCGTCGTCGCCCTCCTGTGCCGCGGACACGTTCTCCTCGAAGGAGTCCCCGGAGTCGCCAAAACGCTGCTCGTCCGCGCCCTCGCCTCCGCACTCGAACTCGACACCAAACGCGTCCAGTTCACCCCCGACCTCATGCCGAGCGACGTCACCGGCTCCCTCGTCTACGACGCCCGCACCGCAGAGTTCTCCTTCCAGCCCGGCCCGGTCTTCACCAACCTCCTCCTCGCCGACGAGATCAACCGCACCCCGCCCAAGACCCAGTCGTCCCTCCTCGAAGCCATGGAGGAACGCCAGGTCACCGTCGACGGCATCCCCCGCCCCCTCCCCGACCCGTTCCTGGTCGCCGCCACCCAGAACCCGGTCGAATACGAGGGCACCTACCCCCTCCCCGAAGCCCAGCTGGACCGCTTCCTCCTGAAACTCACCGTCCCGCTCCCGTCCCGCCAGGACGAGATCGACGTCCTCACCCGCCACGCGGAAGGCTTCAACCCACGCGACCTGCGCGCCGCCGGCATCCGCCCGGTAGCAGGCCCCGCCGACCTCGAAGCCGCCCGCGCGGCAGTCGCCAAGACGACGATCTCCCCCGAGATCACGGCCTACGTCGTCGACATCTGCCGCGCCACCCGCGAGTCACCGTCCCTCACCCTCGGCGTCTCCCCGCGAGGCGCGACAGCCCTCCTGGCCACCTCACGCGCCTGGGCATGGCTGACCGGCCGCGACTACGTCATCCCCGACGACGTCAAAGCCCTCGCCCTCCCCACGCTCCGCCACCGCGTCCAACTCCGCCCGGAGGCCGAAATGGAAGGCGTCACGGCCGACTCCGTCATCACCGCGCTCCTCGCCCACGTCCCCGTCCCCCGCTGATGGCCCTCACCGGACGCGCCGCCCTCCTCGCGGCCCTCGGATCCCTCCCCGTCGGCATCTGGGACCCCAGCTGGACGGGCATCCTCGCCGTCAACGTCCCCCTCGCCGCCGCCTGCGCCTGCGACTTCGCCCTGGCAGCCCCCGTACGCCGCCTGCGCCTGACCCGCTCCGGCGACACCTCCGTACGCCTCGGCGACACCGCGGACGTCACCCTCACGATCACCAACCCGTCCCGTCGGCCCCTGCGCGCCCGCGTCCGTGACGCCTGGCCCCCCAGCAGCTGGCAGCCCGGCACGGAAATCACCGCCTCACGCCACCGGCTCACGATCCCCGCCGGCGAACGCCGCCGCCTCATCACCCACCTGAGCCCCACCCGCCGCGGCGACCGCCACGCCGACCGCGTCACGATCCGCTCCTACGGCCCCCTCGGCCTCTTCACCCGCCAGGGCACCCACAAGGTCCCCTGGACCGTACGCGTCCTGCCCCCGTTCACCAGCCGCAAGCACCTGCCCTCGAAACTGGCCCGCCTCCGCGAACTGGACGGCCGCACCAGCGCCCTCACCCGAGGCGAGGGCACGGAGTTCGACAGCCTGCGCGAATACGTCCCCGGCGACGACACCCGTTCCATCGACTGGCGCGCCACCGCCCGTCAGTCAACGGTCGCCGTCCGCACCTGGCGCCCCGAACGCGACCGCCACATCCTGCTGGTCCTCGACACCGGCCGCACCTCCGCAGGCCGTGTAGGGGACGCCCCCCGCCTGGACGCCTCCATGGACGCAGCCCTCCTCCTGGCCGCACTGGCCTCCCGCGCCGGCGACCGAGTCGACCTCCTCGCCTACGACCGCCGCGTACGAGCCCTGGTCCAGGGAAGAGCCGCCCGTGACGTGCTCCCGTCCCTCGTCACCGCGATGGCCACCGTCGAACCGGAACTGATCGAGACAGACGCCCGCGGCCTCACTGCCACAGCCCTCCGTACGGCCCCCCGCCGCTCCCTGATCGTCCTGCTGACGGCACTCGACGCAGCCCCCGTGGAGGAAGGCCTCCTCCCGGTCCTGCCACAACTCACCCAACGCCACACCGTCCTGGTCGCCTCGGTGGCCGACCCGCACATCGCCCGCATGGCCACGTCCCGCGGCACGACCGATGCCGTGTACGAGGCCGCGGCCGCAGCCCAGGCCCAGACGGAACGCCACCGCACCGCCGAACAACTCCGCCGCCACGGAGTCACGGTCGTCGACGCGACACCGGACGACCTCGCGCCGGCACTCGCGGACGCCTATCTGGCACTGAAGGCAGCCGGACGCCTATAACGCGGAAACGGGCTCTCGCAGAAGAGCCCGCTAAAAAGCTCATACAGGCCCCGAACGCAGAAAACCCCCGCACCATACGGTGCGGGGGCTTCCCCAATATTTGTTCGGCGGCGTCCTACTCTCCCACAGGGTCCCCCCTGCAGTACCATCGGCGCTGTAAGGCTTAGCTTCCGGGTTCGGAATGTAACCGGGCGTTTCCCTCACGCTATAACCACCGAAACACTATGAAACTGTGAACGCCACACCACACTCCAGAAAACCCTGGACGTGCGGGGCTGTTCGTGGTTTCAGAACCAACACAGTGGACGCGAGCAACTGAGGACAAGCCCTCGGCCTATTAGTACCGGTCACCTCCACACGTTACCGTGCTTCCAGATCCGGCCTATCAAC